>JAPLOD010000143.1 GCA_026692735.1 Planctomycetota bacterium | reverse complement strand
AACGGAGGGGTGGAGCCTCGTCGCGACCATCGGCGGAAATGACCGAATCACCCACGCGCACCTCGATTCGCTGCTCAGGGCCCATGGCGTTGACTGCGTCATCGAGGGCTCGATTGTCTATGGCGTGTCCGTGCCGACGGCCAGGCAGGCGGAGGCGATCAGCCTTATCAAGGAAGACCTTCGCGAGCGGAAATACGACATCACGCTGCACGCCGACGGCAAGGAACTCACGTTCTCGGTCCCCGACGGGGATTGGCGGACGTCCGAGCCAGGGCTGAAGCACGCCGACCTCCTGGCAGGCGGCGGCTGCGCCGCATCCACGGACCTCGGCGCGCTTCTCAGGACGCCGAGGGTGACGAACGAGGTCCTCGCCTTCCCCTATGTCGTGCGCATCAAGTCCCTTGAGCGCGAGTACATGGACTCGGAAGGGAAGACGCAGGTCGGGCACGAGTTCGACATCGAGTTTGCCGTCAGGCCGGACGAGGAGATCGGAGGGACGAGGCTCTACTTCCAGGTCTGGGACCACGGCAAGCAGGTTCACTTTCACGGATCGAACGAGTGGTGGCATGGGGTGCCGGACGAGGTCGAGCGGAACAAGCAGCAGGACGACAAGAGGAGCAAGAAGGAACCACCGAGCCAATGAGCGGGTTGCGGCGAACGCTTCTCTGCCCCTTCGGCCCTGCGCACCGCCGCAACCTCGGGCTGAATTCGTCCCGAGGTTGGCGACCGGCCCCGACGCCTTGCTGCCGCGCTGGAGGCCGGAACGAACGGCCCTGTCCGGAAACGGGGTAGCGGCGGTGAGGAGAGGACGGGACGAAGGGAAACGAAGCTCGGGCGCTGCGAACGTCATTCTGCATCCTTCTTGCCTCGCGGGGCCGGCACAACAGGCACAGTGATCGTCGGACGGACGCACTCCCACGACTACGCGAAAGCCGACGATCATCTTCGGCATAAGGCCATGGCCCATCGTCAGCGTGCCGGTAGTTCCTGTCGGTACTCGTCCTTGACGAGTCCGATCTTTCCAACCGGAATTGGTTCGAATGAGGGCAGTTCCTTCAACAGCGGAGCGTCTTTCGGAAGAGCAAAATCGCCCTTCTTCGCGTCCTTCAAGCCGAGATCAACCGGTTTCTCCGGAGTGCCGGAAAGGCTGGCAAAACCCTTGATAGCCGGCGCCGTGGCCACTGTCTTTGCGCCGCTCCTGTTCACGGCCAGATTGTCGGCAATCTCAAGCTTATCGAGAAGCTTCTTGACATTGCCGTCAAAGTCGCACACCTGCTTGCCGCAGTCCACGAAGACGTTACGGCGGACAGGATTGTTGAGGGGCTGCTTCGGATCCTCATTCATGATCGCCGCCAACCGCGGATACTTCTGGCTCCACGGCGGCTGCGTGTAGTTGAGCCGCTTGGCTTTCTCCTCGAGGCACCAGCTTGGATCAGTAGGATTATTCCATTGTTTCCACGTCATCCCGCGTGAGTCAATGTGCAGGCCGATCGGGCAGTCCACGACCAGGTTGTTCAGCACTGGGTTGTCACGACCGCCCCCGATCATGATGGCGCGTCCGGCGCGCAGGAAGATATTGCCCTCGATGGTGTCACCGCAGTCGCAATCGTCGAGATACACGCCCATGGTGTTCACGTGTTTGGCGTCGCCGCCGCCGAGGTCATGGATGAAATTGTGCCGCAGAATGTTGCCTTGGCTGGTCCAGTCCCGGCCAGTGTAGAACGCCCCGGCATCGCCCGTCTCCATCACCACGCGGTAGACCTCGTTCAACTCGAAGAGATGCTCGTTCCCGCCGTACAGAACGGCATTGTGTGGCGCGTCATGAATACAGTTGTTCCGCACAATCTGACCGCACCCCTGCGCGCCGATTCCAGCCGCATACGTGCGCTTGAACAGTCCGTAGTGATGGATGTGGTTGTTGAGCAAAAGGTTCTTGGCGGGCTCCAGCGTTCTTCGGTCGCCGCCGTTGGCTGAGATGCCGCCCGTGCCAAGATTGAAGAGGTCACACGATCGGACCGTGTTTGCTGTGCCGTTAACCGAAATGCCCTCGCCAGCGAGGTTCGCAACGACACACCCGGCAATCTCCACATTCTCGGCATTTTGCACGACGATGCCGTTCGAGTGCCCGTACTCGAAGCGCAGTCCGACAAACTTGATGTTTTTGGAGACTGTAGCATCGAAATCGGGCACATTCTACCCCGCCCTCGCGTAGTGCAGGGCGGCCAGGGTGGGCCAACGCTCGGCGCATTGCCTGTCGCGGAGCAGGTCGAGCGCCATGCGGTGAATCATGGCCTGATGGGTG
>JAPLOD010000142.1 GCA_026692735.1 Planctomycetota bacterium | reverse complement strand
CCGTCACTGTGTCTTCGAGGTTCAAGGGGGAGGACGTACGCATGAGAGGCTCTCCTGACGCTACCCCCCCTTGTTGGGTATCGTCAGGAAGCCTTTGAAAAATGAGGACTTGTGCGTGTGGAAACCCGTTCAGCCCATATTGTGCCGAGTTGAAGCAAAGGCTGAACGGTCAGCCGTACTTGGATCTGTAGCCGAGACAACGCGTAAGCGGCTCCAATTACCACAGCCAAGCGCAGATCAACTACAGTATAAATTGTTACCCCAGCGACGGGAGGCGCCACAATAGCGAAGACGCCGGTAGATGATTTCATCGTCAGAAAGAGGCTCCTCGCCGGGATGCCGTGGCATGGGATCACCCCGCGCATATTGGAGAGCGTTCGACAATGCGATGGTTCTCGAAGCAGATTATTTCAGAGGTGTTATCCGGATGCACCACAACCAGCTCAGTCCGCGTGCCGCGACGGAACTCGAATGAAATCCCGCCCTCTCCATCGGGAGCAGCAATTGTCGGTGCCGGGTATCCGTGGTCGTGCCACCATTGGGCCATCTTGGCAGCAGCAGAAATTGCCGCAGGGGATGGCGGCTCAATATCTTCGTCCGCAAACTGGGCGGGGTCCGCCCCCCATTCAAACATAGCGTTAAACAGCCGGTTCCAGCCCTCGATCAAGGCCTGATCAAAGGCGGGGGCGAGTATACCGCTGCTTACGGCGCAAGTGGTGACGAAGGGCTGAACGGGACATGACAAGGCCTGCGCTTCGAGGACACTCATGCTTTATACCCCCAGTATAGATGTGCCGCTTCTGATGTCAGAACCTTAAAGGCCCTGACAATGGCCTCTCGTCCAATGTCCAGTCCGGCGCCCATAGGCACATCCTGAGACACCGGACCTCGTGCAGTCAAAGTAAGAACCAGAACTTGCTCCTTGCCAGCAACTCCGTGCCGGAGCTGAACATGCAGACGGCCTCGTTTCCCTGGAAGATGGTAATGCCATTCCCCTATCATACTTTCCAGTTCAGCCACCTCAAGTTGAGCCGCAGGCATCGGGAGGCGTGGAAAAAGAGCGGCCCAATCGCCGGGGCTATTCCATACGGTGCCCTTCGGCAGGTGATTGACGTACGTGACCTCCCACTGGTTTGCCGCCAATTCGCCAAATCCCTCTGCCGCGACAAACTGCCTGAACCTGCGTAGCACATCATCGAACTGGCCACGAATCTCTGGGTAGTGCGGGTAGGCGTTGCGTCTGGTTTCGATCTGGGTTGGCCCCGGAACGGCGGGCCCACTCCGCAGCCAATTGTAGAGCAGCCGCCCGTTTTGCACCTGAATCATGCGGTCACCGGCAGCATTCGGTATCTGCAGCCTCGCGGCCGGTTCGCCGCCAAACTGGAGCCGGAAGCCCATTTCACCCGCGAAGGCACGCGCATCGAAATACTCAAACTGTTGTTCGAGGGCAGCAGCACCGTTCACGTCACGCCACTCGGCCCCGAGTGTCTTCCAGAAGGCGCCCAAATGCGCAGCGTTGAACTTTCGCATGGGGATGAACTGAATGCCCAAGACCGTCTCCTGTAACGGAGGACGATCAAAATGATAGATGCGCGCGTCCGCCATTTTCCCACCGTCCCTCCTCGTATCTAGCCTATAACATAGACGCGGCACGCGGTCAAAGCTACGCGGGATTCCGAAGGACACTTCGTATGGTCTTCTTCGCGTCCCACGGGTCTGTGATTTCGATGAACGCCCACCGCCCCCACACGCCCGCGTTGTTCACGGCCGGAACCCACAGCGCCCTGGCCGTTGACACCTTGGCCTGTTTCTTCGCCGCGTCCTTGTCGCCGGTGACTTCCAGGATCAGGTTCAACGGGTTGTCCCGGCCGTGGCCGTCGTCCAGCCGCACGATGAAGTCCAGCACGTAGTTCCTGCGGTCGCCGCTGAGCGTGTACGGGATGGTGAAGCCCACGTGGATGTCGTTCTTGAAGTAGCAGATGACCTCCTTCATGTCGTCATCTTCCAGCGTGAGGGCTATCTTCTGTTCCCAGGATTCAGTGTCGGCGACCACGTGCGAGATGTGGCACTTGTCCGCACGAGTGGGCATGGTCGGCTTCACGGTGTCGAAATCCACGCCGCGTGTGCTGCCCACCGTGTCATACGCCTTTGGGATCGGCAGCAGCCGCTTGGGGCCGGGATCGGCATGCACGATGGACTGGTAGATGCGTTCGGCCGCCGAGTGCGCGTGCTGGATCAGCAGGAGAAGCTGCGGGAACGTGTCGTCCTTGCAGGTCACGCACTGCGCAAGCCATTGCTCGGTGATGCGCAGCACTTCCGGGAACCGCCACACCTGCACATCGGCGTCGAACTGGTGCTTGGCAGGGCGGTCCGTCTTCTTCTCGCCATCGGCGCGGAAGTATTTCTCCAGCACCAGCTTGGCGATCAGGAAGGCGACCTCACGCGGCCTACGCTTCTTCAGGTCGTCGAGCGTGTGGATGCTGCTCTGCCCGACGATGGGAGCGTTCTCCGTCTTCGTCGGCAAGTGGCTGGTGCTGAGGATGAACTTCGGCTGGCCGGTGAAATCGGCGTGGAGCGGCCCTTCTTCGGCAGGTCTTCGCGGATGCGCAGCCACAAGTCGCGGTACGTGGGCTGGTCGCCGGTGACCGCGTTGTCCGCCACAGGAACACGCGGCACCTTCACGATGCCGCTCTCGATGGCATCAATCAGCGAGAAGTCGGAGACGACCCAGAGGAACAGCACCTCAGCCGCGAGTATCGCCGCGACTACGGGGCGGCCATGCCCGCGTCGGTTTCGGGGCGACTCCGAAACGGAGCAGACAGGGCGACGATCGCTTCGATTGCATTTGCCCCGTGGGCGGCTAACGTTGAGTGTGTGGACGCAGGCGGCTTGTTCCTCTCCTTGCTCATCTCGACCGTGGGCCTTGCCTATTTCGTTTACGGTCGCAGACGTCCCTCATACCCGTTCATGCTGACAGGCGCGGTGATGATGGTCTTCAGCTACTTCATGGATTCCTTGTGGCTATCGCTGCTGATCTGGGCCGTCTTGGCCGCCGTGCCGTTCTTGATGGGCCGGAATTCGGGGCTTTCCCGGCGGCCCTGAGCCCGGCGTCCAGCGCCGCTCGGCTGGTGAGCCGGGTCGTGGCGCTCACGACGGCGCCCAGACGCAATCCCCTCTGCCGAATCCCGCGGCAGGCCGAGAGACCGGACGGTTCCGCCCGCTCGTTCCCCGCCGCCCGCTACCGGCGCCGTTGAACTGAGCGTCAACGGCGGTCGAGAGGTAGGCGAACAATTCGAGCGTCTTCTCCTGGATGGCCTGCGGGCTGAGCTGTCCCCCAACCCCTATGGTCGCCTCGCAGGCAGACTCCTGGTTGCTGTACGAGACGCCCGGCAGCGGCAACTTCCTGGCGCATCGGGCGGTGATCTTCGTGGTGATGGGGTAGGCCAAGGCGGCTTCGGCCAACGCCGCGGTTTCCACGCTGGCGTGGGCGGCTTCCGCTTTCGCGGCATCTTCGGCGGCGTCGAGGAGTTTTTCTCGGAGGAAGTTACGTTCCCCCGCCCTGTCCACACTGTCGAGAAAGTCGATTTCGCAGAATATGTCCGCCCGATAATGGTCAATCAAGGCATCAA
>JAPLOD010000141.1 GCA_026692735.1 Planctomycetota bacterium | reverse complement strand
AGCGTGAACGTCGTCTACAAGGCCGTCCGGGGCAAGAGCTGCAAGGCGGCGAAGGCGAAGTACGTGGCGTAGCCCTCCCGCTGGGCGGCCCGGTACCCCTGACAAGCAGGGCACCTTGCGGCGCCACAACGACGATCTCGGCGGCGCGGTATGATCTTGCGACCATCGTCAAGATCACCGGAAACGAGCCCCGAGACGAGCCTATCCATCGGGCCAGATGGCGGCGTCTTGGTGCAGGCTACCCAGCGGTGGCAATTGGGCCGTTGGCTACCGGGGCGGCGGTGTTCATCGCGCCGGCCTTGGCGCCGCTGGCGACACGCTCCGCCATCATCTTCCCGGCCTCGAACTTCACCCGCCGCCCTTCCGGCACCGAGACCTCTGCGCCGGTCTTGGGGTTCCTGGCTTTCCTCGCCTTGCTGACGCGCACCTCGAAGACGCCGAAGTTGCGCAGTTCCAGGCGGCCCTCCGTGGCCAGGGCTTCGATCATGGCGTCGAGCGTCATCTGCACGATCTGCTTGGCCACGACCTGGTCAACGTCGGCCTGCTGGGCGATCTTGAGCGAGATGTCGTGCTTGGTCATCGTGATCCTCTGGACATGGTGACGGGAACGTGGGGTGACGGACGGTGCCGTTGGGCGGCCCGTGCGAAGGCTTCGTCAGAGACGCTGCCGGCATGGTTCCCCCGCATAAGCGCGATGCAGGCCGGAGTTATACGGCGGCGGACGGCCGATGGCAATGGCGGCGGCGCGGCGTCACTTGTTGAACTCCCCGGCGTCGTAACGCTTCCAGAATTCGGCGGCGGGCCACATCATGTCATGTCGTAAGCCGATCGTCTTTAGAGCCTTCATGCTACGGATGGCATCTACACCCCTCGTGATGGTCTTTGGAGTGAACCAGAACGATTGCAGACGTGTTTTGGTCAGCGGTGACAGGTCGGTCGCCGGCGTATGCTCCATACCCAGGCTCCTGAGCGGCATTCCCTCTAGCGGCGTCAAGTCCGAGACGGCAGTCCGCGACACATCCAGATTCTCAAGCGGCATGCCTCGCAGAGACGCCAGATCGGTTAGGGTGGTGCCAGCACAGCCCAGAGACTTAAGCGGCACGCCCTTCAGGGGCACAAAACTCTTGACCTGCAAGCCGGTAATGTCGAGGTGGATCACTCGCATCCCAGCCAAGGGGGATATATCATCGACCGAAGTGGCATACAGGTTCAGAGCCTTGAGCGGCATCTTGGTGAGGGGGCTGATGTCCCGCACTTTCCGGCAGGCATGCAGGTCGAGTTCTGAAAGCTGCAGTTCGCGAAGTGGAGTCAGGTCTACGACATCCGTATTGCTCAGGCCGAGGACGCGGAGAGACACGCCCTTCACCGTTCCCAGGTCGCGTATGCTGGGGGTGTCGAGATCAAGCCTCTGGATCGGGATTCCCGCGAGGGCTGAAAGGTCGTGGACGTTCTTCCTATTGCCAAGTGAGAGAGTCAGATACCCTTTGTCATCCCTGTAAAAGGTGGTCTTGGGCCAGACCTGCTCGATGCGCTTCCGGTAGAGCACCATGAGGTCCTCAGAGGCGCCAGTCGTCACTTCTGCAAGAACGTACGCCTTCTGTTTCGTGAACACCTCCGCGAAGCTGGTGTTTACTTCTGGTGTCTCCGCCGTCTGTGCGTCCTCCGCGAGCTGTTTCAGGCGGAGCGCAAGCCTATCATTTCCGCAGAGCTTCAGATATCCATCCAGCTCCGTAACCGCCGCGTCATACGCCTTCGTGACGATCAGCAGTTGGGCCTTGAGCATCCTGGCATCCAGCAGCTCTGAATCGTAGCCAATGGCGACCTGTACTTGCAGTAACGCCTCATCGAAGTCTTTCCGCAAGACTGCCCGACGGCCCATCTCCAAGAACAAAGGCGCGGACTTCCTTCGATCCGCATTGGCGCGTGATTCCTCGGCTTCCCGCCGCGCCTGCTCCCTGTCGCGTTCCGCCAACGCCGTTTCCGCCCGATCCTTCTGGGAAAGCGCGACTGCTTCCGAACTTTCTGCGCGCTGTCTGGCCTCATAGTTGACCCACGCGGCCACTCCGCCGCCAAGTGATAACAATACGAAGGCTGCTGCGGCAACAATGCTGGCTGTCTTGTTCCGCTTCACCACCTTGACCACCGTCTCCAAAGCCGTGTCCTGTTTGGCGCTGACAGCGCGCCCCTCAATGAACAGCTCTATATCCCGCCGCAGTTCCTCGACAGTCTGGTAGCGGTCCTCCGGCTTGGTGGCCAGGGCCTTCATGGCGATGGCGGACAACTCCTTCGCTATCTGCCGGTCCGGCGTACGCTGCTCCGGTGGAGTGATGTTGCCCGTGACGACCTTGTTCAGCAGAACGTAGATCGTCTTGCCTTCCACGGGCGGCTTCAGCATCAGAAGCTCGTACAGGATCGCGCCGAGCGAGTAGATGTCGCTGCGCTGGTCCAGCCTGGAGATTTCGCCGCTGGCCTGTTCGGGCGGCATGTAGACCGGAGTACCGACAACCGTGCCGTCCATCGTCTGCTCGACGCCCGACTCCTGCCGGAAGCTGCTGACGATGCGCTGAAGCTTCGAGTCCGGGCTGTCGCCTGTCTCAGGCTCTTGGCCTGCCGGTATCGGCTGCGAAGCCGGAGGCCCAATATCCCGATTACTCGCCGTCCCGATGATCTTCGCCAAGCCCCAATCCATGACCAGGACTTCGCCGTAGTCGCCCAGCATGATGTTCGCCGGCTTCAGGTCGCGGTGCAGGACGCCCTTCGAGTGCGCGAAGGCGACGGCGTTGCAGACGTTGACGAAGGCGTTGAGCAAGGCGCCGAGCGACATGCCGCCCTCGCCGCCCTTCTTCATCGCTTTCAGCACCTGCTCCAGGCTGCGGCCCTTGACCAGCTTCATGGTGAAGAACAGCCGCCCGTCGCTGTCCACGCCCAGTTCGTGGATGGGGACGATGTTGGGATGCTCAAGCTGGCCGGTGACCTGCGCCTCCTCGACGAACCGGGCGCGCTTGCGCTCGTCGGCCTCGCCCAGCATGACCTTCATGGCCACGGGACGCCGGATGTCGCGATCCACGGCCCTCAGGATTGCGCCCATGCCACCGCGAGCGATCTCCTCCTCCACTGCGTACTTCTCGTCACCCGTCGCGGCGGTGAGCGACTCGACGACCGGCTTGTCCTGGCCGAGCACCACGCCGCCCTGGACGCCGGCCTCGGACAGGCTGCTGCGGTGGCCCATGCCCGCCGGCAGGGCGTCGGCCTCGGCCTTCTCGTCGGCAGGCTTCTGGATCGTGGGCGTGCTAACGGCGTCTTCCTGGACGGCGAACACAGTCTTGCACTTCCGGCAGCGCAGGCGCTTGCCCACGGGCACGCCCGCCGTGCGGTAGCGTGTCTGGCACTGGGGGCATGAGGTGAAGTCAGCCATGGGCCTGCTCCGACTACTTGTCGAACTCCCCGGCGTCGTAGCGCTTCCAGAACTCGGCGGCGGGCCTTGGCCCCACGTTTGCAGGGTCGATTCGCCCAAGGCTCTTCATGCTCCGGATGATCTCGATCCCCTTCTTGATATTGCGAGGGGTGAATCCTAACTCCACCAGTGACGTCCCCTCCAATGGTTCAAGGTCGGTCACGCTTGTGCCCGCGAGGTAAAGTTTTTCAAGGGGCATTCCCCTCAACGGCATGATGTCCCTCACTGCTGAACAATCCGTGATGCTAAGATCCCTCAGCGGCATTCCTTGCAGTGGAGTCAGGTCGGCGACCGGCATATTGACGCACTGAAACCATTCGAGTTTCATTCCGCGAAGAGGCGAGAGATCATTTACGGCTGTTTCGCACATCGCGATTCCCTTAAGGTTCAATCCACTAAGAGGGTTTAGGTCTCCTATGCTTCGGCAAGTCCAAAGGTGTAGGAATTTCAGCGGCATCCCTTTCACAAAGGTCAGATCGCGGACGAAGGTACTGTTGAGGACCAACTCCTCCAGCGGCAAGCCGGACAACGGAGTGAAATCCCTGATTTTCTGACAACAGTCCAGATTCAGCTTCTTCAGTGGAGCGCCAGCCAGCGGGGTAAGGTCGGAGATTGGTGCGCCCCGGAAGCTGTTTTCGCCAACCCGCAGTTCCTCAAGGGGCATTCCAGCGGTTGGCTGTAGGTCGGTCACCGAGGTGCCCGATATGTTTAGGTACATTAGTGGCATACCCTTCAGCGCTGCAATGTTTCTTACCACCGTTCCACGCAGACTCAAGCTTTGAAGTTGCATGCCCTGCAAGGGTGTAACGTCAACGATTTGGCGCTGCGCGTCCAAGTCAAGGGTGAGGCGATTGAATTCATCGATACGAAGCCGTTTGCCCATGCCACGCCAGGCCGCATCAAGCCGTTGGACATATGCGGCGACAAGCTTCTCGCGCTTGGCCGCGAAAGCTTCTGCAAAATAGTGCGCCTTCTGACGCAGGAACAGATCTGCCAGTTCCACCGAACAACCTTCTTTACCTGGCACTGACCTTGCCACGACCTCGGCCATCCTTCGCGTTGTCGAATCTGAGGGCGCTAACTCAAGGTATTTGTCGAAAAGGGCCTTGGCGCCTGAGAAGTCCTGGCGATAGACAAAGAGTTGGCCCTTCAGCCGCAGGGCGTCGGGATTGTCAGGATCGTATTCCAACGCAGCGTTCAACTGGACCATAGCGTCGTCAAACTTCCTCAGACTCAGTGCTTGACGTGCACCGTCTACAAAAGCCGGCACAGACTTCTTCTGCTCTGCACGCCGGGCAGTCTCCGACCTATCACGTTCTGCCAACGCGTCTTCTGCCCTTTCCTTCTGAGACAGTGCAGTCGCCTCAGAAATCTCAGCCCTCTGCCGGGCTTCGTAGTTGATCCATGCGCTACCGGCCAGAACTACGAGCAGCACCGCTGTCGCGAAGCCACCCACGACGCTGGCCGTCTTGTTCCTCTTCACCAACTTCACGACCGATTCGGCGAACGTGTCCTCCTTCGCGCTCACTGCCCGTCCCTCGATGAACAACTCGATGTCGCGGCGGAGGTCTTCGACGCGCTGGTAGCGGTCTTCCTTGCGTTGCGCCAGGGCCTTCATCGTGATCGCGGACAGTTCCTTGGGGATGTTGCGCTTCGGGGCGCGCTGGTCGGGCGGCGTGATGTTTCCCTCGCTCACGTTCTTAATGAGCGCGAAGATGCCCTTGCCCTCGCACGGCGTCTGGAGCGTCAAAATCTCGTAGAGCATCGCGCCCAAGCTGTAGATGTCGCTGCGGGCGTCAATCTCCTCGATCTTCCCGTCTGCCTGCTCCGGCGGCATGTAGTGCGGCGTGCCGATGATCGTGCCATCCATCGTCAGCTCGCCGCCGGTCTCCTGGCGCAGGCTCTTCACGGCTTCGGCCAGTTCCCTGTCCCTGGAGTCCGAATCAACGCCGGCGTCCTCTTCGGCGTGCTCCGCCTCGCCGACCTTCACGCCGCTGGACAAACCGCTGGAGCGAATCCTGGCGGCGCCGGGCTTGGCGAGGCCCCAGTCCATCACCAGCACCTCGCCGTAGTCGCCGAGCATGATGTTGGCGGGCTTCAGGTCGCGATGGACGACGCCCTTGGCGTGAGCGAACGCCATGGCGTTGCAGATATTGATGAAGGCGTTGAGCAGCCGGCCCAGCGGGTAGTCCTGCTCCGCCTTGGGGTCGTGCTTCTTCAACGCCTTCAGCACATCACCCAGGCTCTTGCCCTTCACCAGCTTCATCGTGAAGAAGAGCCGGCCCTCGGCATCAATGCCCAGCTCGTGGATCGGCACGATGTTGGGGTGCTCAAGCTGCCCCGTGACCTGGGCCTCCTCGACGAAGCGCGCCTTGTCCTTGGGCGACTTGGCGTCGAGCATCACTTTCATCGCCACCGGGCGGCGGATGTCGCGGTCGGCGGCTTTGAGGATGACGCCCATGCCGCCGCGAGCGATCTCGCCCTCGACGATGTACTTCTCGTCGGTGGCGGCGGGCTTTATGGCGGCCTCGATCTTCCTCTCGACGGGCCTGGGCAGGCCCTCCATGGTGTCGTGGGAGGCCGAGCCGTCGTCCACGGCGGGCAGGGGCGAGCCGTCCAGCGTCACGCCGCCCTTGAAGTTGGCGCGGCC
>JAPLOD010000140.1 GCA_026692735.1 Planctomycetota bacterium | reverse complement strand
GCAGATTCCGGCGATCTTCCGCTTTCACTCGAAATGCCCTCCTCGTCGGCTGCTGAACGGCTTGAGATACCATTCAGACGCCTATGAAGACTCGGCATTTCGAGTTTTCTTGTGCTTTCAACGCACTTGTTTGAAGACTAGGTCGCGCAGGACATCGAGAAGCTGCGCTCCCAAGGGCTCGCCCTGTCGGACGTCGCCGTCGTCTCGCTGCGCTGCCAGGGGACCGAGGATCAACCCGAGCCACCACATGCCATTCACTGCCCCGCCGGGAACGCCTCCACCAGGCCACTCCCACGGTTACAGCGTACAGCCAGAACGACCCTTCATGGCTTGGCGTTGACCGAGTTATTCTCATTCGTCACATCCGTGCATGCCTGGGTTCGCAACTGGATGCTTCCTGATGTGAACTTGTTGCCGACGACCACCAGTCCTTTCACGCTTCTTGCGTTAATTCCGGCGTTGTGAAAGAGATTGCCCTCAATGCGGACGTTTTCGTGCACCGGTTCTTCCGGTTTGGCCGAACTGTTTTCGGGCCAGATATCGATGCCACATCTGATGAAACGGTTGCGGCGAATGGTCATGTCTCGCACGGGCCCGGACTCAAACCAACTCCGCGCATCATTCGAAACCAGGATGGCCGACATCGCGGTCCTCGTGAAGGTATTGTCCTCGACCAGCACCTTCCGCCGGGTGGTGAGCAGGAATCCGCGAGTGGAACACATTTCTATCTTGCAGTTGCAAATCTCGACCTCCGGGGTCCAAGTGACATTTTCAATGACATCGTTGGTAAGGATGCCATCCGGCGCAGGTTTCTCCAACGTCAGGAGCATCTCTCTTTCCCCCTTCATCTCCGCTTTCTTCACGTTACCGGACGCGAAAATGCGCAGAGAGTTCGCATGGACGAAGTCGATGTCGTCTCTCGCGAAGAAGGCCTCGAACCCGTAGGTCTGGCCATGGCAGAATCGCACGAGCAACTGATCTGCAGCCGGGCGCCCCACAATTCGTAAATGGGTACCATGAACGTTTATCGGATCGTCCTGCGTACCCGAAAACGTGCACTCCTCCGCGATGAACTTACCTCTGCAGCCGGACACCTGGATGGAATCGGCCCAGCAGGCGCAGGTGCGCCCCGAGCCGGGCCGCGGTGAAAGCTCAACTTTCCTCAGAGTCAGGTTCTCGCAGAACTGGTTGACCAATCCCATGCCGTGCATGTAGTGATAGGAGCAATTCACCCAAGTGATATCCTTGCTGTTGCGTGCGAATGACCCGGTACAAGCGCGAAATGGATCGCGCTCCTGCCAGACCCGGCCCTTGACAAATCCCGGGTTCCTAAAGAAATGCACGCGGATATTGCCGGCCGATAGCTCCTCGATCTTCGAAACATCGCCAAAGCGAATTCCATCGCGCCATAGGGTGCCTTCCGATGTATCCCCCTGTTGCTGGAGCTGCTGAAAGGCGTTGTGGCGCCAGCCCTCTCCCACCCAGACCATCCGGCCATTTTCGATGGCGTACTTGGAATCCTTGTGAATGGCAAGATCGGCATGATCGGCGGCGACATCCACCACCGTGTACTCCGACGTGGTTGGCCGACGATAATCGAACGCTAACCCGTTTAAGCGAATATCCTCTGCATGATCGAAGAAGGTCTGGATCATCTTGCCACGCATGTAGAGGTCGCTCTTCTTGCCCTCCGCTCCGCCCAACACCTGCACGTGACGAATCCCCTGGAACGCCAAGGCGATGGCCTTGGGTGCCTTCGGCGCATCGTTCGTGTTACTGATGTGCAGTGTGAGCTTGAGCGCATCCTCCGGATGAAAGTCGTATTCGCCAGGGGCAAACTGGATGACAATCGGTTGCGTCACCGTACCTTCACCCGAAGGTCTTAAGGTCTCGGCAAAGGCACCCGGCTTCAGTTCTATCCTGTCTCCGGATGCCAGGAGAAGACGGTTCACCATCTTGAGACTCCGCCAAGGCTTGTCGGCTTGGGTTCCGGAGTTCTCATCGTTACCACTCGCAGGATCGACAAAGTAGGTCGTGCCGCCCGGCGACTTCACCAGTTTCTCCAGCGGTGGATACGTCTCTTCGGGGATGGCTTCGCTGTCAGGCGCTTCCGTCAGTATCGGAGCGGTGCCTTTCCACGTAAAAACTGCATCGGCCCAGTTGGCGTGGTCAGAACTTATGCCGTCACCGCCGTCAGTAACTTCAAGCTTGAGCTGCTTTACGCCGGTCAAGGCCACATCGATCGTCTTGGGATTGTCGCCGCCCTGCATCAGGCCACTCTTGAAAAGAGCTTTTCCATCCCCGCGCACTATGAACTCCACGGAGCCGCGCTCGGATTTACCGAGATCGTTTACGCCAACAACGGCATGAAACGTTTCGGCCTTGCCGTCAAGATTGATCGCGGCAAGCGACGGGGCATGCACGCCCAACCCGTGCTCAAACTTCTCGCCCGCCATCTGTATCGGTTGGCCGGATACCGCCTTGTCTTTGGTTGGCTTTCCCCAGCCGACTTTCACCAACTCAAGATGGGCCAAATCCCCGAGCCGCGTCTCTTCACCGGCAGCCATGCAACAGAGTCCCAAGGCGGCGGCGGTCATCAACACCACCAACTGTCTCATGCTAATCTCCACACTGCCTTTTCCTGATGGACATGTCTTGCAGCCCCCTTACTTCTTGCCAAGGAAGAAGTCGGCCAGCGAGTACAGGTGCGTGTTGAGGGCCTTGCACGCAGAAAACAAGTCGGTCGAAGGCTGGTTGTCGCCGGTGAACATCATGGAGTACTTGAACCAGTGCCAACCGACACAGTTGCGGTTCTCCAGCAGGCCGATGGCCATGTGCTGGTAGAACTTGCCGCGGTCAGACTCGGTCTTGACGTACCACCCGGCGCCGCCCTTGCCGCCGGTCCGGGCATACCACTCGGTGATCAGGATCGGCTTGCCAGCCAAGTCTGCCCAAGCATCCAGCGGGTGATCCTTCGTCGGCCCCCAGCTGTGGTAGTAGTTGACCGAGATCAGGTCCGTGTGCGGGCCGGCACCCTTAAAAACCGACGGAGAATGCAACGCTTTGCCATGGAAACGCGATCCCAATGCCATGTGGTTGGGGTCGTGCCGCTTGATCGCCGTGTAGACCTTCCTGTAATACTCGCTGACGACCAGTTGTAGAAAAGCCCTGTCATCGTCTTTCTGCGGCTTTCCGCCCTTGCGCGATGCCATGAACTTCGCGGCCGCCTGATGGCACGGGTCGTCGTGCGGAAACTTGAGGTAATGATTGACGATGTTATCCTCGTCCAGCGGCATCTCGTTGTCGATGAAGTGGCCCAGCAACCAGGGATCGTTCTTGGTCGCCTCCAACTGTTTCGAGTGCTCCTCGCAGAAGGTCTCGAATTCCGGATCGAACGGATAGAGGGCCTCGACCGATTCCTTGCCGGGGTAGTTCTTCTGGCGTTGGTGGCGGTACGTGAGCATATAGTTCCAGCGCAGGCAGTAGGGGAACGGCGTGGAAGACTTGCAGAACAACTCGGTCGCCGACCAGCACCCCAGCGTGTTGAACCCGTTGTCGTGCAGGAGATCGGCGATACTCCTGATTCCCTTGTCGTTGGTTTCAGCATTGACATCAGTGCGTTTGTCCGAATCGTTGTTGGTGTCTTCGTCATTCCCGGCACCGGGCTTGATCATTGGTGAGACGGTGTTGATCCCCACTGAAACAAACAGACACCCTTCCGGATCGACCATCCACCAGCGCCCGTCAAGTTTCGCGACGTGAAAGAAGCCGGTCGCTGTCTCCTTCCGGTCCATGCGCCCGCCGTATTTGCTGAGTTGCACCGGCGCGCCGGACTTGAACTCCGGCATTGTCGCCAGCGTCCGGGTCTCGTAGGCGTTCCACTTTCCGCTCGGACTGGCTCTGACGTCCACCTTGACGTATTCAGCCAACGTGCCCTCCGCCCCGCCTAGCAGCGCCGGATTCGCCAATCGCAGGACAAGCACGCCAAGAAGCATTGGAAAGGACGGCTTGAGCATGAGTCTCCTCGCAGATGAATGACAAGGCACGCGTTCACCCGGCTTACAGTTCAGCGGGAGCGAGGACCAAGGCTTCGCCCGAAGCCGTCTTCAGGGGCAGTCGTTCTCCCGTAAGCGTTCCGATGAAGCACGCGACAACAAAGGTGAGGGCGGTGGGCAGAATGCGCATGCTGAGCACTCCTGGGCGGTCTACACAATGATAGGCTGGGTCAACGACTCGAAGTGGCTCCAGCGTGGCGTCGTAACCGCTACACGTCGGCAGTACAGGAGAAACAGTGCTCACTGATTCAGCCCCTTCTCGTCCATTACCTTCTTCAAGGTCTTGCCACCATCGTCAGACCGGTACAGCCCGTCGGTTGCCAGTAACCACCAGAGTTTGCCCTGCACGTATTCGCCACATAACGCGATATAGCCGCCGCTCGGCACGTCACCGCCAGGCACGATCCATTCCCACCGGAAGCCGTAATGATCGCTGCGGAAAAGCCGGCCCGGCTTCGCGGGATCGAGGGCTTGAAGCAGAACGCGTCCCTCGCGGATGTCGCCACGGCCTGAACTGGCCAAGGCCGTAAAGGGCCGGAGACACTCCATGGCCTTGATTCCAGGAGAGAGGAACATCTTGCGTTCGTGCAGAGACTGGCCATATCCGTGCGTCGTGGCATAGCAGGGCTCCGCCCAGGAACCTTTGTCGAAGACTACATTCAGATATCCCAACTCATTCCATTCGCAGATCGGTCGCAGGCTTTTCCCTCCATCATGGCTGATGTAGTCATGAGAGGTTTTCACCGCTGCCGACAAGGCAGGTTTGCCGCGTCCCAAGAGCGGCATCGGCGCGTCGGGGCAAGTGACGTCGTCTTCCACAAGCCGCCATCCCACGCAGCGGAGTCCGCAGCGCGACCGGCGGCGCGAAACATGATTTGCGAATCCTTCGGATGGATGGCGATGCTGCGAACAACGTTGGCGGCTCCGCTCAAGTTTCCGTTTGCAGCAAGCCAGGTCTTGCCGTCGTCGGTGGAGCGAAACAGTCCTCTTTCTGACGAGCGGACCACAACGACCTTGGCGTCGGACCGTGCCATGACCACGCCGGTCAGTCGGGACCCATCCGTATGGGTGGCTGCAACGGGAACCGGTATGACCACATCCTTGGCCACTCCTGCCTCCAAGGTCACGCTCGAAACCTTCGCATGAAAATAGGCCTGAGCGTCCTGCGGCAAGGCGCGGAAGATCACGCCGGCATCCATGCTCGCCGCCATGGGCTTGAGATGGGTCGCTCCGAGCTGCCAGTTCTTCCCATCGGCCGACGACCAGGCCGTCCAGACCTGCCTCCGGCGAACCATGCGCACCCAGGGGTGGCCCTTGGGGAGTTCGTAGTCGTTGCACCGGCCATCGCCAAGGTCGCTGAAATCGGGCGTGGTGCGCAGTCCATGATGCGCCATCTGGAAGACGCCGAACTCCTCACCCCACGCCCGGTTGTTCCGGTCGCCATGTTCCCTCGCCGTCAAACCGGCCCAGGAGGAGCCATTGACCGGTTCACCTCTGGAACCGGCAAACGAATCAATGCGGCAGGTCAGGGTGAAGTCGCCGGCAACGCGGCGGGTGATGACATATTCTCCTTCGCCCATGAATGAGAAAGCATCTGGAGCGGTCTGCCAAACACCTCGAACCGCTTTGGCTTCGCCGGCAACGGTCAAGGCCCAGCCATTCTTCACCTCAGGACCATGGACCGCCAGCGTCGTCGGTTCGGAGTCGACGGTACACTTGGTGTCGTAGACGATCCGCGTCCACAGATTGTTGACGCCATCGAGCATGGGGCCGTCGTAGGTCAAGGATGGACCGTTGCTTTCAGCGATCTGCATCTTCCCGAGAAATAAGCGGGTCTTATTGGTCGTGTGCCCTCGCGGATCTACCACGACTTTCAGAGAGGCGGTGCCATCGTTTCCGCCAGACGTGGTCAGGGCCGCCACGGGGATCTGGCCGGTATCTTTGTGCAGCAAGGCCGAAGAGGGAATTTCCTGGCGCGGCAGGCCGGGCCCCTCCCACTCCAGCCTGAAGAACGGAACGTCCGGCTTGTCGACGAAGTACTCCACCTCCAAGGCGTGGTGGCCCTCGGCAACATGCACGGCAGCGGAGCGTTCGGCTGGACCGTGCGGGCCGTCCCAGGTCAGTGCCTCATGACCATCAATTGTGATGCGGTATCCATCCGCTCCCTGCATGCGCAGGACATACAGGCCAGTGGCGGGTACGCGCAGAAAACCCTTGAACCGGAAGGCATATCCCGCCCGCCGCGTTCCGGCCAGCGAGGTGTCAAACCCCCGGGAAATGCCTTGCTGCACCGCTCTGCCAGTGCCGAGTTCATTCAGGGACAACCAGTGATGCTCCTCGCGTTTGCTCTGCTCCAATTTCGCGCAAGGCGGGAAGAAGAAGTTCTCGTGGCGCACCTTGTCCTGGTGCAGCAGTTCATAGGACAGCCCCGGCGCCACCGTATCGGCGGTTGCCGTCCATGGATTGGCCGAAGCCTTCGCGGTGACGACCATCGGAGCGATCGTCTGGTCGAAGACATCGGTCAACGAAAATCGCACCGTAGGATTGGCGACGACGGCATCAAGCAGAACCATGCGCACCGTCGGCATGCGCTCCTGACGGACGACGACGGGTTCCCCTTGGCATGCAGCGTTGCCAAATACTTCGACGCGATAGAGGAACTGCGGCGACGAATCGGCAGGGATCTCCCACGAAACCAGCACCTGTCGCCCGTTGGACTCGGCGGTCACGGAGGCGACCTTCGGCTTATCGAGCGTCGGCTGTTCCGGTTGCTTGGCCCTGAACTCATGCTTCCTACCGAATTCCAGGGGCGTTCCAAATAGTTTTTGTGGCAGCAGCTTCGGATTGGCCGACAATTCCATGGCCAGGATCTCATGGTCTCCTTCGGGCTTGACCTGCACCACCCAGTAGTTGTCGAGCTGCCCTTTCTTGTTCTCGTTGTAGGAGACGACGTTCGATGACCGCCACTGCCCGGCCTTGCGGTAATATCCCAAACGCCGGTACATGGACCGTACTGAACGCCCGGCGTTGCCGCAGTCTTCCAGGAACCCCGCATTGCCCCGGAAAGACGACGCCGGCACCGGTAAGCGCATGATGCCGTAGAGGTGCCACTGGCCGGTGCTGACATCCTTGACCCAACGCCCGATGTAGGAGTACTGCGGATTGGTCACGTCCACCGGCTCCCACACCCGCATCAGCATCGTGTACCACTGCCCCTGCTTGATGAACGGCCAGCACGATCCGCCCAGCGAGCCGCTGGCGCCTTCGCCGATGTACTGACGCGGATACGCGTATTCTGAGGAGGCGACGACGCGGACGGGTTCGCCTTCCTTGTTGCCTCCCCAGAACGACCACACGGAGCCGGGCCGCCACGCGGCCTGGATTTCAGGGCCGTAATTCGGGCGATGGTCCGGGCCGAGGGATTGTATCCCGCCGGTAAACCCACCGTACCCGCCGATACCGGTCGGGTTGGTGCCGAAGTTCCAGTTGGCGAAGTACGTGCTCTCGGGCCACCAGGGCCAGCAGACATCCATAAACATGATGTCGGCGCCATCTTCCACATTCTCTCCGTACCATGTGGCACGAAGATTGGCAGAAACCGCAGTAAAGAGGAAGGCGATGATAAGAAGCACGCTCACCAGACGCACGATTCGCCACCCGTGACGATGTCTGCATGAAGTGGTTCGTGCTTCCTGATGGCATGTCTTCATCTCGGTGATCTCATGCTACTGGCCATCTGTGTTCTGCCTCAGTCGGACATGGAGCGAGGCCCTGATCGGTTACCGGAGAGGTGCTTCCCGCACCGAACATCGAGGCGACATAATGCGCGGCACAGAAGGCGCTCGGGTTGCGTGTTGACACCGCGATCCGCCCGCTTCGCTCGCGAGAAACGGGCCGATGCTGGGGCGTATCCTGCGAAAAACGAATTCCCGGGCGCCATGGCCGCCCCCTGGCGTCTTGCCAAGCTTACCGCGGCAGTCCCCAGATGAGGTTGACTTCTGCCGAAGAAGCTGCCGCTGACGACATTTCGGAAGTGTAGGCCGTAATCCGTGCCCCGTCAACGATGAAGCTTTGGCCTTCCATCAGCCGCAACCGACCCGGCAATACCACGGAGTGCCCCCGTTCGCTACGGCCATGACGACGGGACTTGAGGCTGGGGCAGGTTCTGGCGCCTCGCACACACCATGTGCACCGGCCAGGATTCCGGTTCCATCCCGGCTGAACAGGTGCCCCAGGCAGACGACGGTCCCGGCGAAAGGCGACGGTGTTGTCGGGTACCGCTTTATTGCTAAGTCCACCGGGCCTTTCGTGAGCGCGGGTGGCAAGGCCGCTGAATGTTGTACGAAATGTGTCACGAATCAGACACACTGCGCTATCCCACGGTTTAGTCTAGGACAAGCGCCAATACCCCGTTCGTATCCCGGGCACGCGCGCCTCGAAAACTGCGAGAGGAAAGGTCTCCATGAAGTCCCTTCCCAGGAAGATGA
This sequence comes from Planctomycetota bacterium, assembly GCA_026692735.1. Classification (GTDB taxonomy): domain Bacteria; phylum Planctomycetota; class SZUA-567; order H5-PLA8; family H5-PLA8; genus JAPLOD01. The sequence continues at coordinate 12,095 of JAPLOD010000140.1, read as the reverse complement.
CACAGATGTGCAAGCGATTGGCTCAATGTGTAGGTGGAAGGCGAGTCGCGCGAGGTCTGGGCGTGCTTCTCGTGGCCGCCCTCACCGTGGTCGCGACTTCTCTCAATCTTCAGGCAACGTGGTACGGCGAGGGAGTCGAGAACGGCGCGGACATTACCATGATGGACCTGCGCTGGCCGTGGTGGCCGTCAGGCACGTACTACGCCAATTGGAACTCCGGCGTCAATCCCAAGCCCAACGACATCAGCTTCTACGCCGGTTTCACTTCATTCCTGGCCGATGGTCCCGGATGCACGCCAAACCCCGACGAGAAGCTTCAGGAGGCGTTCCGGCCTGGCTCAGTGTGGTCGTTCTGGGGCGGTGACAAGGAAGGAAACCCCGTGCGCTTTGTGGACGTCGCGCCGAACCTCTGCTTCAAGAATGCCTATGGCGGCGAAGGCTGCAATGCGTCGCTTCATTCCGAGCCGTGGAGTTTCATCCAGTGCAAGCGGTGGTACACGATGCTGGGCCGAGTGTGGCAGCCCACCGACCCCAAGGCGAATCACTCGTTCATCGGGCGGTGGATTAAGGATGTGGAGAATGGCCGGTGGCATCTCATCGGCATCGCGCGGCTGCCGGTCCAGGCAAAGTCCTTCACCGGGAACAGCGGGTTCATCGAGACGCTTTCCGACGTGAAGGTCGTCCGTCCGCTGGACCGCCGGTTCGGGTACTTTCGCAAGGACGGCACATGGCGCAAGTCGGACGTGATCACGATCAACAAGACGCAGTATGTGGTGCTGAACGTCCTTCCCGAAGGCGACCATGAGTACATCGGCATCGAGTATGCGGCCAAACCCGACCTGCTTCCGCAGCGCCTGAAGGGGACGCCCATCCCAGGGAACAAGGACAATCTGGTGCGCATGAAACAGCCGGACCTGCCTACATTGGACAAGCCTGAGGTCAAGAACGTGAAGGCGGAGTGCACAGACAAGCAAGTGGCGGTTTCGTGGGAGATTCCCGAGACATTTTCCCCGGCATTCGCCTATAAGATTGAGGTCTTCGACAACCCCGAGTGCCAGGGCGCGCCCAAGGCAATCGCCGAGGAGCGGCTGCCGAGCGCCCGGCGGGCCATCGTGGACGCCGCCGTTAAGACCCCGACGGTCCGGCTCACGGTGTCGGATGTCTTCGACCAGCCGGCGCCGCCAGTGACCGTCACGGCGACTGCGACGAAGCTCCTGCCTGCGCCGAACGCGCCCGCAAAGACCATCTCAGGGCTTTCGTACGAACTGTGCCAGTCGGCCAAGAAGCCCGGCGGTAAGTTCTGGCAGACGCTGGGCGAACTCAAGGACGGCAAGCCGGTCCGACAGGGGTTGGCGCGCGGACTTGACCTGAGTGTGCGCGAGTCGCTCGACGCGGGCTACGCGATGGTGTTCAGCGGGTTGCTGCGCGCGTCTGAAGACGGCATCTACATCTTCTATGGGCAGATTGACGGCGCCTACAGCATCCAGATTGACGGGCAGGATGTGATCGTCCGCGACGAGCAGGCGGGCACGACGGAACATGCCGGTTTCTGCCGTCTCTCAAAGGGCGACCATGCCTTCAAGGTCACGTATCTGTATGGCCGTCTGAATGCCAGGAACTTCAACATTGATTGGGAAGGACCGCACTTGCCGCGGCAGACGATCCCGGTGGAGGCGCTGTTCATTGCAGATGACGGCGCCTATCCCAAGCCCGAAATCACGTCGGTCCCGTTCGGCGACGGGACAGGGCGCGTAACGCTGACGGTGGATGCACGGGGGCACACGGTGAACAAGGCGGCCATTTACCTCGGTAACTTCCAGATCGCGGAAAGCAACGGGGCGGAAGTGAAGTATGAAGGGCCACTCCCCAAGGGAACCAACACCTTCTGGTGCCGCGTGGTCTACGACGGCAATCGCTCGGTTGACATCAACTCCGGCGCACTCGATGTGACGGGCAAGCCCTACGCGCCGGCATGGACGGTGCGGAACATCGGCGAGCAGGGCGCGCTGGCAGGTCTCTGGCAGACGGGGCCTGATGCGTTCACCTTTTTTGGCAACGGCATGCACGCGGTCGTCAAGAGCGTCACCGGCGACTTCACCGCCACGTGCCGCGTTGACAGCTACAGCAGCAAGGATGTCAACGGACGCGCCTGGGTTGGGATTGCAGCGATTGAGAACACCACACGAATCAACTGGAACTGGGGGCAGAGTTTCTACCTGGTGCAGACTGCGAGAGACGGGAAGAGGTCCTCGCCGGATAGCGACGACCTGGGCGGAGGCCGCATCAGTTCGTACCCGTTCCCGCAGAACCATCCATGGGTGCGCATCGCCCGGCAGGGGAACATCTGGACGGCCTGGACCTCGGCGGACGGCAAGCAATGGGAACTTGGCGGATACCAAGTCAAGCAGGCACCGAAGAAGATGGATGTGGGGCTCTTCATCAGCGCGATTCAGCAGGATGCCCGTGCATACTACAACGCCAAAGTCTCCGAGTTGAGCGTCCAGTCCGGCCTGCTACCCGAGTGCGTGCCTCCGCCTCCTGTGGCCGCGAAGAACACGGCTGGCGACCGGTTGACCGGCGTTGTGATGGCGCGGTCTGACGAGAACACCGTGGTGGTGCGATCAACCTCGCAAGGGCTGCTACGGACCACGGACGGCGGCAAGACCTGGAGCGCCATCAACGGCGACCTCACGGGCGCAGCCAATGCCGTCCGCGGCGTGGCCATTCACCCGACGAATCCTGCAATCATGCTCCGCGCCGCCGGGCGCGCCATGGACGGCAAGTCCGAGGGCGGTCTATGGAAGACCACGGATGGCGGCAAGACGTGGAAGAAGCTCAGCTTCGAGGGCGATTTCGACGGCACCGGACCTTCCGCGCTCTGCGGCGAGGTGATCGCGTTCGACCTGAAGGACACCGAGACGGTCTACGTTGGGACCGAGTCGAAGGGCTGCTTCAAGAGCACGGATGGCGGCGCCACGTGGACATCCCTCGGCGTGGTGGGCGAGCGCATCACATCCGTCGTGGTTTGGCCCTGGGATTACGTGAATCCGGTAGCCGGCCGTGGAATCAGCCATCTGTGCGTGACCACCTGCCCCGACAAATGGATGCTGCTGCTCGGTCGCGGCAAGCCCGCCATCACCACAACCGGGGAGACGGCGAAGAGCTATGTGTCCCATGACAACATCAAATCGCTGAAGGTTTTCCACGCGAGAGAGGACCTGGGCTTCTACAATGTGGCGTTCGACCGAATGTGCCAGTCGCCCGATAACATGCGCTACGCGACCTCCTATGGGCTGCAGCACAATGTCGGAGGAGACATGTTTGCATTCCCCGAGGCGAAGAACGTCGAATGGATGCGGCCGTTCACCGCCGTCTATGGCGCGTGCCTGCCCGGCAGCAAGAACGGCCGCTGCATCGCGCAGGCGCTGGATCCGGCCAATCCTGAACGGATTTCCGTCAGCCAAGCGTGGGCGTTCAACTGGGAGTGGAAGAAGATCCACGGCAGTGTGCCCAAGGGCGGTCTGATCGCCGTGACAGCCGAATACCGTGTCGGCAAGACATGGTGGTTCGTCCACACGGACGGCCTGTATTGCTCAACGGATGGCAGTAAGGCCCTGAGCAGGGCCATGGATGCTTCAGGTAGATGAGAACCTCCACGCATTCCGGGACGATGACATCTGATTAGGGAACCACTGCGATGCAGAGAAAAGTTCATGTTCCGTTCCTGCCCATCGCACTGCTCACGGCCTTCTGCGCCGCCGCGTGGGCGGCGGAGCTTGCCGTTCCGCCCTCCGGCCTCTGGACGGTCGAGCGGGCGCAGGCCTGGTACGAGAAGCAGCCTTGGCTCGTCGGCTGCAACTTTCTCCCCAGCACCGCCGTCAACGACGTCGAGATGTGGCAGCAGGAGACCTTCGACCCGGCGACGATCGACCGCGAGCTCGGCTGGGCGCAGGATCTCGGCTTCAACACCGTGCGCGTCTTCATCAACTATGTGGTGTGGAAGGCGGACGCCGAGGGGCTCAAGAACCGCGTCGATCGGTTCCTGGACATGGCCCGCCGGCATGGCATCTCGACCATGATCATTCTTCTCGACGACTGCTTCAGGCAGGACCCCAAGGTCGGCAGGCAGCCGGAACCGGAACCCGGCGTCCACAACAGCCAGTGGGTCGCCAGTCCGGGCAAGCGGATGACCGGGGACGCGGCATCCTGGGGCGATCTCGAGCGCTACGTGAAGGACATGGTGAAGGCCTTCGCCCGCGACCCCCGCGTCGTGGCGTGGGATCTCTACAATGAGCCCAGCCAGTCGCTGCCCCTGGTGGAGGCCGTCTTCCGGTGGGCGCGCGAGATCGGCCCCGACCAGCCTCTGACCACGTGCGTCTACGGGGGGAGCTGCGACACCAAACGCCTCGCCGAGCTCTCGGATGTCGTCAGCTTCCACAACTACGGCGGCCTGAGCGACATGAAGAAGACCGTTGCGCGGCTCGCCGCCTGGCGGCGCCCCCTCCTGTGCACCGAATGGATGGCCCGCCCCAACAGCCGATTCGAGTCCCATCTGCCATTCTTGAAGGAGAACAAGGTCGGCGCCTGGAACTGGGGCCTGGTGGCCGGCCGGACCCAGACCTACTTCCCCTGGGGTTCCCCCAAGAACGCCCCCGAGCCCGCGGTCTGGTTCCACGACGTCTTCCGGAAGGACGGCACCCCCTACAACCCGCGCGAGATCCGCGTCATCAGGGAAACGACGGGGAAACTGCCGCCGCGCAAGACCGTCATCGTGATCCCGACGGCGCAGCAGGAGGCGGTGGTTTGGCGCTACGCGACCGAGGCGCCGGCCGACGGTTGGTTCAAACCCGGATTCGACGACGCGGCGTGGAAGACGGGACCGGCGCCGTTCGGCGCGGAGGAACCGCCCATCGCCCGGCACCCGCGCACGGTCTGGAAGACCGCCGACCTCTGGCTGCGCCGCGAATTCGAGATTCCCGCCGGGGCGTTCGAGGAGCTGGCCCTGCTGATGCACCACGACGAGGACACGGAGGTCTACATCGACGGCGTCCTCGCGGCGAAGGTGGCGGGGTACAACGCGGCGTACGAGCCGTTCGATCTCCGGCCCGAGGCGCGGGCCGTTCTCATGCCCGGCCGGCACCTCATGGCCGTCCACGTCCGGCAGACCGTTGGCGGGCAGTACATCGACGTCGGGATCGAAGGCGTGGCGAAACAGTAGGGACGCGGGAGCGGGCACGACATGAGGCACGGCACAGTGGCAGCGCTGGCGCCCGGCTGTGGGGCTGCCCCGGGGTACTGGACGCGGCGGGCCAATGAAAACCTTCACGGATTCCGGGACGATGGCACATGATTAGGGGCCTCTGCAATGCAAAGAAGAGTTCATGTTCTCACGCTGTTTGCTGCACTGGTGATGGCTTGGTGTGTCGCCGCTGCTGAAGGACCAGTTGAACCTCCGCCTAATAAGGCGGCAGCTGTCCAGTGGGACGCTGGCAAGGGCACGCTGCAGCTCACCTACCACGGCAAGGTGGTGCTGCAGGCGACGGTGACCGCCTGCGACACGGAGGGGAAAGAGACGGCTGCGGGTGTCACTCTGCAGCCCGTGGTCTCCACCGACAAGGTCGTCAGCAAAATGGACGAAAAGGTCGTGCCCGGTGACGAGAAGATCGAGCAGCGACTTAAATTCACGCTCTCCGCGCCGAATGACGGCGTGAGCCTGGTTTTGCGCGGCACGGTGGCGGGCAGCGAGGAGGCGTTTCCGGCCGAGACCGGCGGTGAGGCGCAGAAGCGTTTCCCGCTGGTGCGCACCAGCGTGGGCCTGAGCCGCAGCCTGCGCAACAACGCGGTCTACGACCGCCGCGGGGACTGGATGATCGCCGGTCCGGGCGACGGGGCGACGCGCGTCCTGCCGAAGGCGGCGGGCAAGGAAGAGACCGCTTTCGCATGGGAATGCCGTGGAACCCGTCCGACAGGCTCGGGGCAGGCCGCGCTCGATCTGGTCTTCCGCCCCCGCTTCTATCAGAAGCACCTGGGACTCACGCTTTTCGAGCCGTGGACCTATCCGGTGTGGAAGGGCTCGCTCACCGGGTATTGCACCTGGTGGTCCTACCGGGACGGGATCAGCCAGACTACCTTGGACGCGATCGTGGACCTGTTTGCCGAAAAAAAGCTCCCCGACTTCGGCTACCGATATGTCCAGATCGACGCCGGCTACTGCGGTGGAGGCGGGGGGCCGCAGTCCTTCCTGGAATGGGACAAGAAGAAGTTCCCCGGCGGCGCGGATTATGCGGTGAAGAAGATCAAGTCCGTCGGCATGCAGGGCGGCATCTGGGTCCATCGCGTGTACCGGTCCTACGTCGATCGGTACCTGCCCGACATCGGCAAGCAGCACCCGGACTGGTTTGTGACCAAGGAGGGCGGCAAGATTTACCAGGGCAGCTTCGGGATCTGGACCCTGAACACCCAGAACAAGGACGCGGTGGACCAGATGGTGCGGCCGCTTTTCAGCGGGCTCAAGAAACAGGGATGGGACTACGTCAAGATCGACGGCGCCGGCGACATGCTGTACTCCGACAGGGAGAAACCGGCCGCCGGCCACTTCAAGCGGACCGGCTCGACGCCCGAACAGTCGCTGCACATCTGGGACCGCGTGGCCCGCGAGGAACTCGGCCGGAACGTGTTCATCCTGACCTGCTGGGGCGTGGGTCCGGGCCGCTGTTCGATCGGGCTCGCGGACGGTTGCCGGCTGAGCAGCGACGGGTTCCAATGGAACAGCCTGGTCGGCAACAGCTCGCTGAATGGCGTGGTGTGGCGCGGCGATCCCGACCATTGCGACATCATGGCCACGGGGGCCAAGGACAAGACGACGATGAAAACCTCCGCGCAACCGGCGGCGATGGCAGACACCATCGACCAGCCCTGCGTGGTGTCGATGGCCGGGAGCATGCTGATGGTCAGCGACAAGTTCGAGGACTACAAGAACGACAGCAACCTGGAAGGCATGAAGCGCAGCGCGCCCGTGCTCTTCACGGTACCGGGGCAATTGTATGACGGCGGCGGCGACGGCACCTGGTGGCTGCAGGAGATCGACCGGCCCTTCGTCCTCTGGTCGGTGCTGGCGCTCTTCAACTGGCGGAAGGGAAATCTGAAATGGGCCCGTCCCAACGCGCCGGAAACGGAAGTGAAGTTCGCCGACCTCGGGTTGGCGGATGACCGCGAGTACCTGGTGTTCGAGTTCTGGTCGCAGGCCTTCCTCGGCAAATCCAAGGGCTCGTTCACGGCCACACCCGTGGGTGCTCTCGACCACCCGCCACATCTCGCAGGGCGGCGTCGATCTGCTGGACGAACGCTGGGATGCCGCAAGCAAGACCCTGTCCGGCAAGAGCGCCGTGGTCGTCGGCGATCCATACGTGCTGACCGTGCATCTCCCGCAGGGCTTCCGACTCAAGAGCGCCGAGGTCGGGGGCGAGAAGGTCGAGATCGCGAATCAGACGGAAATCGCCACGGTCCGTATCGTGCCGACCGCCACCAAGACCGTGGAGTGGAAGATGATCTTCGGGGAATGAACATGAGATTGCTTGCGGCATATTTGCTCGTGCTCTCAGCGGCAGCCTTCGCGGCGGACGCAGCCCCCGATTGGCAAATGGGACCGTTCGTGAAACATCCCCAGCCAGTCCTTTCGCCCACGCCGGATTCCAGATTTCAGTGCCCCGTGCTCGGGAAGGAGGTCCGGTGGGAAGAGCAGAACGTCTACAACCCGGCCGCGGTGGTGCGGGACAGCAAGGTCTATCTGCTCTATCGTGCGGATGATCGGAACCCGGCTCTCAAATGGGGCCGCACCTGCCGCATCGGCATGGCGACCAGCGACGATGGCATTCACTTCGCACGACACCCGACGCCGGTTCTGTATCCCGACAACGACGAGTGGAAAAAACACGAGTGGGAAGGCGGCTGCGAGGACCTCCACATTGTCGAGGGCGAAGACGGCGTCTACTACATGAACTACACAACCTGGTCGGGCAAGGGAGACACCATGTCCGTCGCCACCTCCCGCGACCTTGTTCACTGGACCAAACACGGGCCGGCCTTCCGCAAGGCCGCCCCAGATAAGGTCCCCGGATCGCGCACCGGGGTGGTCGTTTCCCGGCGTGAAGGGGACCGGCTCATCGCCACGAAGATCAACGGCAAGTATTGGATGTACTATACGCACCCCTGCGCTCTGGCCTGGAGCGACAATCTCATAGACTGGACGCCGACCGGCAAGGCGGTCTGGGGCGGCTCGCACGAAGCCGGCGCTGTTGCCCTCCTGCGCGAAGACGGAATCCTGCTGATGACGCAAGGGGAACACCACTCGCTCGGCGCTTGGACGCTGCGCCAAGCCCTGATTGACCGCGACAACCTGAAGACCGTGCTCAAAGAGCCGAAGGAGCCGTTCCTCTGGCCGGAACACGAGTGGGAGAAGAAGGGAATGACCGGGAACACAACCGTTGCCAACGGGTTGGTTCCCTTCAAGGGCCAATGGCTGCTGTACTACGGCGCTGCCGACACTGTGATCGGTCTCGCGACCTGCCCGACAGCGAAATAAGAACAGAGATGGCGTTGTCTGAGGTGGCGGCGCGCCATCAGAAGTCGCCTGGCGGCGCAGGCGACTTCACCGGCACACCGGTCTCCTCCAGGCGACGGCGATAAGGCCGAGACGGGGGGCAGAAAGGGTGTACCGCATCATGGAGCAATGGAGCGTGATCGGCGACGCACTCCACAAGGTGGCTCATGAGGTAGATGTTAGCACTGTTGTTGGATCAGCCAGCCCCGCTGCGCACAAGGCGAACGTAGTTATTGATGCGGATGACGTCGCCCTGCGGGCCGCGGCCATGCGGAAACATGGCGGGATCGCCGGCCTTTGGGTCGCTGCGCTGCGCGCCGGCGCCGTGCACATCGGCGAACTGGTACTCCCCGGCGCCGCCTGTCTGCGGGCCTGCTCCTGGCCCCCCGCCTTGTCCGGGACCACCCGGTCCTGGGCCGCTTGGCCTCGGGCCACCGCGGCCTGGACCGCCACGCTGGTCGGGCGCGCCGCCGGCCAAAGCGCGGGCTGAGAGCCAACCCGCGGCACGACCGAAGGCAACATACATGGCAGCCCCGCCGCCCATGAATCCCGCGTGGGTCGTGCCCGACCAGTAGAAAGGATAGTCGGCTTTACCGCCTTCATTGGTGATCTGTGTGCACTCGAAAAGCGGGGCGATGGCGGCCGACTGGGTCGTGTCGGGGGACCGAGTGTAGTCTACGATGCTCTGCAGTTCCTTGACGCTCGGAAGGCGCCAGTCATCGTGGCCGAGATGGCGCGCGGCATTCTTCACCTGCACCCACGCCAGCGCCTCCTGCCAATTCATTCCCTTTCCGCTGTCTGCCTTGGACCACATGAGGCCCGTGGCGCGATCAGTGATGGTGCCGTCACCGTTGTCCTGGAAATCGTTCTGGCCGTACTTCAGATTGCCGCGCACGCACTGCACGAAGAACGTCTTGTCTGCTCCGCCCGGCATCTGCAGGTCATACCCTTTGATCCGGCCATCCGCGAAGTTGACGCCGAAGAGCTTGTCGAACCCGCGGGCGGACTTGCCGACATACTTGGTGCTCGACGCGTATTGGGAGTCAATGACGCGCTCGCCGATACGCGTGTCGCCGTAGGCGAACTTGAAGAATCTCGTGTCAATGAAGGGCGTCAGACGTGAGGTGTCGGTGCCGGAGGGTCCGCTGGGATCGGTGCCGCGGGCGTCGAAAACCGAATAAAGCTCTTTGATGGACGGCAGCCGCCAGTCGTCGAACCCACCGAACTTGGCGGCGTTGAGTTTCGCGGGCCAAGCCTGGGCTTGGGCCCAGGTCAGTTTGTCCTTTCGCGTGAGGGCACCATCGCCATCGGTGTCCGGGCTGCGTTGCCAGGTCAGGCCGGTGGTTCGTTCGCAAACGGTGAGGCTGTCAGCGCTGAGTTCATAGTTGGGCGGGTGGCTCTGGAACTGCGCGTCCTGGCCGTAGAACGGCTGTCCTGATTTTGGCGAATCACTTTCGCTTCGGTTGTCGTAGCACTTGGTCTGGCCGGTTGCGACAATTGTGTAACACAATGGCGGTTCGGCAGCGAACGCCATACTGACGAGCAGTGCACCCAAGAGCAGCACGTGCTTCATCGTAATTTACCCCTCTGCAACGTTGAAGGCGCGGTCGGGTATTGAGATTGAGTATCGTTACGCTGGAGACAAGCACCGACCGGTTCCCGTCACCGGTCGGCGCTCGCCCGCACGATCAGGTTCATTTCTGGGGCTGTTGACCGCCACCCGCCGGCGGATGACCACCCTTGGGCCGTTCGGCTTTCAGCATCTCGCGCAACTTGTTGTGCTGCTCCTCTGTCAAGATATCAGCGAACGGGCCCTTGCCGGCCTTGCCGTCGCCAGCCTTCCCAGCACCCTCTCCGGGTTTGCCAGCACCCTCGCCAGGTTTTCCATGGCCGCCACCGGGTTTGCCCTGGCCATCGCCGGGTTTTCCATGATCGCCACCAGGTTTGCCTTGGCCATCGCCTGGGTGCGCATCGAGCCAAGCCTGAACCTTCTGCTTCTGGTCGTCGGTCAGGCTCAACTCCTGCGCGTGCGCCAGGATGAACTTGCCGATGACGCCCGGCGGCGGCGGGCGATGGCCTTCGCCTTGTGCGCCGTCGTTCCCTCCCCCAGCTTCTCCGCCCAATGCCACACCAACAGGCAATGCCAACATGCTGAACACCAACACCATCCATGCTGTGCGCTTCATGGGTTTGACTCCCTTCTCCTAAATTCCCCCTACCTTCCCGGTTCCATCCCCTGTTCCTATGAACGCGGAGGCACGGGTGTCGTCCACAGGGAATCCGGTAAAATCCGGCATTGCAGCTTCGCAAACACAGTACCAGGCTTCAGGCTGTGCGGTGGACCGGCACGCGTTCGGTCCGTGCATCCTATTGCCAGTCAAAGACCTAGCGGATTAGCATTGACTGGCGAACGCCAGACATACGGCGACGGAACCACGCTCAGCGGTCGGCCGGCTTGGCCGGCTGGATCGCTTCGAGCCCCTTGCTCGCAAACTCATGCGCCGGGTAGACCTGGAGAATGTTCCTGAACTCCCTGGCGGCGTCAGCCTTCTTGTCCAGCTTGAGCTGGGACCAGCCCAGGCCCGAATGTGCGGAGAGGTCGCCCGGATACTCTCGCACCATGTCCTGGTACAGACGCTCGGAATCCTGGAAGCGGTTCAGACAGTAGCACGCGTAGGCCAACTTGCCGCGCGCGGTGCAGTTTCTCAAATCAATCCGCAGAACCGCGTCCGCCGTCTTCGCCATATCGTCCCACTTACCCATCATGGCCTCTGGCAGCATCTTCCCCAGCAGCGGTTGCACTGCCGTTGGAGAAAGCTTGGCGGCCGCGGCGTAGAACGTCGCCGCTTTATCGTGCTGTGCGCTCAAGTAACTCAACCAGCCACAGCGCAGGTTGAACGTGTAAGTCTGTTTCGTCTCCGCGGCAACGTCGTCGAGCGCCTTTAACGCGTCGCCGTAGTTGCCCTCCGCTTCGGCCTGGTAGGAACGTTGGTATGCCGAGGCCGAGACCCCCGGGTTGGCGGGGGCGTCCTTGCCCAGCGCTTTCATCGCGCCCTCGTGAGCTGGCGCGACGTCAACGATGTCGCGGAACGTTTTCACGGCTTCCCTGCGCTTGCCCTGCCAGAGCAGTGCCCAGCCGAGGCCGGACTGCATGGTCAGGTCGCAGGGGTAGAGTCTCAGAATCCCTTCGTATGCCTCCTGTGACTCCTTGTAGCGCCGCCGCATGAAGAGGGCGTAGGCCAGCGAACTGCGGGCCGTGTAGTTCCCCGGGTCGGCCTTCACGATTGCCAGCCCTGTCTTCTCGACATCGTCCCACTTGTTGAGAGCAGACTGGGCGACGATGCGTCCCAGAAGTGGCTCTAAGCTCGACTTCTGCCCTTTCTGAGGCGAGTTCAAGCTGCCGGGGCCAGAGCATACAGCAGGGCAGCGCGAAGAGCACGGGGCAATTTTGAGAAGGCATCGTGATGGGGGGACGTTTCAAAAACCCAGTCGGCCC
>JAPLOD010000139.1 GCA_026692735.1 Planctomycetota bacterium | reverse complement strand
GGCCGATGGAATAAGCATACGGGCTGTTGGCCTCCGGCAGACATGGTTTGGCGACCACATCTGTCAGCGGCACAACAGCCCGTGTTGCTTTAGCGAAAATCGCCGCCTGACCGCTACAAAAAGGGCAGAAGTCGAGCTCAGTGCCTATGCGTATCTTGTCCCCGTGCCGTTCCAAGTCCTCGGCCATGTCCTTGGTTTCGCGTGGCGAGTCGGTGCCAGTGAAGAATATCCGGCGCCCCGCGGCGTCCTTGTACCAGCCCTGAAACTTGCCATCGGGTAGCGGTCTCTTGCGAATGCCGGCCATTGTCAGGACTCCTTACGCCAGGGTCGCATCAGCAACTCACTGACGGACAGCTTCAACTCGCGGGCCTCGCGCTCCAATAGCGCGTTCTCCGCCTCTGTCATCGCAACGGAAATCTGAATATGCCGCTTCTTACTGAGCGGGACGGGCCGCCGGCCCGTGCGTTTCAAGTCTGCGGCCAACTGTGCGGGCGTGCGTGTGTGCTTCATACTCATATCTTACCTTAATCAATGATGAAAGTCAAGCGCCAAGCTTCACAATCCGCGCCAATTCCTTCTGTCTCGCCTGCGTGGCAATCTCCTGCCGTGCTTCCAGGTGCCTCAGAATCGCGCCCGCCGTCCAGCAGGATGCGCCAAACAGCTTTGTTGGCGCCGGCAGCTCACCACGACGTACACCGCGCCGGATGGTGCAGCGGTGTACGTGGAACATCTCCGCGAGCGTGGATGCCTTGACGACGGAGCCCGCGGGCAGTGCTGCCAGGGCCACGACCACCCCCGCCACTCCCCTACTCTCTTCCGCCTGGATCGGCGCCGGGGCCTGGACCCTTGATTCGGAAGCTGGCTCCTCGCGCGCGCGGAGCGGTCGTGCCCTCACTTGTTATCTCCCTGGGCATTTCCCCGTTCTTCGCCATGTCGCCTTCGCCGGATTCCTGCGCCGGCATCCCGTTCGCTATCGTAGCGGCGGCCTGGGCGGGTGTTCCTTCGTTCGTCTCCATCGGTCATGCTCCTATGGCAAGAGGTCTCTTGGGTCGGGAACTGGCGCGCCACGTGTTGGTACGTTGAACGTCACGACTTCGGCGGTTTCGTGTTGCTGTCGCAGCGCCGCCCAGAAACGGGCCTCAGTTTGCGCTTCCTGCTCAGTGGAGAACAGTCTGGCGCTCAGTTCCGCGGTGCCGTTCTTCGCACGGAAGAGTAGCGCCCAGCGTTGCACGGTGTCCGGCTGTTTGATCGCGTCCTGTGCTGTCGCCTGTGCCATGCTCTCCGTCTGTTTCATCGGGATACCCTCCGCTTGGGACTGAATATCGCGTCCGAAGTGTAGCCGAGTCCTTCGGCTACGGTGTCGTTGTCGTGTTGTCGCCTGTACCGCCTATATGTATATAGTCGGGCGACAAGGCGACAGTGTGTAGCGTCGACACCCCGGCGACACACGGCTACAACCCTCCTCTTGGGCTTGCGGGACGGGCGAAAAGGCACGGCTGCTGTGGCGACCTGCTTCTTTCCTGGACGGCGCGTAGAACGGTCTGAGCCTTGCTCCCGTTCTTGTAGACGGTCACGCGGTTGCATTTCAGCGTCTTCACGACCAGCGCCCGCAACTTGCCCTCATTCAGCAGTTCATCCTTTGGCATGGCTTCAAGCACATCTGCAACGCCGTCTTGAATCTCGGCCTGCGCCGCGGTCGTGGTGCTGGCCCGCCGCCAGCAGATCACGTCCGGACTGTATTCCAGGTTGATGATCGTGGTGGGCCTGGCGTCGGGGCCGTCGCCGTCCAGCATCTCGGCCCGGTTGCCCCGTTTGGACAAGCGCATCTCGAAGAGACCGTCCTCGACTTCACGGACAAGAAGGGTAGCGCGTGCCCAGTTCGCCATCTCGCTTGAACCGCTTCCGAAGTAGGCAAAGTCGTTGCCGCGCCATGCGCTTCGTTGTGACGGGTCGGACATCGGCTTGTTGCCGTGGTGCACGACCATCATGCAGGCGCCGGAATCCAGCGCGATGGGGTTAAGCAAGTTGCGGAAGAAGCGACTGCACACTTCCTGGCTCGATACGTCGCCCCCGATGTAGCAGTTGAGCGGGTCCAGCCACACAAGATCGGGCTTTTCGACCATGACGAGCGTGTGCAGGAACTTCGCGAAATCCTCGCCCGTGCGGCACGTCTCGCGCAAAAGGGATAGCCGCTCGTCAAGCGCGGCGGCTTCGCCCTGTAGTCCGCTCCCGGTGACGATGCCTTGCATTTGCTCTGCTAAATCGCCGTCGTCATTCTCGCCTTGCACGACAAGAGACTTGAGAGCGCGTGCGGGGTGTATCCCGAAGAAGTCGCGGCCCATCGCCCAAGACACTGCGGCTTGAACTATCAAACTGCTCTTGCCCACGCCGGTCTGGCCCAGCCACAGGCAGGAACCGGCGCGGCAAAGCCACCGGCGGCCAAGCAGGTTGTTCGGGTCGTTCCCGACATCATACCTCAGCAGTTCGCTGGGCTTGATAATCCTGGCGGCGGGTGCCTCGTTGGCCGGCGAAGTGCTGACGGTGTGGGTTGTCGAGCCGTACCCTTCGGTCCGCAGCGCGGCGGCGGCGGTCTTGTAGTCCCCGCCGTGTTCCAGTAGTGCATACGCGGCGAACGGTGAATACGCCTTGCCCGGCTCGAATGGCGCGGCATTGGAAGTGAAAACGTAGAGCACGCCGTTCTTGAGCGTGGCCGATGTCTCGCCGTTCTTGCCGGGCCGGCACCAGTGCTCGTTCTCGCCCCGGCGCGTTAACGTCCAGCCGTGCGTTTCGAGCACGCCGCGCACGTCGCCGCGGGCGTTGTAATCGTCGCCGGGGCGAGCGTCGGATGGCGCGCTCCTCATTGGCCCAGTGACGACTTCCGGCGGATGCTCGTCCAGGGAGCGGGCGGCAGAGAGCAGGATGTCGCGTTCCTCCACCATGAGTACAGTCGGGCTGGCAAGATTGCCGTGCATCATCTCGTAGCCCGCCGTAGGGGTGCACAGGAAGAGACCACCTTCGCCGCGCGTCTCGATCATGCAGGGGTGAATCACCCATTGCTCGCCTTCCTGCACGGCTTTCAGCGCCTTCCTGTCACTCTCCTGTTTTGGCCGCGCCTTGCCGTTGCCCAGATAGACATACTCGCCTGAACCTGGCACGAGGACGCGCCTGCGCGCCAACTTCATGTTGCCGTCCACGGGCGACTCACAACGGTAGACGACGTGCCGGCCGCCAGACTGTGACCGCTCCTGAAAGAGCGTCTCCAATTGGTGCGGCGCCTGCTCAAGCACGCGCGCACGCCATGCCTCGAAGAACTCGGCCTGGTAGTCGAAGTCAACCATCTCAAGGTTGCCGGATACCTTGCCGGCCACGATGCACAGCCCATCCGCACCATTGCCGAACCACCCGCGCGCCTCCTGCTCGGTCGGCAATTGCTTCTGGTATTTCTTCCACGTCGCGAGCTTCGGAAACTTCTTCGTGCGGTCTGCCGGTAGAGCGGAGAGTCCTGCGCGAAGGTAGACCAGTGCGGTATCGGTCAGCGTGGTGGTCATCGCGGGCCGCCTTCCCGGCCGCGGGCCTCGACGGCGCCGGCGTCTGGTGTCACTGGCACGTGCTTGACCAGCGCCTCTACCTCTTCAACCTCGAAGCGAAGGCTGCCGTCCGGCAACCTGTAGTGCGGTAGTTTTCCCTGCAACGCCAGCCTCCGGGCGCGTCCCGGCGGCCAGTTGAAGCGCTTGTCTATGTCATCGGGCCATAGCATGTATCATCGGGCCTCCCTTCACTGGTGAAGGTGGCCCATTCAGCACGGCCGACGACCTTTGTGTTTCTATTGCGACCTTTTGTCATGTCGGGCCACATGGCCCGTAGCCCGGTGGTCTGGTTTCACATGTCCCACCGGGTGCCTGCCGTCGAATACCCGCCCGCCAGCGGAAGGGGTTTCCATTCGTGTCGTCTGTGTTGCTTCTGCAATCGCGTCTGCGTCGGCCAGCTTATTCCACGCCTCTAGCAGCTTGACCCTGTTGGCCCTTGGTTGCCCACCCCGTTTCTTTGCCAACGTGATTGGCAGCTCCTTGTTTTTCGCCAGACGGGTAAGCCGGCGGCGCCATTCACTGGTGTTCTTCAAATCCACCGCCTGTATGATATCGCCCCATGATAGGAGCATCTTGGCCGGCACGGCCTGGGCGGTGGCCCCCTGGGCGTCGGCCGGCGTCGTGTCAGCAGCCGCGGCCGGCGCATCCGTGATCGCCCTCAACACTTCCTCAGCAGCCGCGAACCAATGCCGCCGCAGGCACGGCCCGTAGATCATCGGCCACCGCAGTTCTTTGAGTCTCTGCGCAAACACTGTCCGCCCCGTCGCTTCATAGCAACGCGCGACTTCATCAAGCGCCTCGCCAAGCGCCCCAGGCACCTTAGTCATCATTGTGTCCGTTACGCATGTTGTGGCCGGCCCGCCGTGAAACAGAACCAGCGCGTCGCGTGCCGCCCGCTTGCACGCTTCCTCCTTCGCGGTGTCGCCTGAGCCATCTCGTCCTTTCGTGCGCCCAAGAGAAGCTGGGGCAGGCGGCTGCTGTGCCGTGGCCTCGGCGTCCTTCGTCTGCGTCTCGGTTGTTGTACCTCTTCGGTTCGCGCGAGGTGGTTGGACGGCCGTCCGAACCTGGCCCAACAACTCACGCAGGAAGGCGTGCAGTGGCCGCGCGCCCTTGGAGTGGCATGTCCACAGCTCGCCCCGCAACCGCGCCTTGTCCCGGTGCGGCAACCACTCCTTGAACCGAGCCTTTAGATCGCTGACCGCCACATCCATGCCGCACCGCTCAAGTGTCCGGCGCAGTTTCACGTAACGCTGCCGCAGTTCTAACTGGCTCACGCCTGTCTTTCTTTTGTACCACTGTCTTGCGGTAACGGGCGGCCCCCGCTGCCCATTCCGAGCGCGATCCAGGATGCACCTGACTGTATTCAGCGCCTTGACGTGTCGCCCCACGTGATCGGCAAGAAAGCCGGCGTCCTCGATAATGTGTGGCCCGTTTGACTTGAGCTGCGCTGGGTCTGCTTGGGCGATGTAGTCGGTAACCATTCCGCGTTGTCCTTCCGCGTCCAGGTTGTACGCCGGGGGCAGGCGGTTGGACTCACCGCTCTTCGGACCGTCGCCCTATCCCCCGGCAACTGCGTGTTTCGCCGCTCTTCTCAGGAATAGTATCCGCCCGATCCCCCGTACCCTCAACCGATCGCGTGCATTTTCCCCGCGCCCCACGCAAAGCCTGTGTCCGTCGTGCTTTCGGACGGCAAAGAATTTTCAGACCTTTGGTGGGCAAACTGCGTATCCGCCTGCACTGGCGTCCGACGCCCGGCTGCCTACACTTGCCTCCATCTTTTCACGGGTAGTTGTGCACTGCGACGCTGTTGCATGGGGAGTCGCCAAGCCGAGCGTGCAATATGGCCAACCTGACGCCCGAACAGAAAGCCCGTCAGGCTGCAAGGCTGGCTACACGGGTTTCATCTTTCAGAGCCGTGTGAGTCCGCACGACATTGCTGTCGCTGTTGCCGCCTCTTGCACCAGATGGCTGACGGGCTTATAAGGATTGTGGACGCAGCTCAACGTCGTTACGCCGTAGCGCAGGCTGTTCGCGGGCGTGGACAATCACCCGCCCGGCCGCCGTGGGGGCCGTAGAAACATGGCTACACCCAAGCCGCAAGGCGGCGATCTCTTCATCGTTGATAACAGCGACTCCGACTGGAAGGTTCTGCGCTACCTGCGGGACTGGACGGAGTTGGCTCACAGCTTCGACATCGCCACGGGCAACTTCGAGATCGGCTCCCTGCTCGCGCTTGACGGCCAGTGGCAGAAGCTCGACAAGATCCGCATCCTGATGGGCGGCGAGGTGTCCAAGCGCACGAAGGCCGCGCTGCTGGAAGGAATCAAGGCGGCATTGGACGCCAGCTTCGAGCAGGAGAAGGACGCCAACCCGTTCCTGACCGGCGCGCCGGCCATTGTCGAGGCGCTGCGCACCGGCAAGATGCAGTGCCGCGTCTACACGAAGGATAAGTTCCACGCCAAAGCGTACATCACGCACGCGAAGCTTGAAGTCGTCGGTTCTGCCGCGCTGGTCGGCTCCAGCAACTTCACCGTGCCTGGGCTGAAGGATAACGTCGAACTGAACATCCAGATACGGCGCGAGGTCGGGCTGCTCCAGGAATGGTACGAGCGCTACTGGCAGCAGGCGGAGGACGTGACGCCCGAAGTCCTGAAGGTCGCTGAGCGCCACACGCGGGAGTACATGCCCTTCGAGGTGTACGCACAGTCACTGCATGAACTGTTTCGCCGTCTGGAGCCAACTGACCGGGAATGGTTCGAGCGCGAGTCGCGCATGTACCGGTTGCTTGCGAAGTACCAGAAGGACGGCTTCCATGAACTTATGGACATTGCACATAGGCATCGTGGTGCGTTCCTGTGCGACAGCGTCGGCTTGGGGAAGACATTCATTGGCCTGATGGTGATCGAGTACCTGATCCGCAAGCAGCGGGAGAAGGTTGTGCTGTTGGTGCCGAAAGCCACTCGTGATCCGGTCTGGAAATCACTCATCAAGCGCCATCTCCCCAAGCTGTTGTTCAGCGACAGCAACCTCCTTATCCTCAATCACACGGACCTTAACCGCAAGAAGACCCAAGACGTGGACTACCCGGCGCTCTGGCAGCATGTGAAAGAGGACTACCACGCTGTCGTCATTGACGAGGCCCACCATTTCCGCAATCCGGGCGTTGCTGGCGAGGTGTCCGGGCGCGTGTCCCGCTACCGCACGCTGTATGACATCCTGGCGGGGAAGAATGTCTTCCTGCTAACGGCCACGCCCATCAACAACAGCCTGCTGGACCTACAGCACATGATCGAGCTGTTTTCCCGCAAGGACCAGCCTGCATACTTCAAGGACCTTGGCATCCATTCACTCCCCGGCCATTTCCGCAAGTTGGAGACGGCGCTGAAGCAACTTGTCCCGGCCAAGGGGGACGAGCCGACTGAGATCAACCAGGCCGAGGCTCAGCGCGTTCTCCAGAACGATAATCTTTTCCACGCGACTGTAGTCCAGCGCAGCCGGGCCTACGTCACGGATAGCCTCCGGCAGGAAGGCGTGCAGCAGGCACTGTTCCCTATTCGTGAAGACCCGCAGGTCGCGCCGTACTCGGTGCAGAAGACGTATGGCCGGCTTCTTGACATGATTGACCGTGCGTTCAAGAAGCAAAAGCCGCTGTTCTCGCTGGCAATGTACCACCCATTGGCCTACCACAAGGACCCCGCTTCGGTGGACAAGTTCGCTGCGTTGAGCCAGAACCAGGTCGTCGGCCTCATCCGCACGCAATTTCTTAAGCGCTTTGAGTCGTCCGCCCGCGCCTTCGAGATGTCCTGCGACCGGCTGTTGCGCAAACTGCTGGCATTCGCCACAAAGCACAGTCAGTCTGATGCCGAGAAGCGTCGCCTGGAGAAATGGCTCGCAATCCACAGCGAGCTGATCGGCTATGTCAAGCAGCGGCAGTTGGAGCTATGGGGCGATGCGGATGAGGACGACCAGGATGAGGACCTCATCACGCCTGAGATGCTCGCCTACTTTGAGGACCTGCCAGGCGAGCAGTACAAGATCAATGAGATGCTGGATGACACGTTCAGCGATCTGGACCAGGTGATCGAGTTCCTTCACGAACTGCGCCGCTTCAAGCCCAAGCACGACGACAAGCTGCGCGCCCTGCTCAAGCTTCTGGCGCGCAACCCCGTGTTGAGCAAGCACAAGGTTCTGATCTTCACTGAGTATATGGACACGGCCCGCTATCTGAAACAGCAGTTGGCCGAAGAGGGCGTGGAGGCTGTGGACGAGGTGGACAGCGCCGTTGATCGCGACCGCGGCGAGATCATCCGCCAGTTCGCGCCGTATTACAACGATTCCTCCAGCGCCGGTCTGAAGCAGGAAGGGCTGCCCGAAACGCGCATTTTGATCTCTACGGACGTGCTCTCGGAGGGCCTGAACCTTCAGGACGCCACGCGCCTGATCAATTATGACCTGCACTGGAACCCCGTGCGCCTGATGCAGCGCATTGGCCGCGTGGACCGCCGCATGAACCCGGACATTGAGGCGCAGATCGTGGCCGACCACCCTGACCAGCGCAAGGTTCGCGGCACGGTGGCATTCTGGAACTTCCTGCCGCCCAACGATCTCGAAAGGCTGCTGGAACTCTATAGCCGTGTGACAGGTAAAGTGCTGACCATATCGAAGACGTTCGGCATTGAGGGTGGCAAGCTGTTGACGCCGGAGGACAAGTTCGAGGTGCTGAAGAATTTCACGCGCCAGTACGAAGGAGAGACGACGCCGTTGGAGGCGATGCAACTGGAATATGAGGAACTGCTGAAGCAGCACCCTGACTTGCCGGGGCGACTCGCCGCTCTACCCGGACGTGTCTTCAGCGGCAAGGCGCATCCGTCTGCCGGCGCGCGCGGCGTCTTCTTCTGTTATGCAATGCCCGCGCCAGCGAAGCCCATCCAGGACATACGCACCGGCGAGCAGTCCTTGTGGACCGAGGAAGCCGGCGACACGAAGTGGTATCTGTATGATCTCACGAAGGAGACGGCCAAGGACGACGAACGCATCGCCGACGACCCAACGAGGATTGTGGCGTTCATCCGCTGCCAACCGGACACGCCGCGCCAGCAAGACATTCCGAAGCCAACCCTCTCTGAAGTCCGCGCCAAGGTCGAACGATACATCAAGAACACCTACCTCAAGGCCGCGCAAGCGCCGGCGGGCGTCAAGCCGGTGCTGAAGTGCTGGATGGAGCTGAGCTGACATGGTTGCGCCACAGGAAATCCACAGCGCGCTCGGGCGGGTCAAGGACCAGGCGTCCTTCCTGCAGGGATTCTTGCGCGATACGCTGCGCTGGCCCGTCGAGCGCGGCGTGGAGCGATGTGACGACATCGCGTACCAGTGGACCGCGCAGGAGCTTCAGGCCGAGGGACTGGACGAACGGCTTGTGGACGGCCAGGTCCTGCAGCTCCAGCCGTTCACGGACAGCCAGCCGTGGGGCGTTGTCCTCCTGGAGTTCAAGGAACCCTACGTGCTGACCGCGGGCCGCGGCATGACCGGCCCGCTGCGCCGCGTCCTGCGCGGGCTTGTCCCGAAGCGGCGCGCGTCAGCTAACCAGGCCACGCAGAAGAAGTGGGCGCGGGAGAACCTCCTCTTCATCTCAACCCACCAGTACCGCCATTTTCGCTTCTCGTACTTCAAGGCCCCGCTTGAGGCCGGCCGGGCCGCGCCTCTGGCGTCGTTCGGCTGGAACGAAGGCGACACGCACATCCGCACGCTGTGCGAGCACCATCTGCCGCCGCTGGCCTTCCCCGATGACGGCGGCGCCGACGTGCAGGCGTGGCTGCGGGACTGGTCCGAAGCCTTCAGCGTCGAGAAGGTCACCAAGGAGTTCTTCCGGCAGTACCACGAAGTGTTCGAGGCGATGGAGGAGCGGACCAAGGGCGTGCCGTCCGGCGAGCCGCGCAGGCTTTACACGCAGCGCCTCCTCAACCGCCTCATGTTCGCCTACTTCATCCAGAAGAAGGGCTGGCTGGAGTTCGACGGCCGCAAGGACTACTTGCGCGCGCTCTTCGAGAGAGCGCAGGCGGGCAAGGAAGACTTCCTCAACGAGCGGCTGTATGACGCCTTCTTCTGCGGGTTTAACACGCACGACACGAAGCTGAGCGCGAAGCAGGAGGAGCAGTTGGTCGCCCGGCGCGGACGCATCCCGTTCCTCAACGGCGGCCTGTTCGAGATGGACGACGACGGCTATGACGTGCAAGGCAAGGTCCGTATCCCGAACAACGCCTTCGCCGGCATCCTCGACCTGTTCGAGCGGTACAACTTCACCATCAGCGAATCCACGCCGCTGGACATCGAGGTCGCGGTAGACCCCGAGATGCTCGGCAAGGTCTTCGAGGAACTTGTTACCGGCCGGCACGAATCCGGCAGCTACTACACGCCGCGGCCCATCGTCAGCTTCATGTGCCGCGAGGCGCTCAAGGGTTACCTGGGCAGGTTCGAGAAGGACGAAGCGGCCGTGGCGCGCTTTGTGGATCACGACGACCCCAGTGGCCTGCACAACCCCGCAGGCATCTTGCAGGCCCTCAAGGACGTGAAGGTCTGTGACCCGGCGTGCGGCAGCGGCGCGTACCTGCTGGGCATGATGCACGAACTGCTGCGCCTGCGTGCCGCGCTCTTCAAGTCCGACGCCAAGCTGGACCCGAAGAGCATGTACGAGCGCAAGCTGGAGATCATCGAGAACAACCTGTACGGCGTGGACCTGGACCCGTTCGCCGTGAACATCGCCATGCTGCGGCTGTGGCTGTCGCTGGTGATCGAGTACGAAGGCGACACGCCGCCGCCGCTGCCCAACCTCGACTTCAAGATCGGCTGTGGCGACAGCCTGACCGCGCCCGACCCGCTGGCCGAAGGCGCCACGAACATGTTCGTGCAGCGGCGTGACGAACTCGCCGACCAAATCATCGGCCTCAAACGGCAGTACATGAACGCCCACGACTACCAGAAGAAGCAGGAGCTGCGGAAGAAGATCACGCAGGCGGAGAACGACCTGGCAGAGTTAGCTGAGGGCGGCACGCTGCCAGAGAACGCCTTCGACTGGCGCGTGAAGTTCGCGGAGGTCTTCGCCCCGCGCGGCGGGACGGAAGCTACGCTGGACGGCAAGTTCGGCTTCATAGCGGACATGAAGCCACAGCGCGAGTTCACACAGACGCTCGGCAAAGAACCGGGCGGTTTCGACATCGTCCTGGCCAATCCGCCGTACATCCGCGCCGAAATCGTCAAGCAGCAGATGGGGGACGCCTACAAGCAGCATCTCTGTGCCGTCTATCCCGAAGCCTACGTCAAAACCGCCGACCTGTACGTGGCGTTCTTCGCGCGCGCGCATCAGTTGCTGCGGCGGGGCGGCGCGGCCTGTTTCATCTCCTCGAACAAGTGGCTGCGCGCGGGCTATGGCGAAAAACTGCGCCAGCACTTGCTGGACGAGCAGGCTTTCAGCTTGGTCGTGGATTTCGGCGAGCTTCCCATCTTTGAGTCCGCCGCGACATTTCCGGCAGTATTCCTCTGGCAGAAACAGCCGCGTGGAACCGTGCCGACGACGTGGGTGGTCGTCAAAGACCTCGACGGATGTTATGCCGATGGCGTTCGGGAGCACCTGCGCCGCATTGCCACTGTGGTACCCGCTGCGCAGTTTGAGAAAGGAAGGGCGAGGCTTGCAACATCCGGTGCGGCTGGCCGGCAGGGCGTTATGAATGAGAGCGGGCCGCGCTTGGGGGAGCTTCTGCAAGGGCGAATATACTGGGGGATCAAGACCGGGCTTAACGAAGCGTTCTACGTGAACCGGGAGGCCCGCGATCAGCTAGTCGCAGAAGGCAAGCGGAATGCCGACATTATCCGCCCTTTGCTTGTCGGCGACGACGTTCGGCGTTACGAAGCCCATTATAGGGAAACGTACCTTCTGTGGACGTATATCGGCGTCCCGATCAAGGAATACCCCGCTGTTCTCCAGCATCTCAAGCGTTTCCAGCGCGCAGCGGAAGAGCGTCAAGACCAGGGCCAGCACTGGTGGGAGCTACGACCATGCGATTACTACGACATTTTTGACAGGCCAAAGATCATCTACCCGGAGATCGGCAAGGTGAACCGGTTCTTTCTTGATACAGGGGGCTACCTCACCAACAACAAGAGCTTCATCCTGCCGACCGGTGACTGGTATCTGCTCGGCGTTCTCAACTCGCGTTCGGTCTTCGAGTACCTGATGGGGAAGTGCTCTGTTCTGGGAGATGAGTCCCAAGGCGGACGCCTCGAGTACCGCACAATCTACATGGAGGAGCTACCAATCCCTGATGCGGGCGCTCGCGACAGGGAGAGAATCGGGGCAATGGCAAAGGAGGCTCAAGCCCTTCACACCCAGCGCCGCAAGCGCGTGGAGAAGTTCCTACGCGGGATCGGCCTGGACCCGGCGCAGTCCTCCAGCCGCAACCCGCTGGAAGAGCCGTGGACGATGACCGAGGCTGAGTTCCTCAAGCGCGCCCGCAAGTACGACAACCCCGACCCGCGCCTGTTCGCCGCCGCCCGCGACGACACCGCCGCGCTGACCGAGCAGGCCCTGAAGATCGAACGTGAGATAGATGAGCGCGTGGCCGGGCTCTACGGCCTGGACCAGAAGCAGATACCGATTGTGGAGGATGCCAGCCGCTGACATGAAACGCTCGCTGCCAGGGACAAAGGAATCGTTGCGGGCCACCGTGTTGCCCGCGCTTTGGCGCCGCGGGCACTACGCTTCCGTGCCCGCCGTGCGCCGTGCCCTCGCCGATGCC
>JAPLOD010000138.1 GCA_026692735.1 Planctomycetota bacterium | reverse complement strand
GATGGCTTCGCCGTTGATGGCGCTCCAGGCGGCCATCTGCTCGAGCATCTGTTCCACTTCGGGGTCCAGGGAGCCGTCGGGTCGCTGCACGACGTTCAGCAACAGGTTGCCGTTCTTGCTGACGATGTCCACGAGCATGTGGATGCTCCAGCTCACAGGGCGGAACTTCAAGTTCCTGTTGTAGTACCAGTCGCCGATGGACGTGTCGGTCTGCCACGGGTTAGGGTTGATCTTGGGCATCACGCCGCGTTCGAGGTCCTCGATCCACCGGCCTTCGGACTTCTGCTTGCAGGTGTAGATGGCCTCCAGCTTGCCGCGGTTCTTCAGGTCGTTGTTGTAGAGATGGGCGATCATGCTGCGGCCGACTTCGTTGCCGAAGGGCACGCCGCCGTCGGTGTACAGCAGGTCGGGCTTGTAGTTGTCCACCAACTCCTTGATCTCGTCGTACCACATCCGCTGCCAGCGCGGGTTCTTGCTGTACCAGCCTTTGTCGTCGGGATCGGCGGGAAAATGGTACAGGTCCTGGTATTTCGGGTCCGCACCGTCGTAGGGCACGCCTGCCTTCGGCCCAGCCTTGTCCGCGCGGTGGCTGCTCTGGAACCAGGTGAAGCTGGCGCCCAGGTGTTCCGAGACACCGAAGCGCAGGCCGCACTGCTTGGCCGCCTTCTGCCAGTCGCCGACCACGTCGCGCTTCGGGCCCATGTTGACGGCGTTCCATTTGTGAAGCTTCGAGTCCCACAGGAAGAAGTTGTCGTGATGAGAGCCCATGCTGACGAAGTAGCGGGCGCCGGCTTTCTTGTAGAGTGCCATCAGCCGGTCGGGGTCCCACTTTTCCGCTTTCCACAGCGGGATGATGTCCTTATAGCCAAACTCCGACGGGTGTCCGTAGTGCGCCAGGTGATACTTGTAGTGGCCGTTGCCTTCCTCATACATGCCTCGGGCGTACCAGTCGCCGTCCATGGGCACGGCCTGCGGCCCCCAGTGCGCCCAGATGCCAAACTTGGCGTCTCGGAACCAGTCAGGACATTTGTACTGCTGCAGCGATTCCATGTCCGGCTTGAACGGCCCATCGGCCATAGGGAGCGGCTCCGTCTCGGCTTGGACGCTGGCCGCCAGCGCCAGCACGAAGGCGGCGGCGCACGATAAGCAGGTCTTCGTCATCTGGTGCACTCCTTTCTCGCGATCTTCAGCACGCCTGGGCAATTGTACCGGCCAAATCCTAGCATGACCTTGGCTCTCGGGAAAGCGACTTGGTTTCCACTGGCTCTCCTGCTCTCCTGCGGCACGGGCGTGACGCCCGTGGTACCACGAACGTCTCGTTCGTGGCTCTCCGGCGCTTCCGCGGTGTTGACACGACTCAGCCCTCGTGCGTAGAATCCCTGCAGGCATTGCTTCCGGTCTTGTCGCCTCAGTTCAAGGGACTTCCAGCATGCACGCCGCGAAGGTTGGGATGACGATTCTCGCCGTGTTGGGTTTCGTGGGAGCATGGAGCCAGCCAGCCATGGCGGAGTACCGCGCGGTACCGGACGACGGCATGATCCGGCTTACGGACTACGGTTTCAGGGACTGGGGCCCTGAAGTGGTGAGGTACACGCTGGATACGAAGAAGTTCGAGCCGGGCCGATTGGCGTTGCTCGCCAGCGACGGCAAAGCCGTGCCGTTTCAGATTCAGAACGGGGTTCTCTTGTTCGTCGCCAGCGTGAAGAAGGGGCAGACGGCAACCTACGTTCTGCAGCGTGCGGATCAGGATCGCAGCAAAGAAAACAGTTCGTTGACACACCGGACGGCTGGAGACGCGGCGGAAGTGGGCAACGAGTTCTTCAGCTTGCGCCTGCCGAAGCCGCAGAAGACGCGGTTCCCTGAACCTGTCGCCGCACAGGATGTGACGGCCCCTCTCTTGGCCTGGAAGCAGGCCGGCTTTGAATGGGCCGGCGCGGCGCGCTTCCACACCGAACGGAAAGTCTCGCGGCTGGAGATTCGCGCCCTCGACGACGGCCCGGCGACCGTGGCGTACGAAGCACGGTACCGGTTCGAGCCGAATGGCGAGTACGTCTGGCAGGTCCGTGTCAGCACGGGCGTGCCAGTTACGATCGTCACCGAGGAGTACGACTTTGGTGCGGTCACCGAAGGCCACGATTTCCTGATGCTCGGCCTGGGCGCGAACTGGAAGCCGCAGGAGATCGGTTTCCTGACGGGCGAAGGCACCTCAACGCAGTGCAAACTGGAGCCAATCGGCCCGTACCTCGAACAGAAGGCCAAAGAACAGCAGGGCCCGGTCCGTAACGTCGGCGCTTACACGCCACCGCCGGGATATGCGCCCGGACGGAACCTGGCGCTGCTCGAGAAGATCGTGCCCGGCAACCCGTGGGGCCTGAGGTCCGGCATGGAGCTCCGTGGTACCACGAACGTCCCGTTCGTGGCGGGCGGCGGGAAGACCGTCTGCTCGATATCGGTCTGCCCTTACCACACCGGTTCCTGGCGTCGCACGAACTCCCTGATTGCCTGGCACTCCCCCGACCAAGGGGTGCAACTGGCCCTGCCGATCAGCGTGCGGCGGTCTCACTGGTACCTGGACCTGACCGACGACGAGTCGCCGTTCTCGTCGCACGAGCACGACCCGGAACTGCCGGCTTCGTACGGACGCCGGGTCTGGGCGCTGGGCTTCGGGCTGGACGCCGCGGCGCGGCAGATCTGGCCGGAGTTCGGTGCGTCGCTCGCCAAGCCGGACTACCAGGGGAAGATCACCGAGCCGATCGTCAAGACACGGGCCGTGCTGGGCTATATCGGGCTGGACCGCTACAAAGAGTGGATCACCGAGTGGCCGGAGGACAAGGCAAAGGCCGTCTACCCGCGCTGTCGGGCGACGCCGGAGATTGCCGCGCGGATCAAGGCGACGCTCGACCAGCACCCAGAGAAGGCGCTGCTCAGCAAGCTCTACATCGTGGACGGCAAGGACGAGACCGGCGCCGCCAACGCCAAGACCACCATCGAGGGGTTCAAGACCGGCCGCGGCGGGGACGACTGGAATGTCTTCGGCCTCACGGGCTACCGGCAAACATACCAGTTCGTGTGGACCGTCTACGCCGACAGCGCTTTGGCCTGGCCGAAGCTGCCGGCAGAACAGCGGAACGAAATCCGCCGTTTCCTGGCGCTGCACGCGTACCTGCTGAGTGAACCGGACTACAACCCGCGCGGCGCGGGCGTGCATCTGGGAAATCCGAACATGCCCATCGGGCGGACGGAGGCCCTCGCGCTGCTGGCCCCTCTGCTTCCCGACCACCCCATGTACGACTACTGGATGGAGCAACTGAAGGCCATCACCACCTTCCGCATAGCCAGCAACACGGAGCCCGGCGGAGCGTGGTTCGAGCCGCCCATCTACCAGATGTACGGCCCGACACGGGCGCTCGCGCTGGCGCAGATGGCTCTCCGCAACAGCGGGGTCGCCGACCTGTCCAAGGAGGGCTGGCACAAGGCGGCCCTCACCTACGACGCCCACTTGACGCTCCCCGAGGCGAGGACCAAGGGCTGGCGTCCGTTCCCGGGCATGGGCAACAGCGGCATGACGCTGGAGGGAATCTTCGGGATATCCATGAGCGTCTTCGATTCCTCGGACCGCGACTTTGCCGGCTTTCTTCGCTACATGCACCGGCTGAATAGCGGCAACAACCGGCTGTCGCTGGGCAACGATCCCGAATTCTCCTTCTGTTTCCTGCCGGATATTCCCGAGAAACCTCAATCTCTGAAGACCACCTTCATCCCGGGCTATGGCGTGGCCTTCCGGGCGCACTACGGAACGCCCGATGAGACGGCCATGCTCTTCCGCTGCGGGTACAACCACAGCCACTGGGACATGGACGACCTGAACGTGGTTCTCTGCGGCAAGGGCGCGCCGCTTTCTCCGGGCACGGGCTACCAATATTACTATGGCCCGGCGAACCAGAACGACGCCGTCTACCACAACCGCGTCAAGGTCGGCAAACTGAACGCGCACGAGCCGTTCGGGCGGATTGAGAACGTGATCCAGGACTACGGCTTTGGCGAGGCGGCCGATTACGCCATGGGCCGCGAGTACTACCCGCCGGAATACTTCGACGATGGCAAGGGCGACATGGAATGGCGCCGCCACGTCCTGTTCCTCAAGAGCCCCAAGCCCGACGGCGCCAACTACTTCGTCCTGCGCGACACCTTCCCTGGCGGCAAGGAGCGCGCGGCGTGGTGGCACTGGCTCAACCTCGACACCGCCGACCTTGTCGCCGTGGACGGCAAGGCGGCCGATAAGGACAAGACCGCCTTCAACAAGGTCGTCCCCGAGGAACAGATGCCTGCGCTGACGGGACGGGCCATCGAGATGCGAACGCGGTACGGCGCCGGCACGACGGTCTGGTTCGCCTCGAAGGAGCCGCCAACGGCCCGCGCCGTTATGACGTTTGACTACCCTTTCGGCCCCAACTACCACCACCGCGCCTTCGGCAAGGAACTGGGCGTGGTCAACCAGGAGGATAAGGAGACCAAGACCATTTTCCGCATTGCGGGGAACGCCGCAGCGGGCTTCTTCTATGTGGTCTACCCGCACAAGGACGCCGAGAAGCCGGGCGCCTGCACGCAACTGGACGACGGGGCGCTCAAAGTCGTGACAGGCGAAGGAACGGACTTCTGTTTCGTCAGCGATACGCCGCTCAGCTTCAAGGGCGAGGACGTCGTCTTCTCAGGCAAGGCTGGCGCCGTGCGAGTCTTCCCGGACCGCGTGGTGCTGTGCCTGAACAGCGGGGTGGGGCAGGTGGGCTACAAAGGCTGCGTGCTCGAAGGTATCGGGCCGTTCGAGCGGACCATCGCGCTCGCCGACCTCAAGCCCGGCCTCCAGAAGGTCGAGGGAGGCTACGAGAAGAAGATCGTCAGCGTGGATCTTGGTGACGGGATCACCGTCACAGGCGAGCTGCCGTTTGAGGCCAAGCTCGACGGCCGAGCCATTCGCATCAAGACCACTGGCCGCGCCCGCGTGCTCCTCTTGACCAAGCCGCCGTGGATGGTCCGGCCCGAGTTGAGATTCGACGGCCGGCAGTGGATGGCCGGCTGGACGGATGAAGCCGGGAGCGACTGGGGCCGCTGGACGCGCTGCAGGCTCGTCGCCGTTTCCACGCTCGACGGGGCGCACGAACTGGTCGTCACCGATATGGTCTACCCGAAGGTCTGGGCGCGACAGTTCACGCCGCAGTTGTCCCGGTAGAATGGCTGGTATGAAGCCGCAATCCGCAATCCGTCGGGTGGCCCCGAAAGACGCTTCAGCGTTTTTCGGGGTGCCGCAGGCACATCCAACCACAAACCACGAGCCCTGCCGGGTGCCACGCCATCCTTGCCGTGCGTTCGTCTCGCGCTTCGCCGGCCCCGTCCAGCCCGCGCTGCGCCACCCCGCCGGTTGAGCTTCAGGGGAGTTTCGTGCGCGCCCCCCAAGAGTCCGTTGCCATGGGCTCGACGACCACCCGGAACCCACAATCGCTGTGCCAGTCGTCTCGCAGGTCTTTCCGCACTCCCTGGCGCGCTGAGCAAGATTTCACAGCGCTAGAGGCCACCGAACTTACGGCGTTCCACTGCGGGCGGGGTCGGCGCGGACTCTACGAGGTTGATGACTACTAGATATTTGGCCTCACCGTCGGGGCCGATGACCCGCAGCTTGCCGAAAACCCGAACTGGTTTTCCATCAAAACGATTGAGCGCATCGACGACTTCCTTCTTGCCATTCTCCACCTTCACCAGAAACGCCCGGCCAGGTTTCGAGTCGGCCGGACCAGTGACAAATGACCCGACGACGTCGGGACTGAGCTTCTGAGAGGAATCGGAGGGCAGGAGAAACGTACCCCCAAACACTTTCTGGTGTCTTATGCCCTGGGCGTGATCCGCGAGGTCCTTCACCTCCTCTTGCGCGGCTTGCTTCGCTTCGGCCTCCAGATCAAGCGGCTTGTCCTTGGGTTGCCCCGCGTGCGTTAGCGCAGTGGTCGCGAGGCCGACTGTGAGACCGAGGAAGAGCACCCATTGTCCGCGATTCCGGTACTTGCTCATGTGTCGCACTCCTCAATTGTGCCGCCACCGCCTCTTCTACTCCATCACCTCGCGGAATTCCAGTATCCGCGGGGGGAGGATATAGGTGACGGAGATGTCATCGAAGATTGGCGTATCCAGGAGGTACTGCTGGTCTAGGTACACGCCGGGATGGTTGTCCACATCGGGTTTTCCGCCACCTGGATCAACCAGAGGATCAACGGGGTAGCAGAAGCGGACGCGGTAGCGCAACTTATGGGAATACACCCACACGGGCGCGTCGGCCGTCCCCAGTGAGTTCAAGGCCGCGGGATCCGTAAAGGTCTTACCACCGAGCGGCACCGCCGCGCTGCCATCCTCCTTCAACAGTTCTATCTCCACGCCTCGGCCGGCCTGAGCCGGGCAAGCCAGGCGGCCCCTGGCGGGCTTCGTGTACACCCAAGGGGGCGGGCGGTCAACGCTGTAATACCTGTTTGGCGGGCTGCCTGTGGAATCTACATTGTAGGTATCGTCATTGTACTTGACGTAATCGAAGGGGCCTTTGAACGGGACTGGAACCTTTGCCTGTTGGTCCGCGGGGCCGGCATAGTGCGACAAATTCTCGTTCCTCTTGAAAGCGGCCATATCGGGCGTCTTGTACTCGCACATGAAGCGCGGCGTGAAGACATTCCAACTGACGCGCACCACCGCCACATTCTGACCCGTGGCGGTCTTGTCGAAGCCCTTGAGCGACTGGAGCAGCGTCTGGGACGTGAACGTGGGCGGGCCGCCTTGCTCGGGCTTCACCTGCCGCCCAAGACGGGGCGGCAGATAGTAGCGGCTGATCTGCATTTCGCGGATCACGCGGTCCTTTGCCCAATCGGAGTTGCCGGAATCAACAAGGACGCGGTCCTTGTTGGAAATCTTTAACTCGTCAATGACGGCATAGGTCCCATCTTCGGGCATAGCGCGGTAATGCCAACGCACCTCGGTACTGCCCGCTCCCGCGCCCGAATTTAAATTCTGGTTATACTGCGGGTTACCAAAGTTCAGGTTATTCAGGCCGAAGGATTTTGCCGAATAGCCCGGTTTGTCCGGGTCCTCGGCGATCTTTCCGTAGGGCTCAGCCCACACCCATTTGGCATCCTGCCCTTCTCCAATGCGACCGTCTAGACCGCCGTTCATGTTCGGATCCGCAGCCGATGTGGGGTGTGATTGGGCGCCTGGGTATGCGACATCGCGTGAGTCGCCAACAGCGGAATAAGGTAACCAAGGAGAAGCCCCGGATACCCAACTCCACCCCCCATAGTTTAACTGCATCTGTGACCCCCAGTTACTACAGCCCCTGTAGCACCAGGTCATTCTGTAGCCCTTGGCATTCGAATCGGCCCAATTGCTGGCTTGCGTTTCCGGGTACAACGCGGTGTCAATGAATGGCCGTACATAGTACCGCAAGATACCATAGTTCTCAACGTCCTGCCAATCTGAGCCAGAGCCAGCCCTGGCCCAGCGGCCACGAGGCCCCATGTTTCCTACGGGGGTGCTTTCCGTCGCGTAGTGCGCCCGGAGACCGACAAAACTCCAGCGGAAAGGCTGGACACGGTAGCCCGGCGACTCATTGGGGCTGTTCTTCGCATCTACACCCGCATAGCCGCCATGTATAGAACCGCCGTAGCCCGAGTCCGGCTGGAACATCATCACGCACAGCCAATCGTTAAGCTCTCTTCGATTGCAGCACTGTCCCTGTCCAGTGCTCTCATTATTGTAGCACCACTTGTATTGGCCTACCTTCTGGAGGACGAAACCTTCGCACGTGGCGACCTTGACCTCGTTGCCGGGATTGAAGAATTCGTGGTTCCGCATGTCATCGTGATGCCAGGCTGTCTTGGCCCACATAGTGACACAGTTGCCATCCTTCGAGTCAGGCTGGAAGTTAAGCTTTTTGTGGCGGTCGACTTTGTCCGGCGTGAAAAGGTATTTGAGGGTGGCGTTGTTGCCCGCGACGCCAGGCGCGCTCAGGTACGCACCGTCGGTCCGGAGCGAGCCCATGCGCAACGTGACGTTGTTCCAATAGCAAGGACGCTCGGGAACGGCGCCCAATTTCACCGGCATCAGGGCGGAACTGACGCCGAAGAACGGATAGATCCACCGGATGTTATCTTTGTCAGCGGCATAATTGTTGAATGGGGTCTTCCCGTCAACCAAGGGGATGCCCGGATCAGAAGCGATAAGGCTGTCGTTGAGCAGCCCGAGCAATCCAATGCCTTGCACGCAACGGACCTTGGACCCCCCTTTCTTGGGGTCCTGGGTGCTGTCTATGTACTTGAAACCGCCGGAGCCATCAGGCTCTGCCCAATAGGGCCACTTGGCCTGTTCGCGGCCGTTGCCCAGGCAGGTGGCGGTGTCGAGGTCGCCGTCAAAAGAGGCCAGGAACGTGTCCTCGTCTCCGCTGAGCGACGGGTCAAACGCGGAGGTGTTGGTGGCGAGGGCGATCTGGCCGTCGTACCGCGCCGGCAAGATGCGATTGGCCAGGACTTCAGGCACGTCAATGGCATTGGCGCCCTTATCGAAGGGATTCTGGCGGGACCTGCCGAAAGCGTCGAGGGGGGCGCTGTTCCCCGTCCCGACTGCGGATACGACTTCCTGGTTAGGCACGGTTTTCGCCGATGCCATTGTGCCCTTGTCGTCCACGATACGCGCTTGGAGCGGGAGGAGCGGTTCGGGCAGCGTGACCAAGCCCTTGCGCTCCACCTTGCCAGACGCGTCGCGCGCTAACTGTCCGCTGTAGGACGTGCCGCGGTCGCCATAGGCTTTCGATATCGTCCCCTGCACAAACTGTGCCTGGGTAGACTCCCGCCACACATCATAGATCTTGACCAGGGCTGAGAACTTGCGCTCGGCCAGCAACTCCGCTCCCCTGACCACTTGACCCGTGGAATTGATCTCGAAAATCCCGTTGGAGTCGAACGAGAATTCGGTCGTGGAGCGGTTCAGGTCGGTCTTGTCTATCAGTTCGTCCGACTTGTAGCGGAAGCTGCGGGTGATGTAGGCGCCACTGGTGTATCTGGGGGTCGGGTCCCCCGGTATAATTGTCCTCTGTGAGGATGTGGGAGGCGGAGCGTGGCCACCATATCCCCCGGCCCAGGCGAGGGGGTCCGGCACACAGGTGTAGATGGGGTTACTGCTATAGGTGAGCGAATCGGCCGCTGCGACATCCTGCCAGTACAAAGGTGCGACTGTTGGATTCGGCCCCCAGCCGCCATCCCACCCAGCAACCGGCAATGGCGGCGCCGTTTCGTTCGTGTACACCATCACCGGCTCAAGCGCGGTGAAGTTGCGGCTCCAGCGGTCTATCCATTCGATATTGGGGTTGAACTTGAGGATATCCGTGTTGGAGTTTAAGTTGGCCATGAGCATGGAGGCGAGCCGTGCCTTGTGGTATTCATCTCCGGCATCCGCGATCCCGTTGGCATTCTTGTCCACCCAGCCGTTGTTGAAACGTACGTCGTCCCACGGTTTAATCGCCCGGAAGTACAGCTCGTCCCACGTCCTGAACGGGCCGCGGACCATGCCGGTGTCCGTCGCGGTTGGAGCACCTGTTTTTGGATCAATGAACTTCAGAGTGGGCTGCAGCCGGTCGCTTTGCCGCGCCATGATGATCCAGTATGCCAGTTCATGGGCCTCGGTCATCGTGCCGGTTATCGGCTGCCCGCTCACCGTTTGGTAGGCATAGTTGGGGGCGCCCAGCGAGTCGCAGTTGTTCAAGTAGGCGACGTCATAGCAGGCAGGCGGCGGAACCACCTGCTTCTTGGCAAGGTTGGCGTCCCACATCCGGTTGAGCACCACTTTGCCGGAAGTCGCCGGAAGGCGCTTGAGTCCCGCCGGCGTGAGGAGGTAGGGCTCCACCTGGTGAATGTCGGTTGTCTTCCACTTGGTCCGCAACAACTCCACGTCCGTGTCCGTGCCAACCGCCAGCGGATGCCCGTGCTGGACTTCGATGCCCAGCAGCAGGGCCACGAGCACTTTGTCCGTTGCGGTATTGACGTTCACCGGGGCGCGATGAATGCACAGCGGATGCAGCGAGTAATCCATCTTCGGATTGGGAACCAGCGTGCCGTTCAGCTTGGTCCTGGGGAACGTCAGCGTCCCGGCCTTCGGCGGGTTATCCGGATAGCTCTGCGTCACGTCCTTCCCCGTAACGTCCACCAGCATGGCCTCTTCATTGGAGACGATCATGTAGGAGCTAATCGGCCCGGGCGTGACCGCAAACCCACCCTCTACTTCAACCCAGTCTATCCCATTCGTGCGAATGCGGCGGAGTTGACCGGCTCCATGGCCGTTGATGATGGAGAGATAACAGCCGCGGAGCGAGCCGCGGCGGTTGAGCGGGTCGCCGACGGGGTCGTCAATGACCCAGCTCTTGTCCCTGTCAATGGCGTATGTCTTGTTGCCCGCTGAGTCAAAGCTGACCCATTCGAACTTACCCACGCACACCGTGTTGGTGTCAACCCAGGAACTAATGGTGATGTGATCGCGGATGGCGGCAAACTTCACCTCAATCTCGAGCCGCTCCAGAGGATCGTCAGCCGTGGCGTTCGGGGGGCTGCTGCGCTCCACATAGGTCAGCGCATTCTTCACATCCTCCAGCGACTGATACGCGCCATGTCGCCCGCGAAAGCCGGCGATGGCGTACCCATCGCCGTACAGGGCAACGCCGTCAACTCCGCGTTTGGGTCGGCCAAGGCCGTTGGTCAGAACTGTGCCGCCTTCGTCGGTCAGGGCGTAGTAGAGGTCCCTGTTGAGAGACTTGTCGTCCTGGTTCAGGGCGGAGGAGTACAGTGCCGCCACTGGATCACCCACAGCCTCGTCTGCCCAACGCCGCGGTTGGATGGCATCCAGATCGGCGGCCACCAACGGCGGACCGATGACACGGCATAGATTGTCCAGCATAACGGCGAGATTGTCGCCCGCGTTGATATTGATCTTGCCGGCGGCGTCAGTGATGTTCAGCGTGAAACGGTCGCTGCTGGGACCTGCGCTGGATCCCATGGCCAACGAATAGCCACGCATCTTATCCGGCTGCAGAGACGCTTCTTCCAGGTTGTCTGCCTCACCGTCGGTGTCGTCATCCGCGCCGTTGTGGAGTAACTCGCTATCGGGAAACGAGATTCTCCTGACGGCACCGCGCAGGTAATCAACCTGGTACCAGGCACGCGCTGGATCCTCCGTTCTCGTGAACGCTTCGTGCCGCAACTGAAGGATGGCGTAATATATGCCGGCTTTGGCCAGCATGTCAGCGCGAACGGTGTCGGCATAGCGGACGGCAGACTTGGTCTGCATCAACATCAGCGTGTAGAAGCCGGTGGCCATGGCCGCGAGAATGGCCAGCACCGCCGCGACCATGATGAGCGTTACGCCTCGTTCCTTTCTCATAACCACCACCTCCATGCCCGACTACTGTCTGAAAACGGTCGCCGAGGCGGATGCGCCGCCCCTGACGAGGCCCCGCGCAGGCCGCCGCAAGCAGGCGGCCGCGTGACTCTCTTCGGACAGACCCTAGTGGAGTCAGCCATTGGTAGCCAGACACGGATTCTGAAAACTACGAGGTGCGCGACGCGCTGGGGACGGGATCATTTGCCGCTCGACACGATGTAATTGGCACGCGCGTTGCTAATGCCCTGGATCTGTGCCGTGGACCTTGATGAACCGTGCAGGGGTGTTGAACTGCCGTGCATCTGCTCGGATACGCGGAACATCGGGCAGCTTAGTGACGAGCAATTGCTGGAACGTGGACTCCACCAGGCAGGCAGCGTGCGACCCTCCCGCACCTCGTCAGTGACCAGGGCTTCGATGTCCGCCTTCTCGATCTGGTCAATGCGCTTCTGGATCATGGCCCCAGCCTCCGATCACTTCAGATGCTCCGCTAGTGTCGTGTTGAATTAGTCATGGAACTGTGTAAGTGCCGTGCAACCAAGGGTTGAGGTGACTCAATGCGTTCCACAATCTTTTCAACGGGACACTAGGAACGAGCTGATCCCCTTGAGCATCACATCCACATCCTCGCGCTTGAACTGGTCGAACTCGCCGTGGGCGGCCTTGTTGCGGATGTCGGCGGCAAAGGATATGGGTTCGTCGTTGATTCACCCGCCATACCCCAACCCCTTCAGGTTCTGACGGATTGCCTTCTCCAGCTTCGCCGACTCCTTGAACTGCTCCTCCAGCGTGGCCGTCAGGCGCTTCATCTTCGCGTCGAACGGCTCACCGTCGTCCTCGACTTCCTCCGCCCCGACGTAGCGACCGGGCGTCAGCACGTGGCCGTGGCCGGCGATCTCCTCGCTGGTGGCGCTCATGCAGAAGCCCGCCACGTCCTCGTACTTGCCGGCGCCCTTCTCGCCGCGCCAGGCGTGGTACGTGCTGGCGATGCGGGCGATGTCATCGTCGGACAGGTCGCGGTGGATGCGGTCTATCAGGTGGCCCATCTTGCGGGCGTCCATGAAGAGGGTCTGGCCGCGCCGGTCCCTGAAGCCGTTCTTCTTCTTGCTGCGCGACAGGAACCAGAGGCAGACGGGAATCTGCGTCGTGTAGAAGAGCTGGCCGGGCAGCGCGATCATGTCCACGAGGTCGGCCTCGATCATGGCTTTGCGGATGTCGCCCTCGCCGCTGGTGTTGCTGGACATGGAGCCATTGGCCAGGACGAAGCCGGCGATGCCATTGGGGCCGAGATGGTGGATGAAGTGTTGGACCCAGGCAAAGTTGGCGTTGCCGACCGGCGGCGCGCCGTACTTCCAGCGGGCGTCTTCGCGGAGGCGGTCGCCGCCCCAGTCGCTTACGTTGAACGGCGGGTTGGCCAGGATGAAGTCGGCTTTCAAGTCCTTGTGCAGATCGTTGTGGAAGGTGTCGGCGTGGTGCGGTCCGATGTTGCCTTCGATGCCGCGGATGGCCAGGTTCATCTTGCACAGCCGCCACGTCGTCGGGTTGGATTCCTGGCCGTAGATGACAAGTCGCTCAGCCGCCCGCCGTGCGCCTGCACGAACTTCTCGGACTGCACGAACATGCCGCCGGACCCGCAGCAGGGATCGTAGATGCGGCCCTTGTACGGCTCGATCATCTCGACCAGCAGCCGAACGACGACCTGCGGCGTGTAGAACTCGCCGCCGAGCTTGCCTTCGGCGCTGGCGAACTTGCCCAGGAAGTACTCGTACACGCGGCCCAGGATGTCCTTGGACCGGCTGGCCCGTTCCCGCTGACTCAGGAACAAGCCCAGCGGTCGGTGGGGCACTCGCTGCAAACGCCAAGCCCTCGCGCTGCAACGCCTCTTCCCATGCCTTGACCACCGCCGCCGCCTCGGCCTCCTTCAGCGCTGCCTTGGCGGCTATCTGCCGCCGAGCGGCACGGAGTCTTGCTATCAGGTTTGCGAAGTGGTCGGTACCCTCTTAGGGTTTTCGCAGGTCGGCTTCGGCTTGTTCAAGGGCGCGCACAATTCCTTCGGCGACGGGCGGCGGGTCCACAACGACGATTCGCACCTCGGACAAGTCGCTATCAACACTGTCCAGGCGCTGCTGGGCCAGCGCCAAGGCCACCCGGAGTTGGGTCTGGACTGCCGGCTGCTGCAGTACTCTTCGCTGCTCGGCGGACTTGCAGGCCAGCACCAGAGTGCGCGTGAGCGGATCGAAGCGCAGGTTGTTGACGTCATCTATCGCCGTTACCAGGTCAATGTGCATATCCCGGACAGCATTGCGGATCTTGTTCCAGGCGGCCCAGTGGGTCTCATGGCAGGCCAACGCATGGAGAATGGCCGACGGACGCGCCTTGAGGGCTTCGTCGGCGTCGAAGCAGGCTTGCTCCGAGCCATGACCACGAGTTGCACAAAGGTAGCCGCAGTACTTTGGCATTACGGGCACCTTCGGCGTGCCCGGCTTCGAATCGTTGTTCATGTTCGTTACCTCCAATTGGTTTGTCTTCTAACAGCATCCCCATCAGCCTGGGCGCCCTGGCACACGCCAAGGCAAGCACGCTGAGCCCACTCCCACAGCACGCCCGCCAAGGACCGTACGATTTCAGACACGGGTCTCCTTGACCTCCGGGGTATCAACCTGCCGCTCCGACCTTGTGAACGCTGCAGGCGTGATGACGCGCAGCGCCGCCTGCGGGAAGGTCTCATCGTCGCGCCGGTGGCGCTGAACTGCTTCGTACAGCTCCACGGGGATCCGGCACGGGACCGTCCTCAGCCCGCGCCGGCCGCAGTTGGGCCGCGGTCCGCCTCTCATGGTCGCGGCCCCCCGGTATTGACCAGCGCGAGGACGGCGGCGTGGACGTGGGCCGGCAGGGATGGCCACGCCTTGATGATCGTGGCCAGGTCGTCCGGCAGCGCCACAGGCGTCTTGCTTTGTGGATCAGTGCTTGTCGGTTGTGCCCCGGTTGTGCCAACGATGCGTCCCGAAGTCTCGGTGGGCGCATCCTGTGCGGTCCCCAAGTCGGCCGGGTGGTTCGGAGTAAGCTCTTGCGCTTGTCCGACTTGTGCCGATAACCGTCCCCTAGTTGCGCTACCGCGTCCGTTCGTGCAAGTCGTTAGAATAGTGGAGGCGGCGGGAATCGAACCCGCAGCCTATTGAAAACAAAAGAGTTACAGAAACAGACATCTGCACGACATCCAGCCGACAAGAACCATACATAACGTCTGAACGGACCGTCTCTTCGGTGCAGGATGCACTTCAGAAACCCACCATAAACCAGACATCCGACAGCCATCCAGAAACATCGGTTTGTGCAAAATCTGTGCAACGGGAAGGGCCTGGATCGCCCGGCCCCAACGACGCCGCAGCGCCTCCACCGTTGCCGTTGCCCGTGCTGCCGCCGGAGCTGATCGCCTTGGCGGCGCGCTGGAGTCTGCTGCCCCGCAACATCCAAGAGGCCATTCTCATGGCGGCGGGGGTGCGAACATGAGCGTCTTGCAGCGCAGTAGCGGCGCCCTGATGAGAGGAGAGTAACCATGGACAACCAGGATTTGAAGAACCCCACGAACGGTATCGGATCGGGCAAAGAGCCACTCAACAGTTGGCCCGAGATGGAGCGCTTGGCCCGAGCTTTCCAATCGTACCGCGATAATGAGAGCTGGCGCCAGCGGCGCGAAGCCGGTCTTGCGATCAGCGCTATCCTGACGCGAGCCGGACAACCGGAACTGGGCCGGAAGATGGCGGAGGACATGACTGGCTTGCCGCCAGAGCAGGAATGGCTCACGGTCACAGAAGCGGCAGAGCGACTCCTAAAGCACGGCGTGCAAATCTATCCGAGGCTATTGTACAGGCTTTACGAAAAGGCCCGGTTGGCTCACGGGGCAATGTTCACAGTTGTCATGAATGCGCACCGGAAGTGGGACTGTGTGGGCTCACCAAGGGTTCGCCATCCGCTGGTGACTCTCACGATCAGAGTAAGCGGCGCGGTTCATTTCAAAGTGACTCAGATTCGGAGCAAAGTTTGACACCTCGCGCCCGCTTAACGCGGGCATTTCGCACGCCGAGGTGGTACAGAAGTAATGTGGGTCCTCGCTGTGAGGAGCCCAAAGCATGTGAGTCGACGGCTCGGCCGAGCTGATTGAGGCGGACGATATCCGCAAAGCTCGGACCGCCGCGCAGAAGTTGTTCGACGTCGCAGTAGGAAATGTCGTTGTCCAGGACGACGAGGAGTTCGACGAAGAGGACGGGGATGATGAAAATGACGGGGATGATGAGGATAAGCGCAAGTAACCCCGTCACCGGCGCCGCTGGGCGCGGTCAGCGTCGTGTCGCGCTGGCCGCGCCCTGAACTCGTTAGAGCCACATCACTCTTCAAGGAGCGAAAACCATGATGGCGATACCTGCTGACCGCGTCCCGTGGCTAAGGCATCGAGAGCGGATGAATATCCGCCTTGGTTGGCGGCCGAGAAAACCCACGCCTGCCCAGCGCGCACAGGCGAGGGCCGAGCGAAAGCGGCTGGGCATGTTTTGGCGCGTGCTGACGGCAAAAGTGAAGTTTGAGAAAGGGCTCGACCGTCAAGACGCGCCCAAGTTGCTTGAGCTCGCGATTTGCAGGGCCGGCGAGCTGGACTTACTGCTCAGGCAGCTCGTCCGCCTGGCGCGCGGGAGTTGGCAGCGGCCAGGAGCACACAGTTCTCGCCGGTCCAGGCCGCCGGTTATCGTTGTTCCGCTGCCGCCCGCAGCGCGTTCGCAACGGCGGCGCAAGCACGCTCGCGCCTGATGGCTTGACCAGCGGCGCTGGCATAGTGGCGACGCGTTGGCTGCGGGCAGGTGCGGCGTCCTGCCGCAGTCGTTCCGCGTGCCCATGCCAGCGCCTACTTCGCTTTCGACGCCTTGGCCCATGCGACCATCATCGCCCTTGTGAATACGCCGTGGTCGTGAAAGGCCGCTACTTCGTCGTGCCAGCCTTGCCTTGATTCGCCTTGTACGTCTGCGGGACGGCCTTCTGCAGAACTTCGCCGTTGAAGATCAGCGTCACCGGAACGGTGACCTGCGCCGTTGTGCTCGCGTTAATCAAGCCATCGTCAGCCAACGCTGCGGCGAAGGGCCCTGCTCCCGATTTCGGGCTTCGACTTCCGCCCGCGCCGTGTATATGAGGCTGGTGCGCTCGACTGCGTGGGCCTGGTGCGGCGTCGCGCGGCGGTCGGCCCA
>JAPLOD010000137.1 GCA_026692735.1 Planctomycetota bacterium | reverse complement strand
GGCCAGGACCGCGTTGTACTCAGCCCAGGCTTTCGCTCGCGCGTTCATCGAATACCACCAGTGCATCCCACCCAGGACGGCAACGCCAGCCGCAACGATCATCGCCAGAAACCGCGCCAGCGAATACTGCGGCCTGCGGCGATGGCGAACGGCTCGGATGATGACGACTGCAATCAGCACCAGCAGCACGCCCAAGCCTGCGGCGAACGCTACCTGCCCGACGATGATGTTCTTGCGGAAGCCGTCCTCGTCCACGGGCGTCGGCTCCGGCGTTCCCATGATGAACTTCCCCGCCGGGATCAGCACCAGTTCGAGGTTCACGCCATTGCCCAGGTCCAGCGTCCTCGTCGGCGGCAGGTTCGCTCGCTTGGCGTACTGCTCGATGGACTCCTGCCCGTCCCAGAGCGGCAACGCTGGCGCGGGCGTCTCCGCCGCGAACGCGCTCGCAGCCAGCCACACGAGGGCCAGCAGCGGGAGCCGGAGCGGCGTGGTCACGGGCGGCGCTCCTTGCGGCGGATGAGGCATTCGGTGACAATTGCTGCGGCGAGTAAAAGAACCAGCCAGACGAGCAGGTCCTCGAACAGAGCGCCTACTTGCCATCCGCTGGGGAAACGAGTTTCGCCATGATAGAACAGTCGCGGCCATCCCCACGACGGATGAGTCGTTGCGGAGACGTCACACACCAAAGGTGAGCTTCTCGCCAGTAGCCCGAGCGCAACCAGCGTTAGAAGTCCGAGCGTAATCCAATGAGGCCTCAGATTACGGCGAGGCTTCTGGGTGACATATTCGCAGATGAATGCGGTAACGAAAAGGAAGGCTGCCGCAACGCAGATGTTGACCCCAATGCCAAATGCGTCCCACCTGAACGGCACCTGTGCCGGTGCCGCGAAGTCGGTGGGACTGCTTAATGGTGTCACGTTGATGTATATGCATTCGGGCCAACCTCGATACGTTACTGCCCAAGAGGTCATATGTGCGTCGCGGGGCACGGTGTTCGCCCACAGCAGCCCGCCCGCCACGAACATCAGCACCACCGCCGTTGAGAGATGGAACTGCAACCACGGGCGCTTCTTCGGCGCATCAGTCATATCGTCTTCCTGTCCCGCAGGACGCTCCAGGCGAACGCCACCGCGAAGACCGCCGTCAGCCAGAACTCCGGGAGCCAGGCCACGCCCCACCACCATTCGGGACGGATGCGAATCCAGCGGCTCGCAGAACAATCGGCCGGCTGCGCCACAAGATGGTCCCCGTCACCCTCGAACGCGACCTGGTAAGCGAGGACAGGAATCTCGCATAACTCCCGGCCTGTTCGTGCGT
Organism: Planctomycetota bacterium; assembly: GCA_026692735.1. Lineage (GTDB taxonomy): Bacteria > Planctomycetota > SZUA-567 > H5-PLA8 > H5-PLA8 > JAPLOD01. The sequence continues at coordinate 1,029 of JAPLOD010000137.1, read as the reverse complement.
CCCAGCACGTCACCCGAAATGTGCCGTATTTGACGCCAAGGAGACGGGTTCCATCCGAAGAGAATGACGGAGACATGACACTCGTCACCGGATCGGCAACGCTGGGGATTAGTCTATTGAGATACCGTGTTGCCACCCGCAGCTTTCCCAATTTCCCCGTTTCGATCAGATAGTCTTCTCTTGGAGCGTCGAAGACAAAGCTCTTGAAGCCGTCCCCTATGGCTGGCGCAACGCCAACTGGCACCCACGGCTCCCACTTCCACCACAGCCCCATCCCGCTGCCGACAAGCAGCACGAAGATCACGAGCGTTCGCAGGGAGAACCGGAACCAGCGGCGCGGCGTGGCGGGTGTGGAGTTCGCCGGCTGTTCTCTCGCGCCCTCGCCCATACCTTTTGCCTTTTGCCCTTTGCCTTCCGTCTCCTGCCTTCTGCTTTCTGCCTTCCGCTGTCCGCTACCGCCAGCCGCGTTTTTCACGCCCTCTTGTGAACAACCAGACGAGGCACACCGTGGCCGCCAGGATTCCCAGGGCCACGGCCACGTCGAGCAGCAGCGTGGCGGTGCTCCACTCGCTCGGCTCGATTCTGTTGTTCACGGGATAGGTGTAGTAATGCCACGGCCAGCCGACACCCATCCGCACGGGCAGCGCCGCGGTGCGCAGCCGCACCGTCACGCTGCTCACGCAATTGAGTGTCACCAGCACGAGGGCCACCGGGATAGCGAACAATAGTGCCAGACCCGCTCTCATAGCAACGTCCCAACGCTTGGTGCCCGAAGACGGATGCTGCGCACACGGTATCACGCCGCGCACCGGAGGTAAAGCCTGCTGGCTCGCGCTGCCTGGACTGGGGTGATGAAAATCAAGAAGGGGCGCGGTGGCGTGCCGTGGACTAGAGCAGTTCACGTTTGTATGAAAGTATGCCGATACTGTAGGGATGAGAACCTATTCGATGGACCTGCGTGAGCGGGTCGTGCAGGCGTACGATGCCCGAAAGGGCACTCAAGCCGAGATCGCGAGACTGTTCAATGTC
>JAPLOD010000136.1 GCA_026692735.1 Planctomycetota bacterium | reverse complement strand
TTTACTGGCCATTATTCACCATCCCGCACTCTTGATACACCGATTCCGCGCCTCTGCACCGCACCGCGGACGTCGGCCAAAGAACGCGCCCGCATTTGTTTCCCACAGGGATGCGACCAGCCCTTCACGCAGCCGTGCGGCCATGTCACCAGGCCCGACTGGAAGGTCGGGATGTTCGGACGGTCGAAGGTTTGATGAACGGCAACGGCGCGTGGCGCGTCGAGACGGCGCTTGGGGACTTGAGAAGCAGGGCCTTGCTGCTACTTTTACTGTATGAAACGCCAAGGACTGACCTTCCTAATCGCACTCCAAGCCTTCGTTCTCGCTGCCACGGTGTCGGCGGAGTCGGAAAAGCCGACTCAGGAAACCACGCCGGGAACCCCCTCACACGGTCCAACCAGCCACGGTTCGGAGCTTCGCCGTCCCGGGATGCAGGTCCTGGAGCGGAAGGAACTGCCTGGCGGGCTGGTGCGCGAGAAACTCCGCTTGCCGGGCTTCGACCCCGACGAGTCCGTACCGGCGATTGCCATCCACCCGGCCGCCGGCGGGCCGTTCCCGATAGCCATCTGCCTGCACTACTTCCGGGGCGCGAAGGAGAACCTCGAACCCTGGTGCCGCGATCTTGCTGCACAGGGCATTTTCGCGATCAGCATTGACGCCCATCTGCACGGTGAGCGTTCGGTCGCGGGCGTCTTTCACGGCGACAACATCGCTTCGCTGGGCGGGGAGTACAGCATTTGGGTCCATCAATCTTCCATTGCCCGAACGGTAAAGGACGTGCCCTTCATACTGGACGCACTCGCGCGCCGCCCCGACGTGGATGCCTCGCGGGTCGCTGCCACTGGAATGTCAATGGGCGCCAGTGCGGCCATGGTGCTCGCCTGGCGGGAGCAGCGCGTCCAGGTCGTGGCAAGCATTGTTGGCGCGGTGGACTTCTGGTGGGATGTGACCAAGCTCCCGCCCGGCCCCGAGCAGGAGAAACGGAAGGCTTCCTACGGTCCCCGCCTGCGCGAGTTGGTTGAATCGATTGACCCCAAGCCCCGGTTCGCCCAGATCCCTCCGAAGGCGCTCTGTCTTGTGAACGGCGGTCGCGATGAGTTTATAGACATCGAGTCCGTGCGCCGCTTCGCAGCAGACATCGAGCCCCTCTATGGAAAGGACCGGGCCCGCTTTCGCTTCGTGCCATTTCCCGAGGCAGGCCACGGCGTCAGCGAAGCCATGTGGAAGGAGGCCAAAGAATGGATTGTCCGGGGCCTGCAAAAAGCACCTTGAGGCGCGAAATCGCGGCCCAGGGAGCCGCTGGCTCCGAGGATTCGGCCTTATCGTGGTTCTCGCCGTCGCCCATGCTCTCTTCCCAAGGATGCGTCGTCCAGCGTAGCACGCCGGGCGGGGCGGGCAAAGACGGGCGGCAGGGCTAGTTCCTTGGAAGCGCCAACTTGATCAGCTTGGACGTCGGCGCTTGTCGCCTCTCGCCGGGAACGTAGCGGTCAAACACCAGCGTTGCTGCATCCAGCCACTTCAGGCCGCGAGTGAACTCCCGGTATCGCGCGGTCACTGCCGTCGGCTTCGCCCCCTCCGAGAAGTCCATGACGTACATGGTCGTGCCTGGCGATTCCTGAGCGGTGCCGCTCCAAGTAAGGAACGCAACGCGCTTTTGGTCTGGGGACAGGACCGGCAGGCCAGTCCTCGCCGGTAACGTTGCGATGACCTTCTTGTCCTTCCCATCCGGTGCATGCACGGCCACTTCTTTGCCTGACGCGATCAGGAGTCTCCCGTCCGGCAGCCACGGATCCCAGGAATCTGCCCAGCCCCCGAACGGGTCGATGGCGATGTCACCAAACTCCGCACGTGACTTTTGTGCAACGTTGTAGACCCACATCTGTATCCTGCCGAACATGCCAACGCTCCGAAACCCTGCGACGTGCTGTTCGTCCGGCGAAGGAACCACGTGGTCGAGCATGATGTCGGTCTCAAGAAGGACTCTCTTTCCGGACTCGATGCGGGTACCTGAGAACTCAAGCGTCTCCCCATTGTTGATCCTCTCTCGCGCCTTGATGATATGTCTTGCCCAGATGAATTCGTTGGAGTTCATCAGGTAGCCGCAACGCTCCGAGCGCACCATCGAATCATCGCCCGTCTGTCGGACCCGTTCTGATTTCACTCCCGCCACATCAACCAGGAAGTAGTCCCAATCTCGAAAGAGAATCAGCTTCGTTCCATCCTTGGTCCAGCCGAACAGGTACGCGTCGGCGAGCGGCTTGGGGGTCAGCAGCTTTCCGCTTGAGTCCAGCACCAGCGCATCGGTGATGAGGTTGGAAACGCCATAGCCGCCGGAACCGCCCTCGCGGCCCCATGCGAGGCGGACGCAGGCGATACGTTTCCCATCCGGGCTTGGAACGGGATTGGACGAGTTGCCCGCTTCGGACAGTTCGGTTTCGGTGACCCCGGGCAGCGGTTCTTCCTTGGCGGCGACGGACGCGGCAGAGCAGATGATGGCCAGCATCGCCACGGCTGCCAGCTCGGCCGAGTTGGTGCCAGCACGCCGTCGAAGGTGGCAGACGCCCGGCGTTGACGGTTGATCGGTGATGGCGACCATGATGGCGGCAGCTTACCCCGTTTCACCGGCGAGTCCATGCTCGGGTCTCCGCCTCCGCCGCTCCCCGCGCCCTCGCCGTCCCCACGCGCACCGACGGCGGGCCGTTGCGCGCAGGCTCCCGGGCGGCGGGCGCGGCCAAGGGCTCATTATCAGCGGCAAGGCAACACAATGCACATATGCAGGACTTCCGGCCCTACATGGTTTTCCCCACGATTGTCGGTGAAATGGCTCGCCGAGCAACGTATACTATGAACAAGTATTACACTCACTTATGACGGGTATCTGCGGAGGACAGGCCATGTGCAGATCGAGCCGCAGTGGAACGCCGCAAAGCAGCGCGATGCTGGCGGTCGCCTGCGCATTGGCGGCAGTGGTGTTGGCCGTCGGGCGCTTACATGCCGCGGCGTTCGACAACGCCACGGCTGTGGCCAGCGGTGGGAACCACAGCCTGGCACTCAAGAACGACGGCGCTGTCTGGGCATGGGGGGCCAACGGCAACGGCCAATTGGGCGACGGCACAACCGTAAGCAAGTTCACGCCCGTGCAGGTCACGGGATTGAGCGGCATCACGGCCATTGCGGGGGGCTGGTATCACAGTCTGGCGCTCAGGAACGACGGCACTGTCTGGGCATGGGGGCGAAACAACTGGGGTCAACTGGGCGACGGGACGACGGCGAACAAGTCCACGCCGGTGCAGGTCGCTGGCTTCGGCGGTGTCGCAGCCATCGCCGGGGGCGGCGAACACAGTCTGGCGCTCAAGACCGACGGCACTGTCTGGGCATGGGGGTTTAACAGTTCCGGCCAACTGGGCGACGGGACGACAACGCCACGCAAGACGCCGGTGCAGGTCACGGGCCTCAGCGGTATCACGGCCATCGCGGGGGGGGAGTATCGCAGTCTGGCGCTCAAGGACGACGGTACCGTCTTGGCGTGGGGGTCCAACGCCTACGGCCAACTGGGCGACGGGACGACGGCGAACAAGTCCACGCCGGTGCGGGTCACGGGCCTCAGCGGCATCACCGCCATCGCGGGGGGGCTGGTATTTCGTTCTGGCGCTGAAGAACGACGGCACCGTCTGGACGTGGGGGCGCAACGACTACGACCAACTGGGCGACGGGACGACAACGCAACGCAAGATGCCGGCGCAGGTCGCGGGCCTCAGCGGTATCACAGCCATCGCGGGGGGCGATTATCACGCTCTGGCGCTCAAGAACGACGGCACTGTCTGGGCGTGGGGGAACAACTGGTACGGCCAACTGGGCGACGGGACGACGGCAAACTCGTATACGCCGGTGCAGGTCACGGCTTTGAGCGGCATCACGGCCATCGCGGGGGGAACCTATCACAGTCTGGCGCTCAAGAACGACGGCACTGTGTGGGCGTGGGGGTACAACAACAGCGGCCAACTGGGCGACGGGACGACCGTGAGTAAGTCCACGCCCGTCCAGGCTCCCGGCCTCGGCGCCATCACGGCCATCGCGGGGGGCGGGGATCACAGCCTCGCACTCATGAACGACGGCGCTGTCTGGGCGTGGGGCGACAACTACTTCGGCCAACTGGGCGACGGGACGACGGCGGACAAGTCCACGCCGACGCAGGTCGCGGGCCTGGGCGGCATCACGACCATCGCGGGGGGCTGGAATCACAGTCTGGCGCTCAAGGACGATGGCACTGTGTGGGCATGGGGGTACAACTACTGGGGCCAACTGGGCGACGGCACGACGGCGGATAATTCCACGCCGGTGCAGGTTGCCGGCTTCAACGGTATCGCAGGCATCGCCGGGGGCGGCGAACACAGTCTGGCGCTCAACACCGACAGCATTGTCTGGGCCTGGGGGTGCAACGACTCCGGCCAGCTGGGCGACGGGACGACGGCGGACAAGTCCACGCCG
>JAPLOD010000135.1 GCA_026692735.1 Planctomycetota bacterium | reverse complement strand
GAGGTCGCCGGAGGCGAATGCGGCACAGGCCCGCACGATGGCCCGCTCGGCGGTGGCGGCCTCCCAGCCCCCTTTCTTGGCCAGCTCGTCGAGTTGGTCCGCCGATAGCGAGTCCCAGGAGACACGTGCCGGCCTCTGGAGCTGCTGCCCGTTCATGACGTAGGTCGAAGCGACGACGAGGCCCTCGTCCGTCACGGCGCTGACCGTGCCGGACATTGTGCGGCTCCGGAGTCCGAGATGGACCTCCTTGCCGACCAGCGCCTCACCGCCCTTGCGAATCCCAACGGCGCGCGCCCGGAGGGCCTTGGTCACGGATGCCGCTGCCTCGACCAGAGGGGCGGAGTCGCCCTCGGGCGCGGGGGAGCCGGTGGGAAAGAGGAGGCGGGCGACGTCAATACCTCCCGCAAAGGCTGAGCCAGCCGCGGCCTGGCGCGAATCCCCGGGCGAGCCCTGTCCCTGGGGCGCGTTCGCCTCGGCGAAGGCGGCCGTCGCCCAGAGCACGGCGAGGCACGTCGCCTGGACCACTGCCCGGCACAGTTCCTGACGCATGTCCTTCTCCCCGGGGACATCCCCTAGGCTGCTACGATCCGGACTGCTCCCTTCATATGGATGCCGGCCCCGCCGATGTCAAGCCTCAGTCGGAAATGGCCAATGAAGCCATCGTCGCCTATCCGGAGGCACACGAATGGTTGTCAGCACTCATTGGCGGGGCCGCTTAGCGCCGCGTTCCTGCAAAGATCTCCGGCTCAGCGACAGCAATCAGCGACGGCCAACGAATGAATCATGGGGCGCTCGCTCACGCAATCCCCAGCCTCCCCGTCCTCTCCGGCGCCTTCAGCCCCGTCTCGCCGCGCTGCGTGGCCTCGCCCAACTTGCTGACGGCCCGGTCGAGCGGTTGCCGGACGGCCTCGTCCTGCCATTTTACCCAGGGTAAAGCCGTGGCGCCCCGCCCCATCCGCACGGTAGAGTATGAATGAGCGGAGGACCGCAGCGATGGAACGCAGCGAGTTTCCCGGTGTGACTGAAGAGGATTTCGAGCGGATCGCCGAGGAATCGGCCAAGGAGTTTGCGATCATCGCCTCCGAGGCCGGCGTGAGCGTTCAGGAACTGTTCGAGGGGTTGGGGCGAACGCTAAAGCGGCTCAATGCGCTGCGCCGCGCGCGGGAGGCGGGGAAGATGGATGTCGAGGAGCCGACGTAATCCATGCCGACGAACCATTCCCGTCGTCGGGAATGCCGCTCACAACGAAGGAAACGCCGTTCAGGCCGGCAACGAGGGCCGTCCGCGCTCCGGGCGCAAGGCCCTGCAACTCATGCGCAGCCATTGCCGTGCATCGTCATCGAGGCGCCTTCGTGGCGGCTGCGCGAACTGGCAGGCCATTGCCAGCCAGCGCTCGGCGTTCTCCGTCTTCTCGTTCCTTTGCTTGTCCATGTCGTCATCCCCCAAAGGTCAACTTCGACCAACGGGGACGGCGATCCTGCATGACCGACCGTTCCGCAGAACTGATGGCCGCCAGAAACGACATAATGTCGTTTTTCGATGCGCTCCGCCGCGCGCGGGAGGCGGCCGCGATGGAAGTGAACGAGCCGACGTAGGACACGCCGGCGAAACCTGTTCTTCCTTGCCCGGTTTCCTCAACCCGGCTACAACTCCGCCATGCGCACGCTCTTGAAACTGGTCATCCTTGTGCTCGCGGGAGCCGGCCTCGTCGTGCTGCTGGCCTGGCCCGTTTCATGGGCCATCGGCCGGCTCTGGGGCCTCGACGCCTTCCATTCGGCTGCGCTGGCCCTCGGCGTCCTCGTCATCCTGAGCCTGTGGGCCATCGCCGTCGTGACCCAATCAGCATGGGAACTGCCTTGGTTCATGCGCGCCGCTGGCAACGATGCCGGCGACGCTGAGGGCGAAATCATTGACGTTCAGGCCCGGGAGCCCGGCGCGGAACCGGAAGGCGAATGGTTCAGGCCCTGCCCCTGCGGGAGCGGCAGACCCTTCGCCCGCTGCTGCGGAAAGCGGGCCTTCAAGAAGCGGAGCGCATGAGCGCGCCAAGGGACTGGGTTATGACTCCTCGATACGATGTCGTCGTCTGGCGCAGGGTCGCTTCCTCAGCGGAGGCACGCGACCAATGACCGAACAGCAGTATCCGACGCCGAAGGAACGTGAACAGACGATGAAGCAACGCCGGCGCATGCTGGCTCTTGCCGTGTCCGCGGCGATAAGGGAGGGCGTGCCCCACCGCCTCTCGCTGGAGGCCGCTCAGCGGGCGCTTGCCGATTACCCCTCGGCCGATGCGGCCGCCGTGATGCGCACGCTGGAAGACATGGTTCAGTGCTCCAGGTTGGAATACGAGCACGGATACGAAAGCCAAACGTACCGGAACTACTTGTCCGCCTATCGGCGCTTCGGGGGCAAGCGCGCATTCATGCGCCGGCTTGAGTTCGAGGACTTGAAGAGCGAGGAAACCGCCTTGTCGTCCAAGATGGGGCGCACGGGCAAAGAGACTCCCGCAGAACTGCGCCGCGTCCGGTTCCTGCACGACCTTCTTCTGACCGACATGCTTCTTTGGCAGGACATCACGCCCGAAGACCCGCCCGCCAATCCGGAGCAGATTCCGAAGGTGGAGGATCGCAGGTGACCGGCAGCCCCGCGCCGGGCAAGGACGGCGAGCGAATGAGGCTGAACTTTCGCCGGCATCCCGATCATTTTACCCAGGGTCAACTCCGGCGGCTCGGCGGAACCAGAAGACGACGGCATGCCGTTTTCCCCCCGAAACGCCGTCGGCCCGCCTCCAGCCTCCCCAGAGCCGTTCCCGGCCGTCCCAAGGCGCAGGAAACGCCGGTGATGGCATGGACTGCCCGTTCTGCGCTGGCCGGCCCCCCATTTGGGCAGCGTTGCCAAAATCAGGGCATGCGTTCCTTCAGGCGGTTCCGTTCCGCCTACTTCGCTTCCTGTCGCTACTTCTCGCCGCGCTTCCGCACGCGCAAGGAAGCTGGCAGGACCACAATGACTACCTGCCAGTAGGCAGGCACAAAGAATCAACGCCGTGGATTCCGGCCGCGGGGTATATGTGTCAGAAAAGGGCAAAGGGGAAGCGACGTATGATGAAACGCGCATTCATTGCCGGCATCCTTTGTCTCGCGGCAGCAGCAGCGCCACTTTGGGGCCAGCAGACCCAGCCGGCTGCTGACAGCGAGTGGCCTCAATGGCGCGGCCCGAATCGCAACGGCATCGCTCCTCACAGTCCGAAACTGCTCGACACCTGGCCCAAGGAAGGACCGAAACTGCTGTGGCAAAGCGAGCCCATTCCTTCCGGGACTAATGGCGGCTGCGGCAGCGTCACGGTTGCGGGTGGAAAGGCGTTCGTGTTCGTCCATTGGAGATACAAGGGGGCGAAGAGCATTGTCATCACCACAAGAGTACTGAACGAATTGGGCTGGCTGGAAGGCGTGCCGGACGAGTTGGCCAAGAGAGTCGAGGAGGCCCGGAGGAAACGCGGCAACCTCCAAGGCGCGAAACTGGAGGCATATATCAAGGACTTCTTCGCGACACTGGATCCTGAGACGACGGCCAAGTATGGCGCCTTCGCACAACAGCGCCTTAAGGATACGACCTTCGAGTGGAAGGAACTGGCCGCGTTGGCGACGATGCGGGATCAGGAGTTCAACAGTTGGGAAGACCTGTGGAAGAAATCGGAGAAAGCCGGGCGCAGCCTGATCTTCGCGGGCGATGAGAAGTACAACGCATTCAGAGATCAACTGGTCGGCCAAGGATACCACTATACCGACACGATCATCTGCCTGGATGCGGAGAACGGAAAGGAAATCTGGAAGAAGGAGTTCCCCGGCGTGATCCCAACGCCCAACATGATGATGTATATCGGCGCTTCGTGTACGCCGGCGGTGTGGGAGGATAAGTGCTACGTCGCGGGAAGCGCGGGATTTTACTGTCTCTCGGTTAAGGACGGCTCGCCGGTCTGGCAGGTCAAGACTTCGTTCAGCAATTCATCGCCGCTGATCCACAAGGGCGTGGTCTATTGCTGTGTCCCGCAGTTGGCCGCGTTTGACGCCAATACCGGAAAGATCCTCTGGGAAGGCGCCGGGGCGTTGCAGAGCGACAACGCTTCCGTGGTGCTTTGGGAAAACGGCGGCAAGGACTATATTGTGGGTGCCAACGGCACCAGCAACGGGGTCACCAAACACCCGTGGTTCATCTTCTGCGTTGACGCCGCGACCGGCAGGAACGTCTGGAGCAAGCCGCCCCCCTGCTCATCCTACGCGACTCCGGTGATTGAGGACGGCATACTGGCGACGATCGAGAACAGTGGAGGCCGGGGATATGAGATTACGCCCGAGGGCGCAGTGGTGCTCTGGAGCATAAATGTTCCCGATTACCGCGGCGCGAGCCTGCTCGCCAGCAACGGTTACGTATATGCGTCCACCGGACGCTACTTCAGCACTCCTTTGCGCTGTTTCGATTTGAGAAGCGGGCAGGCGAAATGGACGGCGGTGGGAGACCATGGCGGAAATGCCGAGGGCGCCTCGCCGATCATGGCGGACGGGAAGATCTTGGCCCAGATAAAGGATCCGGACACCTCAACCGACAGGGGTGGATCGTGGACTGTGATGTTCAGGGCGGCGCCGGAGAAGTTCGAGGAACTCGGCCAGTTCCACTCAAGCGCGGCGACTTGTGTGTCGCCTGCGGTTGCCAACGGGAAGTTATACCTGCGCCAGCAAAAGGCCGTGGCCTGCTGGGATATCGCTGAGCACAGACCGTACATGAGCAGCGCGACAGTGGCGAAGGATACACTTGTTCTTGAGATAAAGCAGGCAGAAGGAGGCCTGGCCGTGAACGGCGCGATTGAAGGTCTGATCCTGACCGATGCGTCAGGGAAGCCACAATCCGCCAAAGCGCAGATCAACGGCGAATCTCTGGTTGTTGACCTGAAGGGGGCGGCCTTTCCCATCGCAGTCTCGTACGCGGCCACCGGAAACCTGGGCGCCAGAAATGGCCCGCTGGCGCCATTCGAGTGGCGGTCGCCGCGTTTGAGATTCGAGCGCTGCGAAGGGAGTACGCTGGTGCTGAATTTCGAGCGTTTCGTGGATGGCGAGGCCTGGAAATCGGAGAAGGCCAAGTCAGTCGAAGTCTCAGGCGCAAAGATCACAGGGGTCGAGTTGGACCGGGCTGGGGAGACGTTGCGCCTCGCCACGGACAAGACCTGGAAGACGGGTGACACGGCCACGCTGCGGTACTCAGCATTGCCGCCGGGAGCATCTTCCGAGCGAATGGCGGAATTGGCGTTCATCGTCACGCCAGGACGGCCGGTTACCGAGGAACCCCTATTGGAATTCCTCTATGGCGAGTTGCGCGAGAAGATTGATCCCAAGACGATTTTTGAGCACGATGACCTGGACAAGAACATAAGACCCGTTGCGGGCGAAAAGTGGAAGGCTTTTAACGGGAAGCCGGGCACGATCGGGAGGACAGGGAATGTAGACTTGGGCGAGTGCTTTGGGAATAATAGGGAGAATTGCCTGGGCCACGTCTGCGTCTATGTGCGTGCGGAGACGGACTGCAAAGTCCAGTTCTGGGTATATGCCGACGACGGCATGCAGATAATTGTAAATGGCCGGCCTGTATATACGGAGCCCAAGTCCTTCCAGAAGAGCAAGATCAAGGATGTCGAGTTGAAGAAAGGCTGGAACGCTCTGCTGCTGGGCGTTACGCAGACGTATGGTTTCTGGGGCTTTTCCCTCTACATCCGGAACGAGGAGGGCGACGGCGTTCCGGCTGGTTTGCGGTATACCTCGGAAGCGCCAAACGCGAAGTGAGGCGTGTTGTCCCTCCGAAACACCCCGCCGTGGTAGCGAGACGGGCGGCCAGGAGGAATAACGGCGGGCAAACCGCTAAGCTTTCGGCGGCGCGTCCTTCCCGACCTTGGAGAGGATCAAGGCCATCAACGGTTCCGATACCCGGCGATTGGCCGTGGCGATCAGGAAACTCAGCGGGTCGCTCCGGTACTGGGCGTACATGCTCGCGCAGACTCGATCCGGATCATCCTCCCAGGGCCGTGCCCGGTAGCCGTGCTGCGAACAAATGGCGGCAAACTCGCCATGCTTGACCGCGTACACGGCTTCGAGGAACGCTTCCAGGTCGTCAACGCTTTCCAGGGTCATGGGCTGGCCTCCTCCCGCTTCCGTGGAGGCTAACGCATCCTCGTTGCTCCGCAACAAGGGCGCAGGTTCCTGGCGAACAGCGGCGAGCGAACCGGCGGCTGAGCAGAACCAGAAGGCGACCGGCATGCCCCCTTCTTCCGGAAACGCCGTCATGCGGTCAGCGGAAGGCTTGCCCCGAGAACCTGACCTCCGCACGTTCCGGGGTTTACCGTTCGATAGCGGCCTTGGCCCCGCCGTGTCCGGCAGAGCCTACTGCGTGTTCCCCAACTTGCCGAAACTGGCGCGTTCCTGCCATTCAGGCGGGCCAGCCTTGGTTCTCTGGACGTTTTCCTGCAGGATCACGGCTTTCGTTGACCGGGGCAGCACGAAGAAGCCATAGACGGCGACCGCCTGGCCTCCACCGTCCTCCATCGTGAGCGTACCTGGTACGGAACCGACAACAGGAGGCCCCACCGTCTGATACGACTTGCTGTTGAACCTGAATACGATGCGATCCTTCTCTTCCGTGACTGAGACGGCTTCCACTCCCGCACTGTTGTAGCCGGCGCCTTGACAGAGCGCGATGACCATGCATTGGTCAAAGTCAACGTGGGGAAGACCGAGCGGGTTGTAGAAGAGGCTATAGTCGCTCGATTCCTTGGCACCTTTGTGCTTCTGCCAGAGCGCCAACCATTCCGCCTCCGACACGATGCGGTGGTATCCGGGCTGCTTGATATGACTGTCGGCGCCCGTGAATGAGACGTAAGGGCGAATGGTCTGGCCAGCGTCCTTTTCCCCCGCTACCACGGCGGAGATGGCGGCCCAGCACGCGGCAAGCACGGCCAGTAACGAGATTGGCTTGAGCATTGACGATCCCTCCCATGGCTATTGTATCTGACCCGTTCTTGGTGCAGGCATCTGTAACGGAAGTGTAACTGCGAGGCGCGCCCGCCGTCAAAAGCGCTTTGGTCACACGTGCAATCCGGCCCGATCCAGTCGTCAGCCGGTCGGCAGGACGCCGGAATCGCCGGCGGTAACTCAGAACATTCTGACCCAACGAACCCGGCAGGCGCGTCCAGCGCCCCGACCGTCCAGCCCCATCCGGCCAGCCTCCGGACTGCCGTCCTTGGCCTGCCGGGGGCATCTGAGAACATTTTCCGACCGACGCCAAACGACCCACTGGAACGGCGGGCTATGAACGGCCCGACGACGCCTCCCGCGGCCCTTCCCCGGCTCTGGAGGCCCCGCCGGCCCCTACGGCCTCTGAGACATTCGGCGGCTCCTCGTCGCAGAAGCACCTGCGCAGGAGTCCGACCAAGATGAAGCCGACGGCGAGGGCGAAACCAAGCGTATAGTCCTGCCCTTGCGGATGGTACAGGATGAACATGCCCGAAGCCGCCCAAACCAAACTGGCGGCGATCCAGCCAAGGCTGCCTGTCAAGCCTCCGATGACAACGCCAGCCTCGAACATGGCCCCCAGCAGAATCACATGTCCCAATGTGACGTTATGAGTCAGGCCAATCACTATGTATGGCATGCCCACCACTGACATCGTGATGCCGATGCCAGGAATGGTCGCTGCCCACCCGTGGGGCGCTCGCGGAGAGGGTCTTGACGAAACGTCCTTCTTCTCACGTTTGATGAGCCAGATGATCGTCGCGCCAAAGGCCCCCCAGTAAGCCAGTGGCGTTCCGGGCGGAGCGGAAAATCTCGGGACGGATCCCCAGAACAAGACCGCCTCGCCCCAGTAGAATAGGGCGAAGGCCAGCCCGATCCAGAGCCATACTCTTTGCTCGTCGTTTTCCGTCCACCCGAATCTTCTGCCCATTTCGTACTCCCAGCCGATGGACTCCGGCGAGTGCCCTCACTGCCCCCGCGCCTTCTACATGTCGGCGATGACCTTGTCCAGCCCCATCCAGCCATCCTCCGGGCTGCCGTTTCCGGCCTGCGGGGGGAACTGGAATGTAAAACATTTTCTTTTTCGACCGATGTCAAAGGACTTACATGAACGGGGGCCTGAGAACGGCCTGACGACGCCCGTCGCCCATGCCCCGCTCCTGGCGCCCTCCAGAGCCGTTCCAAACCGTCCCGGGGAGGACTAGGAGTCTGTCGGAGTAAGGCAATTGACGCGGGAGAAAACACCCGATGATGAAGGGATGAGCAAAACATACCGCGAGTACGAGCCGGACCAGATGCTG
>JAPLOD010000134.1 GCA_026692735.1 Planctomycetota bacterium | reverse complement strand
GCGGGCTCGAACTGCCCAACGAGAGGTTGACGGGCGTCTGCGGAATCACGCCAAGCGGATCATCGGCGTGCTCTCTCGACTTTCTGAAGATGCGGTACTCCTGCCTGTGCGCGATACGGAGCACGACAAGGGTATGATCCTTCTGGACCTGGCGTGCCTGGTGAAGCGCGGCAACATGCCAGCCTTCGCATCCCGCCTGCGGAAGCTGGGCGCTGGAGAGAAGACGAACGATATCGCATTGAGTTGGAGCGGTCCCTGGCCCGCCTACAGTTTCGCGGGAAGCTCCTTTCATCAAGCGGGTGATCGGGTGATCGGGTGATCGGGCGAACAGCACCACGCGCGGACGGAAATCCGAAACTCGAAATCCGAAATCCGAAGGACACGAAGAACGGCAAACCAACAAGCCCGGAACGGAATGCGGGCTCGATGCGTGCGGCAGCCGCCCCGCGTTGTGCGGAATCGCGAGGGGACGGCGCACTGGCTGCGGCCAGTGGCACAAACGACACGGCGCAAGGTGTTATTGTCTGGCGTCTGGCGCGGCAGGGGCACCAGGCGGGTTCCGGGTTCCGGGTTCCGGGTTTCGGGTATCGGGTATTGTGTTCCGCGTTCGCGGTTGGGTGTGCCTGCGGCACCCCGAAAAGCGCTGAAGCGCCTTTCGGGGCCACCCGCGAGCTTGTCTCGCAGTGGTCCGGGAACGCCACAACAGACGCACTACAGGCACTGCGAGACAAGCCCGCAGTGGAACTAGGCACGCAAAATGGTAATGCTGCACATGGTTAATGGGATCCTGCCGGAACAACCACCCGAAAGCCGATGTCGGCACCGCCGTACCGAGGGTCCGGCGGGCTCCCGCCGCGGTTGGCCGACCGGCAACTCCAGGGACTAAATACCCAACCGCTGCCCCGCACCACGCGGGACGTCCCGTTCACAGCACCCGGCGGATCCGTCGCGGTGCCCTCCGCGTAAGCCCCGTAAAAGTCCTGGCACCACTCCCACACGTTACCATGCATATCGTATAGGCCCCAGGCGTTTGGCTTCTTCTGGCCGACGGGGTGCGGCTTGCGTTCGCTGTTCGCGTCGTACCATGCCACATCCGCAAGGGCGCTGTCGGCGTCGCCAGAGGAGAAGCGTGTTGTCGTCCCCGCGCGGCACGCGTATTCCCATTCCGCTTCCGTCGGCAAGCGAAGCGTCTTCCCCGCCTTCGCGCTCAGCTTCCGGCAGAACTCCTGCGCGCCATCCCACGACACCTGCTCCACGGGGTTCTTCGCGCCTTTGACACGGCTGGGGTTGCTGCCAATCACCGCTTCGTACTGCGCCTGCGTAATCTCGTACTGCCCCATGTAGAACGGCGTGCTGATCGTCACCTCATGCTGCGTTTCGTCATTCCGCTGGTGCGCCTCCGTCTCCGTCGCCGGGCTGCCCATCGTGAACTTCCCTGCGGGAATCAGCACTAGTTCGAGTGTCACGCCGCCTCCAAGGTCGAGGGTGAGCGTCGGCAACGTGGACTCTGCGGCAGGCACAAGCTTGATCATGCCCCCGAGCAGCTTTCTATACCCTTGCTCAATTGCCTTGGCAAACTGAATACACTTCTCCGAGCTCAGCTCCCTCCACAAAAAAATAGGCACCGCAGAGCTGCATGCGATGTCCACGATAAACTTGATCTTGCAGGAATTGAACTGCTCCTGATCAGCCTTATCCATCATGGAAGGGACAGCTCCAAGAAGCTTGTCTTGCCAATCGCTTACGTCTTCCTTTGAACACCGTTGGTTCTCATGATGCGGGATAAAATGGCAGAAGGCAATCTGGCAAGGCCGGAGAATCCGCCCAGGCAACAGTATGATCCGGCAGGCCGACAATTCGTCCGCCGTCTCTACGTCCACGCAGCTTATGCCTCCCTTTGCGAAAAGTGCTACGACCTTACCCCTGTATGCAGACGGTCCGAAAGCGATTAGAGCTCCGGATCCTGTAAGGGCTGATAGGTATGATGCGTAAGCCGATTCCGGGTTTCTAGCCCACGCCCCCAGCAACTCAACAACTGCTGGGTGCTTATATTCTTGGGCAATCTCGAGTGCCGTCTGGCCGTCGTTGTTCTTCGCCGCGATGTCGGCGCCGTTCTGCAACAGAAACGCAGCGGCATCAATGCTGCCGTACATGGCGGCGGCCATCAGTGGGGTAAATCCGCCCTGGTTTCGCTCGTCAACCTTAGGCCGGAGAAGACCAAGAAGGTTGCGCCAGCCTGGCCGCAGTAGACGCCGCAAGGCTTCAACATCGTTCTTCTTGGCGTACCAGCTAACATCACGGGGCGCCCGGTCGTTGGTGCCTGTGACATCGTAGCCGCATTTGGGACAATTCGGGGAAGACGCTGGATGCCTTCCACCGTCGGGAGTCTGCTCGTCTTTCGACGTGTCCCAATCGAACTGGCAATTGCATTTCGGGCATGTCGAATAAACTTCCATTCTCGGCTTCCCCTTTTCCTACATTTCCTTTGTCGCGAAAAACGGTGACCGAGCACTCGATCTGCCACATCAGGTGCTCATCCAAACAGTTCCCCCTGGCCTGGCCGCACTGTCACGCCCTGTGTCTTGGCTCGCGGCTTGCGCCCTGCCGTTCGTGCCACTGTCCGCAGACAGTGCTGCTTCCGTCAATCGTCAATCCGCAATTCCCAATCGTCAATGAGCAAAACCAGGAACCGCGGCGCGACGTCTCCATCGGGCTCGCCTGTTGTTGTTCCGAAACCCGAAACCCGAAACCCAAAACCCCGAACCCTCTGCCCCTTCTTGGTTGCGGCTCGGCCGTGCTAGGCTCTCGGTGGTGATTCATCCGCCCTACTTCCCGGCCGTCCAGAAGATGGCGTTGTGGACCAGCCGCCTGTAATCCTCGTTGCTGAAAATGGTGGTGCCGTGGCCGGGCATGATGAAGCAGACGTTTGAGTTGCGGTACTTGCGGACCCAGACCAGTTCCTTGTCGCTCTTCGCATTGTCCGTGGTCAGGAGGACCTTGTTATCGGGCTCCACGGCGCACTTCGCGTAGACCTCGTCATGGACCTTGAAGTCCTTCACGCCGGCCGTCACGGGGTGGTTGGCGTCCTCGACGTGAATGGTGTACTCGACGCCTTCGGCATACGTGCTGGCCATCGGTTCACCGTCAACCATCGTTTTGGTCAGGTAGAACCGGCCACCGATGATCTTCTGGTATTCGGGCCAGTTCGCATGCCCGCCGAGGGAGTGGTGCATCGGCACCAAGCCCACGCTTTTGTCGAGTAGCTTGAGGAAGTTCTCCTTCTGCTTGTCGGTGATCTCCTGCGTCATGTTGTACATCACGATCACGTCGTACGACCACTGGCTGATGTCGTCGAAGCAACTGAGGTCCTTCTTGAGGACTATCTCGTCATACGTTATGTCGGGAAAACTCTTGAAGAGCTCGAAGAAGGTCTTGTGGTCGAAACCATGTCCGCCGGTCAGGACGGCGACCTTGAGCTTCTTGCCGGCCGGGGCGTCATCGGCCGCGGGCGCAGCTTGCCCGCCAAGAAGCAGGCATCCCGCCAGGAGCCATAGCATAAGAGTCGCGCGAGGTGTCATGGTGTGCCCTCCAAGAGTCAGCCGGTGACCTGGTCTTCCCAGTTGTTATACACCGCGGAGACGCGCGAAGCCCGAGCGAAGCGGGCGTGCGCGGTGTTCCCCGAAGCAGCCCGATTTTCGGTTTACGTTTCGAGGTCCGGGTCGTAGGCTGTGAGAAGGAGAGGGAACGATGGCGATTCCGACAGACTATCTGAAGAAGCGCGACCTGCTGCATTCGGAGAAAACTCCACGGGCGACGTTGAGCAAGGTCGGCTGGGAGTTCTTTAACCTGGAGCGCTTCTCCGACGCGCTGGACTTCTTCGAGAAGGCGCGCGACGAACAGGGGATCCTCAAGACCAAGCGTACCGCGCTCGAACGGGGCGACGTCTTCCTGCTGGCGCGGCTGGAGCGCTTCGACCGCTCGCTGGTCAGCCGCGAAGAGTGGGAGGCGGCAGCCAAGAGGGCGGCAGAGACCGGCCGCCAGAGCATGGCCTTGTTCGTGGCGAAGAAGTTTGCGCCGCCGCCTGAGGCAGCGGCCGCTGCAGCGGCGCCCGCGGAACTGCCCGGCGAAACGCCACTGTCCGAAGTATAATGCCACAGGTCCCGGGCGGTCAGCGCTCGGCAACAGCCGCCACACACCAGGTTCGCGAGGAACGAGGCACAGGAGGAGAGGTACGAGCAATGGCATCCAAGGCAAAGAGTCGACCCTTCCGGAATCTCAGGAGCAAGCGCGCAAATAAGGGGCGGAAGCCCGGCTGCGGCCTGCCGCGCAGTCAGTTCAAACGCGCGATGCGGTAGTTGTCTGAAACCGCGACCGCTGTACATTCTGAGCCCATGAGCCGGATGGAAAGCGCCTTACGGCCGCGAGGAGTCTCATGACGACGACGCCAGGCGATCCGCAAGCCGCCCCGCCGCATCCCGAGCACACGGCTGCGCCTGCAGACGAGGCCACCGTGCCCGCCCGGCAGCCCCCTGCGCCCGCGGGGGAAACGACCGTGCCCGCGACGCCGGCCGCCACACCGCATCCCTCGCCAGCGGACCAACCCACGGCACTTGCCTCGCCGCACCCGGCCTCTGGGAGCAGGCCTCAGTCCGGCAGGGAGGCAGCGACAATGGCGCTGTCCATGCCGATCCACGACTTGTCCGGCGAGGGTCTTCTGATCAACGTGCCGCGGACGACCTTCCAGGGCGTGTCGGTGCCGGCGCTCGGCGGCATTCCTCTCCTGGCCAAGCTCGGCCAGGGGGGCATGGGCGCGGTCTACTATGGCGTCAAGGTGCTGCTGGAGCAGGAAGTGGCGGTGAAGGTACTGGCGATCGAATCCGCGGAGCAGCGGCCGGATCTGGTGGACCGGTTCCTGCGCGAGGCGCGCATCGCGGCGCACGTGGAATCGCCGCACCTGGTGCGGGTAACCGACGTCAGCGAAGAGCGCGGGCTGTTCTACCTGGTGATGGAATACGTCAACGGCGTCTCGGCCGGAGCGCTGTTGCGGGACACGGTCGTCGCGGGGCAAGAGCTGGATGAAGCCACGGCGGTGGAAATCTGTCTGGCCGCGACGTCGGGCCTGGCCAACGCCCACGCGCAAGGCGTGGTGCACCGCGACATCAAGCCCGACAACATCCTGATCCCAAAAGCGCAGGACGGCTCGCTGCTGTTCCCCGCGGCGAAGCTCGCGGACCTGGGCCTGGCACGCGACCTTGCGCGCCAGCAGACGCTGACCGGCGTGCAGGACGCCATGGGCACGCCCGGCTACATGGCGCCGGAGCAGGCGACGGCGGTCAAGGAGGCGGGCAAGCCGGCGGACGTCTTCAGCATGGGCGCGACGCTGTACGCCCTGCTGGCCGGGCATTCGCCCTTCAAAGGCCCGACCTCCACCGCGACCATTCTGAAGACGATCCAGGAGCCGCACGTGCCGATCCGGGAGGTGCGCCC
>JAPLOD010000133.1 GCA_026692735.1 Planctomycetota bacterium | reverse complement strand
CTTGTACTTTGCCGCGATGACATTCCGGCAATTCCACATCTTCACCAACCCGCCGGTGAACATGGCCTCTTCCGGATTCTCCCACTCCGCGTCGGTCAACCCGAGTTTCATCCGCCGCTCCATCTCCGCTTCCGACGGCATCGCAACGGTCACTTCACGCGTGCGTTCTTCCGTCCCTGCCACATCTCCAGCTTCGTTTCCTCTCCGATCTCCGCCTCCCGCTCCCTGAACCCGTTCTTCCCTGCCCTCCATAACTCCCCCTTCTTCTTTCCTGCGATCTCCGCTTCCCGATCCCTGACCCCGACTCGAACCGCGCACAG
Source organism: Planctomycetota bacterium (assembly GCA_026692735.1). Taxonomy (GTDB): domain Bacteria; phylum Planctomycetota; class SZUA-567; order H5-PLA8; family H5-PLA8; genus JAPLOD01. The sequence continues at coordinate 1,945 of JAPLOD010000133.1, read as the reverse complement.
CACGTCCCCCGTCCGCGCGCAGCCCCGCGAGCACCAAATCGAAAATCGAAAATCGGAAATCCGCCGAGCCTCGGTTTTCTCTGTCGCCTCGGTGAGACGAGCCAGAGTATAGGAGATTCGAGGTCCCAGCCTCGCTAAAAGATTACCCTAACATCTGCCGTCGCGCAACCGAAATCCAGAAAAATCCCGTTGCGACAAGCACTCCGTCATCCGTCGTCCGTCGTGCGGTATCCGGCATCTGGTATCCGTCATCCGTCATCCGGCATCTGGCATCCGGTATCTGGTATCCGGCATCTGGCATCCGGTATCTGGTATCCGGCATCCGTCATCCGGTATCCGGCATCTGGTATCCGGTATCCGTCATCCGGTATCCGGTATCCGGCATCCGGTATCCGGTATCCGGCATCCTGTGTCTTGCATGAGGCGGCACTGAACTGCTACACAATTCGCAATTCAGAATTGGCCGTCTGCGTGTTTCATTCTGCATTGCTCTGCTGCGACTTGGTGGATGGGGTTGTGTACAATGGTGCGGTTTTGAACAGGCCAGTGTGCCGCGAGGCGTGGCAATGGGGCACGCTGCGCAAATCCTGACCTTGCCGGTAAGCGGCGGCGCCGGTAGCGTATCCCGCACGTTACCTGATAGAGTGCTCTGTTTTGCGCGGGGCATGCGCGGCTCCGGCCATGGTTTGGCACGCGGTCTGCATGAAGAGCACGATCCGGGAACACAGGGGGGGGTCAATGAACCGCTACGCGCGAACGCTGCTGGTCCTGTTGTGGGCGTCCTGCACCATCGGCGGCCTGGCTTGCTCCGCCGAGACGGACTTGTCGGAGGTCCTGGCCAGGCTGAAGGCGCTCGAAGAGAAAAACAAGGAACTGGAGCTGCGACTGAAACAGGCCGAAGCGCGTCCCGGCGCCAACGTCGCGATTGACAAGGCCATGGCCGCCTCGGAACAGAAGATGGGCAAGGTGGTCACCGCGCCGGCGCCGCACGACCGGCCGCTGGTCGTCAGTGGCTACCTGGACTTCTCCTACGAGTACAACTTCACGCGCCCCGACAACCAGAAAAACAACCTGCGCTTCGCCGATACCGACAGCAACGGCTTCAACCTGCACCTGGCGGAGGTGAACTTCGCGCGCCTGCCCACGGAACCGGGCGAAGTCGGATTCAAGATCAGCACCAACTTCGGCACCGACCAGCGCTTCATCGCCGCGCAGGACAACCTCGCCGACCCGAGCCTGCGCCTCACCCAGTACAAGGACGTGGAACTGCAGCAGGCCTATATCGAGTACATTGCGCCGGTCGGGAAGGGCATCACGTTCGACTTCGGCAAGTTCGCGACCCACCACGGCGCCGAGGTGTTCGAGGCCTACGACGATATCAACGCTTCGCGGTCGTTCCTCTTTGCCTACGCCATCCCGGCCACGCACACCGGCGTCAAGGCCACCTATGAAGTCTTCAAGGGCAGCGAGAAAGGCGGCAGATGGGCCGTCATGGCGGGCCTGGTCAACGGCTGGGACAACATCCAGGACCAGAACAACGCCAAGTCCTGGATGTTCAGCTCCAACTGGCAGGCCACCGGCTGGTTCAACTGGGTCTTCAACGCGATGTACGGCGATGAGCAATTCGTGGATGAACGCGCGCGCCTGCGGGCCGCGACCGCGCCGGCCCTGCTGACCGGCAGCCCCCTCACGAACGGCGTGCCCGGCGACTACGAAGGCACCTTCGACGACCCCAGCGTGCCCGGCATCGGCTCCACGCTCACCGGACGGCTTTGGGACAGCCACGACAAGGGCGGCCGCCTCCTGTTCGACACCATCATGACCTTCACGCCCTGGGAGAAATGGACCTTCGTGATCAACGCCGACTACGCTCACGAGACCAACGTCCCGGCCTTCAACGGGCCGTCCACCCGCTCGTGGTGGGGCGTGGCGGGCTACGCGAAGT
>JAPLOD010000132.1 GCA_026692735.1 Planctomycetota bacterium | reverse complement strand
TCTGGTCGAAGCCCGCGATTCCCACTGGGTGATGGCCTACGGCGACTGGATGCAGGAATTGACCTACGCCGCCAACAAGGTCGGCATCAAGTGGGTGACCCTCACGCCGTCGGCGTAAACGTGCTTGCTGCCATCGGCCATGCCAATCGCCACGGCCACGGGCAGGGGCAGCGTCTCCCCCTTCTTCCCTGTCGTCGTCCGGTCGCTCAAACCTGCCGATGCCAGCCCCGTCTTCAGGTCCTTGCCCTTCACGCTGAACGTCAGCAGCCCGCCCGTCACGGGGCCGGGCGTCGTGAGTGCCCCCTTGATGCTCAGCGTCGCCAAGCCCTTCGGGCTCTTCCCCTTCGCGTCCAGCGTCGTGAAGCGTTCAATGTAGTCCGCACACTGTACGGCCACGGCCGATCCGGTGTTCACGTAGCCGGCGGGCAGGATCAGGCGCAGCGTGGCCTTGATATTGTCCTTCGTTGCGCTCGTGAACCTCAGTCCGGCGCTGATCTTGTCCACGACCACAGCGCCTTCCTTCAGCGGGCAATCCGTTGTGTTACCGGGGTCCGTCCCGGCAAGAATCTCCAGAGCGTCGGAGACCCCGTCGCCGTCGCTGTCGTCCGGTGTGCCGCTGGGCGCGGCCGGCACCGGCCCAAACACCGCAAACGGCGATGTGTTCCCGTCCGCGTCCGTGAGCGTCGCCGTGATGTTCTCCACGTCCGAAACATCCACCTCGATCTGCCAGACGCCGCCGACCACCGAACAGCGCCCCGCCAGCGTCCCACCCTGCGTCTCTGGATCGGTGAAGACCTCCACCGTCCCACTGCTGACGCCGGCGCTCCCTGTGATGTTGACCGTCGCCACGCTTCTTGCCGCGGCCGGCGCGGCCCCTCCCCCGGTACGCGACGGCAGTCGTTCCACCAGTGAGAACGTCGGCGGCTTGATGCCTCCGTTGCTCCCGTCGTACAAAGCGATCCCGCCCTTCACGTTCTTCGAGATGCGGTTGCCCTTGGACGAATTGCGCTTCGATTCCTGTGTGCGCACCTCCAGCCCGTTGCCGCCGTTGTACGCGATCAGGTTCGCGTCCGCGTCGGTGTCGCCGCCAACCTGCGTACCTTGTGTGCCCTTCGACAGGAATACCCCGGTGCTGCCGTTGCCCAAAGGTGACCGGCTTGCCAAGCCAAGATCGTCGCTGTCCCGCGACACTGCTTGTCTCGTCGCCGTCTCGCTGATTGCATTCGCACCGATGATGTTGCCAAGGAGCACGTTGTCATCTGTGCCCGCACCTGAGATCGTGATTCCCTCGAATAGATTGCCGCTGATCGTGTTCCGCTCACCAGCGCCTGTGCCGCCGATGGTGTTCGCTTTGGCGCCGCCCTCAATAATCAGCCCGGCCAGATTCGCCTGCATATCCTTCCCGGACGCGCTCAAGCCCAGCCAACAGCCCTTGACCGCGTTGCCGGTGGAAAGCGGTCCGGTGATCAGGATGCCATACGTGCCGTTGCCTGCGATACGCAACCCCTGGCCGTTCGGGCCGGCGCCGACCTTTCGGTCGCCGCCCAACACGTTGTTCTTGCCGTCCACGATGGTTACGCCTGAGCCGGTGAACCCCAAGATTGTCAGGCCCTGAACCTTGTTGCCGTCGGAGGAGATGACGATGCCGTCCGTCGAGCCCGCCGCGCTGCCATTGACCGCGACGCGCCGGTCCTGAGCATCAATAACCACATTGCCGACGCTGAGCGGCCGCAGCGGACTCTTGACGTTGATAACCGTGGCGGCGTCGGAGTTCGCCAATGCGAAGACATTGGGGTCGAAGGTGATGATGTCGGCGCTGCGAGCGCATTGCATGGCCTGCCGCAGTGAGCCTGCGCCGGAATCGTTCGTGTTCGTGACGATCCATGTTCCCACCGTTGGCCCGGAGTACACGTAGAATGCAATGGCGGCGGAGGTTCCGCCAGCGGGCGGCGGGTTCGCCACGGTGATGGGCACGATACCCGGCGTGCTCAAATTGGCCGTGGCGACGGTCGCCTGCACTTGCGTTGCGGATATGTACTGCGTGGGCAGAGCCACGCCGCCCCACTGCACGACCGACGTAGGCACGAAGTCCGCCCCCGTGACCACAAGCGTGAACCCCGCGCCGTTGAGGATCGCGCTGTTCGGACTCAACCCCGTGGTGGTGGAAGGCGCGCCCTGCGTGACGTTGATGGTGACGATCGCCGCGTCGGACTCAAGCAATCCGTCATTGGCCTTGTATGCGAACGTAAAGATGCCCGCCTGCTGCTCCGGCGGGGTGTACAGGACCTTGTTGCCGCCATAAATCCCGCTCAGCGTGCCGCCCGTGGGAGGCGCGAGGACATTGTACGTCAGGGGGTCGCCATCGAGGTCCGTGGCGTCGAGCGTGATCTCCAGAGGCACGTCCTCGACCGTGCTCACCGTCTTGCCGGTCACCTTGGGCGCGTGGTTCACGTACGCGACGTTGACAGTGAAGTCCTGGTAGAAAGTGTTCGCCCCGCCGTTTGCGGTGCCTCCATCATCCTGCACAGTCACGCGAATCGTGGCGGTCCCGTACTTCCCTTGAGCCGCATTCAGGAAGATAAGGCCGCTGTCACTCGGGCTGGTGTAGTTCGTAGCCAACACTGAAAGAAGGCTGGGGTTCTCCAGGACCGAGGTTGAGACGGTGAGCACCTGCGGCCCATCACTCATGCCAATTGCCGGACCAGATGTGATGCCGAATAACCCAATCATCTGCGGTCCGCTGTCCTCCGTCAGGTTCAAGTCGGCAATCGCGTCCAACGTCGGCGCGTCGTTCACGGGATTCACCGTCACTGTGAACTGCCGCTGGAAAGACAGCGGCAATCCGTTGGCCGTGTTGTCGTCAGTCACGGTAACCGTGATAACGACGGAACCGTATGCGTTGGGCACAGGCGTGAATTTCAGCGAACCGGTGGTAGCCGGGCTGGTGTAGCTGACTGTTGGATTCGGGATGATAGCGGTATTGCCGGACGTGGCAGTCACCGAGAGCGTCTGCGCCGGATCGAGAGGACCGGACGTTATCCCCGCCAGGTTCACGGTCTGCTGCGCCGCGTCCTCGAAGATGCTCACGCCGCCTATCGTGTTAAGCGTCGGCGGATCGTTGACCTGCGTAACGGCAATGGTGAACGTCTGCGGATCGCTTTTGTCCACGCCGCCGTTTGCCGTTCCGCCATTGTCTTGCACGCGGACTGTCACCGTGGCCACGCCCCAGGCGTTTGCCGCAGGCGTGTAGGTCAGTGTGCCAGCCGTGTTGATTGCGGGCGGTGTCGAAAACAGCGCGCTGTTGTTGTTGCTGACAAGATAAGCAAGCACCGCCTGGCCGGACTCGTTCGGCGGGCCGGGGCTGAACCCCTGCACCCACCCGGTAACTGTCTTCGCCCCACAGTCCTCCAGAACCGTCTGATCAGGCCCTTTCGTGAAACTCGGGGCGTCGTTGACCAGGATTACGGTTACATTCACGCTTCCGGTATCGGGCAAGCCGGTGTCAGCGACGATCGTGTACGTGAAGGAATCGCTGCCAATGAATTCCGCGTTCGGCGTGTAGACGACCTGAGTGCCTGCGATGGAAACCGAGCCGTTCGCGCCCGGCGTGACCCCTGTAATGGACAAGGTTCCACCGTTGAATGTGACATCGTTGCCCAACACGGAGATCGTAACAGCAACGTTCTCCAGAGTGCTGACGGCATCCGTTACGGCCCAAGGCCGGAACGCCTGCTCATACACGCCCATGTCAACGATAGGGTTGATGCCCGAAACATTATCAATGCGTCGGTTTCCGTCAAGGTCGGCGGTCACGCCCGCAGGAACAGCCGTGTTGTCGCCCGCATCAATGCAGGGCGACCCGGCTTGCAGATGAAGATCCCCACCCCCCGCGTTGACGAAGAGCGGGTCGGTGCTGATGTTGCCCGCCCCCGTGAAGCCGCCTGCGATACAGGAGTACGTCACCTGGGCTGTTCCCGACAAATCGTATAATTCCGCTCCGCCATTCGACGCCGTATCACCCCATAGGATGCAGTTCGTCAGGTTCGGCGACGAGGAGGCGTCGCCGTATACGCCACCGCCCTTGGCGTTGGCTTTGTTCCCGTTGAAGGTGCAGTTCGTCAGGGCGGGCGAGGAGGATTGGTTGTCCATCCCGCCGCCGTATTGTTTGGCGGTGTTGTTGCTGAAGAGACAGTTTGTCACGGCGGGCGAGGTGGGCGGCGAGGAATAGTTTAGGTTGTCCATACCGCCGCCGGAAGTGTTGGCGGTGTTGTTGCTGAAGTTGCAGTTCGTGACGGTGGGCGAGGACATTTCGTTGACCATCCCGCCGCCATGGTTTGCAGTGTTGTTGCTGAACGTGCAGTTCATCACGGCGGGGGAGGAGGTGTAGTAGTAGTTGGACATGCCGCCGCCGCTGCCTCCTACGGTGTTGTTGCTGAACGTGCAGTTGGCCACGGCGGGCGAGGAATAGGAGTTGTACATCCCGCCACCCCCTCCTGCGGTGTTGTTGATGAAGTTGCAGTTCGTCACGGCGGGCGAGGAGGATTGGTTATCCATCCCGCCGCCGGAGTAGCCTCCCGAATTGCCGCTGAAAGTACAGTTGGTCACGGCGAGGCGGCTGACACTGCTAAAACACGCGCCGCCGCCACGGTTGTTGGGACTGCTCCCGCTGGCGTTTCCGCCGGAGACGGTGAAGCCATCAACGACGGCGTTCGCCATGTCGCCACTGGCGGTGACGACGTGGAAGCTGTTGTCCGAGTTATCGCCGATGCCAATGTCGCCGCTCAGCGTCGTGACGTTAGCCATCCAGTTGCGCTTATCATGCGCCGTCTCTGTGCCCGCGAAGCCGCCGTAGACGCCGACGCCCGCCTTCAACACAAACGACACGCTCCGTTCGGTGCCCGCGGTCGGCTTGTACGTGCCCGCCGCAACCCAGATTACATCGCCGCTGGCGGCCTGGCTCAACGCCGCGACGAGCGTCTGTTTGGCCGTGCCCCACGTCAGGCCGTCGCCCGAGTCATCCGGGCGTGCGGCGTCAACGTAGATCGTCGCCGGCGGCGTGTCGGCCACCGGGATTACGGTTACATTCACGACCCCGGTATCAGACGCGCCCCCAGAATTGATCGTGTAGCTGAAGGAATCGCTGCCAATGAATTCCGCGTTGGGCGTATAGACAACCTGAGTGCCTGCGATGGAAACGGAGCCGCTCGCGCCCAGCGTGACTCCTGTAATGGACAACGTGCCACCGTTGAATGTGACATCGTTGGTCAACACGGCGATCGTAACAGCGAAATTCTCCAGAGTGCTGGCGGCATCCGTTACGGCCCAAGGCCGGAACGCCCGCTCATACGCGCCCATATCAACAACGGGGTTGACTCCGCTTACGTTATCAATGCGCCGGTTACCGTCAAGGTCGGCGGTCACGCCCGCAGGGACAGCCGTGTTGTCGCCCGCATCAATGCAGGGCGACCCGGCTTGCAGATGAAGATCCCCCGCGTTGACGAAGAGCGGATCGCTGCTGATGTTGCCTGTCCCCGTGAAGCCGCCAGCGATACAGCAATACGTTACTGTGGAGTTTAACATATCATCGTACAGTTCCGCTCCACCACTTGATGCCGTATCGCCCCACAGGATGCAGTTCGTCACGGTCGGCGACGAGGAGCGGTTGTACATCCCGCCGCCCTTGGCGTCCGTGGTGTTGCCGTTGAAAATGCAGTTGGTCACGGCGGGCGAGCCCTCGTTGCACATCCCGCCGCCGCCGAAGCCGTAGCAGCCTGTTGCACTGTTGCCGCTAAAGATGCAGTTCGTCACGGCGATTGACCCCCCGCCGTTGTACATCCCGCCGCCGCCCACGGCGCCAGCGCTGGTGTTGCCGATGAAAATGCAATTGGTCACGGCGGATGAATAGCCACTGTTGTACATCCCGCCCCCGCTGAGGTGGGCGCTGTTGTTGCTGAAAATGCAGTTCGTCACCGCGGGCTTCGATGCGCCGCGGTTGCACATCCCGCCGCCGTAGCCCTCGCTGCACCTGTTGCCGTTGAAGGTGCAGTTCGTCACGGCGGGCGAGGAGAAGTCTCCGTTGAACATCCCCCCGCCGTCGAACCATACGGTGTTGTTGCTGAACGTGCAGTTCGTCACGGTGGGCGAGCCGTCGTTGAACATCCCGCCGCCGTAGCCGCTGGGGCCTGCGGTGTTGTCGCTGAACGTGCAATTGCTCACGACGAGCCGCCTGACGTTACTAAGATATGCGCCTCCGCCACAGTTGTACGAACTGCCACCGTTGGCATTTCCACCGGAGACTTTGAAGCCGTCAAGGACGGCGTTCACCATGTCCCCGGTGGCGGTCACGACGTGGGCGCTGTTTTCCGCACGCGTTGGCTCGTTGTAGACTATGTTGGTGTTGTCGTTGCCGTTCAAGTCGCCGCTGAGCGTTGTGACGTTAGCCGTCCAGTTGCGTTGGTCACGCGCCGTCTCCGTGCCCACGAAGCCGCCGTAAACGCCGACGCCTGCCTTCAACACAAACGAGATGGTCCTGTCGGTGCCCGTGGTCGGCTTGTACGTGCCCGCCGCGACCCAGATTTCATCCCCGCTGGCGGCTGCTGCCAGTGCGGATTGCAGATCGGTGTAGGCATCAAGCCACGATGAACCGTTGCTGGCCCCCGTGGCGTTGCAGTTGACATAGATCGTCCCCGCCTGAGCCGCTTCGTCCGCAAACGCCAGCAGCAAGCCGACGGCAAGCACCGCCGTGCTGCCCGCCGCCATCAACCGCCGATGAGACGTGTTACGCATGGCTATGCCTCCAGAAACCACCACCGCAGGTTGCCGCGATGCGGCCCCTGCGTGAATACGATATAATCTGTTGTCGCCTTGTACCTGTTCGGCTGGCCCGATTATCTGCCGCCCCACCCGCAATGCCAGCAGTATCACCTGTAAAACGTGCGGCGAGCCAGATTCACTGCACATGTGCATTACAGCCGCCGAATGGCGCATGAGCCGTGCGCCGCAATGCCGCCTCTCCCCCCAAACGTGTGAGCCAATGGGCAAACCGTCACTTAGCCTGGACTATTCACCGCAGTCGTCATGGCGCTGCGCGCCACCCGGAAACGATGAAAATGTCCGCGTGTTCCGGTAGTCTTTGCGCGGCGCAGCGTCAAGGCACGGAGGCCGTTTCTCAGTGGAGCTTTGTTCAAGCCC
>JAPLOD010000131.1 GCA_026692735.1 Planctomycetota bacterium | reverse complement strand
CGTGATCGAGACCATCAAGGCAACGGGAGCTGAAGTGTGGTTTCTGCCCCCTTATAGTCCAGATCTCAACCCGATTGAAAAGATGTGGTCGAAGATCAAAGCGTACCTGCGCAAAGTCAAGGCGCGGACAAAAGAAGAACTCTGGCACGCCATTGGTGCAGCACTCAAGACCGTCACCGCCTCGGACGCCACCGGCTGGTTTGAATCGTGTGGTTACATTCAATCGTGAACTGCTCTAGGCCGCGACGAACTGCGGCCCCCAACAAGCAACTCGCCACACTGCCTGAAGGACATGGGCGCGTTCTTCAGCGTCCGCGCAGGTGATACGTGTCGGCGTGCAGAACGTGGGCCTTCGGCGAAGCGCAGCCTGCTCGTGCGGTGCGCCTATGGCGTCCTGGGCACCTCGACCACCACCCGAAAGCCGACGATGAGATGCGGCTACTTCTACGGCGGCACCAGGGGCAGGTTCAGCCATGCCAGGCCGATGTCGCGTTTCATGTGGCTCTTGCTATCGCCCCCGGGTGCGTCATAGAGGACGGCCAGGCGATTCCCCACTTTCAGCACCGACGGCAAACCAATACACGTCCTGCTCCAGGTGCAGTTCCTGCCGTCGAGCACAACCGCCTTGCGCCTGGCATCCCACGTGTTCAGGTCCTTCGTCCAATAGACCCACACCGCGTCCGTGTACTCGAAGCCCTTGAGACCAATGTGATTAGTGAACAGGAACCACGTCTGGTATGCCGGTTCGTAGTACAGGGACGTGTTCTCGATCTGCTCCTCAAGTGGCACGATCGGCTGGGCGTCAATTGTCCACGCGCCGTCAAGGTTCTTCGTGCGCGCTATACTGATGGTGCGTTTGATCGGCTGGTCGGTGGACGCGCTGAAGAACATCCTGTACTCGTCTCCCTGCTTGATGACGTGGCCCGGGCTTGCCGTTGCGGAATAGTACGTGCCAGGCTTCGTGCGGAACGGAACCACGTCCTTTTGCTTCGTCCACGGACCGGCGGGCGAATCGCCCCGGGCCTTCATCGTCAGGTACGGGAAACTGGGGATCAGATCCGGCGGCGGCGAGGTGTGCGGCGTGCCGAGGTAGAACATGTGCCAGACGTTGCCGTCGAAGTACGTGACGCCATACGACGCCGATGCCGAGTCGTCCTCGCCCTTCTTGCCGAAATCCAGTACGGGGCCCTTCTTCGTCCAGGTTGTCAGGTCCTTGCTCGTGGCCAGAGCGCACAGCCAGCCCTTCGGCCCGGCTGCGTCGTAGTGCATGTAGAACGTCCCGTCCGCTTCGTAGACCCAGATATCTCGTGCGCCCAGGATATCGCATTGGTTCGGCCCGTCGCCGTGGCGCATCACGCGCCCGTGATCCTGCGCATCCAATCGCCACGGTGCGCTTGGCCGCCCATCCGGATACTTCACCGCTTCCGCCGCCGTGAAGGGAGACCCCGCGGCGGGCGTCTCCGCCGCCACCGCGCTCGCGGCGAACCATACAAGGGCCAGTGGGCCGATGACTCGATGCATGATGCCGCCATTATCGGCTGCGGCTTAATGTGCGGCAAGGCGGAATGCACGGCGCTGCTGAGCAAGCCAGCGGAGGCACGCGGCCAAGGGCGCTCTGACGCAGTTGAGGGCCATGATCCCGCCCGCCACGAACATCAGCACCACCGCAGTGCTGAGATGGAACTGCAACCACGCGCGCTTCTTCGGCGCGTCAGTCATGGGGGCGCTCCCGACAGCGGGCCAAGGACTCGATGCATGGTGTCGCCATTATCGGCAGCGGCGGATTAAGGGGCAAGGCGGGAAGCGCGGCACTGCCGATCACGGAACCACCGTCTTCAGAGCGTCCTCAAGCCTCGCGAGTTCGTCGTCGTGCCCATCTCGCGCCATGCTGGAACGGAGGCGCCGAACGAGTTTGAGGCCCGCGCCATCCGGGAGAGCGCGAAGTATGGAGACGCCCGCTTCGTTCACCGGCCGACAATCGGCCTTTGTGGAAAACAATGCCAGGCTCAAACCGATGGCTGCGACGGCCTCCTTATCGTCGGACCTGAGTATCTCGGCCACGGCGTCGCTTGGTTTCCCCTGGTCGTGGCCCCTGAGGCCGCAGATGCGCTGTTCGGCTTCCAGGAGCGCCGCACCAATGGGTGGTTTTCCCGCCAACTTCCGTGAAAGCTCCAGCGCCGACCGGTACTCGTGGACGTCCGTGGGCGCGGCAAGAACGCGAGGGAGGATCGGCGCGGCATCCTTGGCGTCAACGGCGCCGCAGGCGCGAAGTTCCTTGCGGACATTCTTCTTGCCCGCGCCTTCATCGAGCCACTGAACGTAGAGCTTCTCCGCGTCCTTCTTCGGCACCCAGAGCAAACCCCGACGGGCGGCTTCAGCAACGGTCTCGTCGGCAGAAGAAGCGTATGCCAGCAACTGCGAGCGGGCTGCGTCGGCCTTGAAGTAGCACAACAAGCCGACCAGTTGCGCTCGTTGCGGGTGCTTGTCGGCGACCGCGGTCTTGATGGCTGGCAGCGCGGCCATCCCCGCTTCCACAAGGATAGGACCGCAACTGTTGGCGGTGCAGCGCCCTTTGTCTTCGACGCCGAGGGCACGGATCGCGCCTTGGATAGGATCGTCGCCATTCTTCAGTGTGAGTTCTGTCTGGATGCGAATCCAGTTGTAGATCGGTGCGCAGGCATAGAAAGTGAATCCCTGGCGTTCGCCCAGGCAAACGATCTCGCGATGCCACTGGTTCGGTTGTTCCGTGAAGGGTAGCTTGTCTTTCAGTGCGGCGGCTGTTGGGGCGTCTGCGGGGACGAGCCAGAACTGGATGTGGTCGTCGAAGCGGTCCATTTTCTTGAGGCGCTCCTCCTCGGGCAAACGCATGGCCTCGCGCGCGAGTTCCGCGCCGACATCTGCGCTTTGGGGTTCGTCCTTCAGATGCCACGACGTGTCGCGGAAGAGCACTGTCCAGGCCGCGGGAGCACCGGGAAGACTGACGGCAGTGGGGCCGGAGAGGAGTTCCATGTGGCCTGCGGTGCACTTGTTGACGGCGGCGGTGAGCTTATCGAGGAGTTCCTTGGAAGGAGGGGCTGGCTCAGCAGCGGATGCGCAGTGGAGCGAAAGCAGGACCGAGCAGAATGAGAGCAGTCTTAACGGCATACGATCGTCCTCGGGTGGCCATGCACTCTGCAACGTTGCGTCAAGATGTCCATATCGTTCCTCGGAGACAAGGGCATGGCTGGTTGCCTCCCGCCGGATGGACGCCATATCCTTCGGACCGAGAGGCATTCCTGGCAGAATATCCTTCTGCCTTTCTTGACGGCCTTCCCGTTCGTGCTGCTGCACGGATTCCATGAACGCAGAACGGTCTTCGGGACTGGTCCAGGATCAGGGCCGCTTCCGCTCTCACAAATCCTGTACACGCTTTTCGCGCCGAAGGCCACGGCACCGCGCTGTCCGGCGTGTGCGCAGGACGTGAGGTCCCAATGGCTCGATCCGGCTGGGAAGGCAGTGGGGGCGGGGGGGCGGACCGGAGGGGAGGCTGCCACGACGTTGGGCTTCTGCTGCAAGGCGACCAATCAAGTACAATACATTGTACTTGATCCGGCATCGCAGGGAATGGGCAGGTCCAACGGGAGGGGATAGTGAACGTGGACTGCTGCGGTGAACGTCAGGGCTAAAGAGGCGGGGCGCCAGGCCGGTTTCCTGCCTGGCGATGCAGAGTGACATCGTTGGCACGAACACCGGCGACCCGCGGTGAAGACACAAGCGGTCAGGACCATCCTGACGGCGAAAAGGCTGGCTGAAAGCAAATGGCGGCTATCCTCGCGGCGGTGTATGGAGTCCTGGCGCAGGCGAGATGTGCTTCGCATGGCAAGCAGGTCCGAACACAACAGGAGCAAATTCATGAAAGTTCTTCTTTCGGCGCTCGCGCTGGCCACAAGTGGACTCAACGCGGCAACCTACACTCACGACGTGAACGTCGCCGAAGAGTTCCGATCGCGTGATGGGTTGCCGAACTTCTTCGCAAAACTGCAGACTGGCGGCTCGGTGCGCGTCGCCTATCTCGGCGGGAGTATCACGGCAGCGAACGGTTGGCGACCAAAGACGTTGGCTTGGTTCAAAGCGCAGTACCCGAATGCCACGATCGCCGAAATCAATGCAGCCATTTCGGGCACGGGTTCGGATTACGGCGCGTGCCGCCTGCGAGGCGACGTTCTGGCGCAAGATCCCGACATCGTGTTCCTCGAATGTCGCGTCAACGGCGGCGGCGGGTTTGAAGCGAAGTCGGTGGAAGGCGTGGTTCGACAGATCTGGCGGCACAATCCGAAGACCGACATTTGCTTCGTCTACACTATCGGTCAGTGGATGCTAAAAGAGTTGCACGCCGGCACGAGCGTGGCCTTTGGCAAGGTGATGGAAACCATCGCCAACGCTTATGGTATCCCCACGATCGATCTGGGCGTGGAAGTTGCAAAACGCGAGAAGGAAGGAAGCCTTGTCTTCAAAAACAATGCTCCGATCGAAGGCAAGCTGGTCTTCTCCGCCGACGGCGTTCACCCAGGCGATGCCGGGCACGACCTCTACCGCGACATCATCGCTCGCTCCATGCTGAAGATGAAAGACGCCGCGCGGAACGAAGCGCACGTCTTGCCGGCGCCTTTGAATGCGACGTGCTGGGAAGTGGCGTCCCTGATGCCCATCACCAGTGCCAAACTCAGCGCCAACTGGACGCCCGTCGATATCGCCAAAGACCCCGTCTACAACGACGACAAGGGGCGCACACACGCCATGTTGCGGGGAGCCGTGAAATGCGCTCGGGCCGGTGACACCATCTCCGTGAAATGGAACGGCACCACCGTGGGCATGAGTGACATTCCCTATGGAGAACCCTGCGTCGTCGAAGCGATCGTCGATGACGGAAAACCGGTGACAATGAAACGCACACAGACGGAGAAGGTTCATAAGTACGCGCGCTTCTGGTATCTGCCCGAACAGACTCCGGGCGAACATACAGTAACCTTCACCGTTAAGGAGATTCCAGAGGGCACGTTCTTCTACGCGGGCCAACTCCTGATCGTCGGCAAGCCAACCCAATGAACTCAGTTTCGCGCAAGCGCCCGGCTTACGCGCTCTTCGTCCGCCGCTCCTCGTCGTCCAGCTTGCTCACGTTCTTGGGCTTTGTCGGCAGCGGCGGGACGCGGGGCAAGGCGGAAAGCACGGCGCTGCTCGGCGCGACAGCAAGGGGACGTGACTACGGGCGCAAGCCGTGGGCGATGGGGTCAGCGTGGCACCTGTCGCGGCTTACTCGACCTAAAAGGTCATCTCGCCTTCCATCGGCGGCGGCGGCAGGTCATCGAGTTCATCGGCCAGGTCCTGCCGGGTCTGCTCCTCCGCCCTCTGAAGGAGCTTGTCAGCTTCCGCCACGTCCTTGGCGACGCCTTCGCCTTCGCGGTACATCCAACTCAAGCAGCGCAGGCCCTCGGCGTGGTTCCGGTTCGCGGCTTGCTGAAACCATTTGAACGCTTCGGCCAGATCAGGCTGAACACCGATCCCATCTCTGTAGGCAACGCCGAGCTGTGTTTGCGCGTCCGCCAAACCCTCGCCGCTAATCGCCCCTTCGGTCGCAGCAACCTTGAGGCACTTGGCCGACTCAGGCAGGTTCTGGGGAACCCCCCAGCCATTTCGCAGGCAAAGGGCGTAGCGGTAAACGCCTTCTTTGGCCCCTTCATCACCTTCGCGCTGGCCAAACTCCTCCACCGCCTTCCGGTACCACGAAGCGGAAACACCGAGGTCCTTCTTCACCCCGTACAGACCTTGCCGGTAGATCACGCCCAAGGCGTTGGACGCGTCGAGGCAACCGGCGTTAGCGGCTTCATTGATCAGAGCGAGTCCCTTTGCCGTATCCACCGGCGTGCCGATGCCCTTCGCATATGCCAAGCCGAGGCGACAAAGGGGCACGCTGGAATGCCGCATCTTGGCCATTTCCGCCGACTTGGCAAGCCACCTGAACGCCTCCTTTGGGTTCTTGGGCGTGCCCTTGCCGGTCTGATAGTGCCAGGCCAGATCGTCCCATGCGTTCAGCAACTGACCGTCAGCTGCGGCTCTGAGGAGCAGAAACGCTCTATCGTGGTCCACGGGTCCACCCAGCCCGCGATTGCATAGGTACCCGAGCCGCCACATCGAGGGCGCCTCCTTGTTCTTCGCGCCTCTCTCGTATACTGCCCGTGCAGTCTTGTAGTCCTTCTGCGACTCACACCGTAGGCCCACCACGGCCACTTTGACCTTTCCAAGCGTTGTGGCTGCATCCAGCAGCCGCAGGCCCTCCGCAACGTCTTTGGTGACGCCAAGCCCCCCAAGATACATCTGGGCCAGGAGACAGCAGGCTTCGGCATTGTCGCTGGAGGCATCCTTGCAGATCTTGAAGGCCACAGAGGGATCAGTGCCAGGGTATGAGTCGTCCAGGTGAAATCTGGCGAGCTCGATGTTGGCGAGGGTATACCCCTGTGCCGCCGCCTGCTCGAAGAGTTCGCGTGCCTTGTTGAGCCCCCTGCCTCGGTCAACGTGGATTCTTCCGAGGTTCAACATGGCGTTGACGTTGCCCGCCGCCGCAGCCTTCTCATACCAATCCACAGCACTCTTCTGGTCTTTCATCCCAATCTTGCAGACGGCGACCATGTGCATCGCCATCGGCGACCCCGCCTGGGCCAACGGCATGAAGAATTGCAGTGCTTTCATGTACAGAGCGCTCGCCATCTGGGGGTCGTTCCGCTTGGGGTTCAGCGGGAAGCCCTCCAGATTCCGGGCCTCATAAACTGTGGCCAGCGGCGCGCCGGATTTGTAGGCGCGCGTGTGGTACTCCCGCACCTGAGCGGGATCGGCTTTCGTGCCAAATCCACAATAGGCAGCGAAGAACAACGCGTCCTGCGCGAAGGGATCACCTTTGTCCGCCCGTTGGACGAAAGCCTGAAACTGCTCGGCTGTCAGCTTGGGGCTCAGCAGGTCGTACTCGGCTGGCTTGGCGATCTTCGCCAGTTCCGGCACGGCCTCGCCAGACTCCAGTCGAGCTGCGTTGGCCAATACCAATAACGGGACGCACAGCAACAGGCGGCAGACGATACGCATAGAGCATCCCTCCATAGGAAGCCCTTGCGCCGATGATAGGTCCCGCCCCGGGCCCGTCAAGGCGACGCCGGGCTTCGCGCCCTCGCGGTCCCCACGCGCACCAACGGCGGGCAGTTGCGGGCAGGCTCCCGGGTGGCGGGCGCGCACCGGAGGGGATAGGCCGCGCCCGCCCTGCAGGAGGAGCCGGCGGCCTCAAGGCTGCGGGTGTCCTCGCTGTCTCGTAGGTTCAACCCAGGCACCGGTTCCGGTAATGGCGTGCGGGTACAGCCCCGCAGCCGGGGATGGGCAGGGCTGGCTGCAACGAGGGCCGCTGCCCTTGTATTGTAACCCGAAAAACGGTGGATGTTTAGATGTACAGGGCACTCTCAGACGGTGGAGGGGAACTTGGGCATCCGCCGTCAGCCCCGGGGCAAAGTACCAGCACGTTCAAAGCGGCGGACCGTGCCTGCTCGCGCCATACGCGTCCCGGACCTCACACCGGCTATTGGTGCCTTGAAGGCGAAAGAGGCTCATGGCTGAAATCGTACGTTGGTTTGCCGGTGCCCCTGTGGCGCCCGTAGACCTGGCCTTCGATTCCAGCCGGTACGCCCTGCGGTGTCTCTTGGACCTGCCAACCACGGATGTGAATCGTTCGGCTATGGGGCTTGGACCGATCAGTCAGCTCTTCTTTCCCCTGCAATTCGGGCACAGACGTCTGTGCCGCTTGTCCGGGGACCGGAACACCCGGCCGCAGCGCAGGCAGGACACTTTCTCGCGCTTCTCTGCCTCCCTGGGCTTCTTCTCGGACACGGCGCCCGTATAGCCGGTCGGCCCTGGGCCGCCTACGTCATCCGCCCCGCCCTGTTCCATGACGACCTGATCGCCACGCGGAGGGCCTCCATTCCGCCGTTTGCCCCCTTCGCTGGCAGCAGGTATAGTCTCGCCCCGTAACCACTCCCTATCGAGGCCGCAGGCATGACGGACGACCCGACTATGCCCCTGCCGAAGCCGCCGAGCCAGGACCCCGGCGAGACGCTGCGGCCCGTTCGTCCCGCCACGACCGACCGCGAGATTGAAGCCCTATCCAC
>JAPLOD010000130.1 GCA_026692735.1 Planctomycetota bacterium | reverse complement strand
CCGTTCCGGCACCATGACCTCCTCGCCGGTCCTGGGATTGCGGGCCTTCCCTGGCGCGGCCGTCAACGCCCGTCGGCCTTGGCCGGTGCGTCGGCCGGCGCCTTCAGCTTCTCCTCGATCTCCTTGAGCCGCTTGCGGGCGAGAACGGCGGGCCAGTCGTCGCCGACCGTCAGTTCAAGGCACTTGCGATACCAACGCGCGGCCTCGGGCAGGTTGCCTTCGGCCTCGTACTTCTCGGCGACGTAGGAAGCAACGTCGTTCCACCACATTCGTTCTTCGCGCTTGAGATCATCGAGGAACACCGATTCCCCGATCTCGCCGAGAAAGAAGCTGGCCAGAAGCGCTGCGCCGCGGCTATCGCTGGCGTAATCGCGTAGCAGCTTCCGCCAGTCTGCTTCGGCTCCACCACGGTCATTTAGAAGCAGGCGCGCTATGCTCGATTCCAGCAGAGCCGTCGCGCAGTCCGCGCGTTGGTCCGGGTACTTTGCCGACACCGCATCGCAGACCTTCAGCGACTGCTCGTACTTCCCCGCGTACCGTAAGGCGCTTGCGCGTGACCTAAGAGCCTCTGCGCACGCACTACGCACATCCGGATAGTCCGTTTCGACTGAATCGAACGCTTTGGTCGCGTCCGCGAACAGCCCCATGCTCGTCAAAGCGTGCCCGCACACAACGCGCGCCGTTGCACATGCACCGCGTTCCTCTGGGTATTCCTTTGCCAGGGCCGCAAGGGCCTTCAGCGCCTCCTCGTTCCGACCTGCGAGGTGAAGCCATGAGCCAATAACCTTGCTGGCCGACGCGGACCGGTCTCGTAAATCCGGGAACACAGCCACAACCGCTCGCTGGAAAGCGATGGCTGCATAATATTCACCGCGGCCCGCCAATGGCCTGCCCCCTGCGGTAACCGTCTGCGCCAAGCGCGCGAGTTCCCAGTCGAGAAGGCCTTGACGCGCCTTCTTGAGGAGAGGCGTGGCAACCGACACGTCCGCCCGGCTCAGGGCCTCGAACGCGATCCTGATAGCATTAGCCCGGACGAGCGCTACAACCTCGGCATCGCCCGCGTTCTCAGCCTTCATCAACTCTTCCACGGCCTCCTCGCCACGCCCGCTACGCGCTTCAACTTCTGCCAAGCCGATGTGCGCCCAGCCGCGCAGATCGCTGTTCACAAGGCTCTCGAATGGCAACCGCGCGCCCTTCAAGTCGCCAAAAGCCATCCGCGCGAGGCCGCTCTTATACAGCGCTAGGCGGCCTTCAGGTGCGCTCGCGTGGCTGGCGTGAATGGCATCGTATTCAGCAATGGCCCCCTTATAGTCGGCTTTCAGGAAGAGCGTGTCCGGCACGGCCAGGCTGGACACATCCAACGCCTTCTTCCGCCGCCACAGTTTCACGTTGTCAAAGTGCGCTCCCTCTCTGAACGAATAGAGTCCCGCGCGCCCACCGGTCAGCGGGAAGAAGTCGCGCAAGCGCAACACCGGGTGACCGTCAACGGTCAGGGTCAGGTATTCGCTGGCATGTTCAGCTACGATGTGGTGCCGCCTGCCGGGAGTAATGAGCGCTTGCGGCGCGGTATTGCGCAACAGCTCCGCATCCTTGCGGCACGCAGATGAGCACTTGTTGCCCATGGATCCGAACTGAAGCATGTAGCCACTCTCCGCAACGTGGTCACGGTCACAGTGGAGGAAGCAGGAGAGATCGGTGGCCTTTTCAGCCAGTTCGACATCCGCCGGAAACCACGCGTCGTATTCCAAGCGGACAGCCTCTGGGCAGGCGACGGGGAATAGAACGATAAACTGCCCAAATGGATACGTCGGGTCAGTCGTCCGCGCTCCTTCCGCGACTAGCGCGCCGTCTGCCACCTCCGCCTTGCCCTGGACAACCTCCCACCCTTCGGGCAGAACGCCTGAGGAGAAATCCTCGTTCACCACCAGTTCCCAGCCCGCGGCGAAGCGCGCGAGGCGATCAAAGAGGCCGAGGCCAAGACCCAGCGCCACGATCAGCGCCACGGCCGCCGCCGTGAGTCCCAGCGTCCACGCGCGGTGCTTCCACAGCCGCTTGCGCCAGCGGTACGTGAACGACGGCGGGCACGCCGCGAGCGGCTCGCCTTCGGTGAAGCGTTTGAGGTCCTCGACCAGCGCCGCCGCCGTCCGATAGCGGCGCGCCTTCTCCTTCTCCAGGCACTTCAGGCAGATCGTCTCCAGGTCGCGGTCGGCCTTCGGGTTCAGCTTGCGCGGCGGCTCCGGCTCGTCCTCAATCACCGCGCGCAGCAGCGCCACGAGCGAATTGCTCTGGAACGGCGGGCGGCCGGTGAGCATCTCGTAGAGCAGCACGCCCAGCGCGTACACGTCCGAACGCTCCTCGACCTCCGCCGTTCGCCCCGCGGCCTGCTCGGGACTCATGTACGCCGGCGTGCCCACCACGTCGTCGGAGCGCGTCAGCGACGAGGCGATCTCCACGTTCCGCGCCAGGCCGAAGTCCGTCACCATGGCGCGGCCGGAAGCGTCTATCAGCACATTGCCGGGCTTGATGTCGCGATGGACGATGCCGTGCTCTTGCGCGTGCTGGATGGCCGACGCGATCTCCGTCATCAGCCTGACGATCTGCGTCGTGGGCAGGCGCTCTTTGAGCAGCTTCTCCAGCGTGGCACCCTCGATGAACTCGGCCGTGAAGTAGTGCTTGCCGTCGTGGATGCCGACGTCGTGGATGGGCACGATGTTGGGGTGGCGCAGCTTCGCCGCGGCCTGCGCTTCGGCGTGGAAGCGCTTGATGAGCGACTCGCCGGCCTCGGCGCCGGCGATGAGGACTTTCAGCGCCACGTCGCGGCCAAGCTGGGGGTCGCGCGCTCGATAGACGATGCCGAAGGCGCCGCGCCCGATCTCCTTGATGATCTCATAGCGCGCGAACTGCCGCGGCGGGCTGGTTTCCTTCGCGGTCGTCTCTGGCTTGACGGCTTCGCTGGCGACCACGGGAGGTCGAGGCGTAGATACGGCTGCCCGTTGTGTGATGGTCTCGGCAAGCGCGGGCACGGGCATCGCCGCGCCGCAGTGCGGGCAGACGGCCTTAGCCGCCTTGCCGTCGGCCTCAAACGCCTGGGCGCATTTCGGACAGGTGAGCTTCATGCACGGAGCCTCACTTGAACTCGCCGGCGTCGTAACGGCGCCAAAACTCGGCGGCGGGCCACTTCTTCTTGTCAGAATCCACGCCAATAGTCACGAGGCTCTTCATCTCGCGAATAACTCCCATCCCCTTGTTAATGCTCTTGGGAGTGAACGACATATCCTGCAGTTGCATTCCGGCAAGCGGCGTCAGGTCGTTTACCCGCGTCGTGTCTATGTAAAGGACTTTCAGGTGCATGTCCTTCAAAGGCGCTAGGTCGTGAACGCTGGTATTGCCGACGGTCAGGTCGGCCAAAGGCGCGCCCTCAAGCGAGGAGAGGTCGCTAACGCCGCTGCAACTGCCCAGGTTCAGTTCCGTCAACGGCAGCCCCTTTAGTGGCGTGAGATCGCTTACTTGGGTATCGTGCGCGGTAAGGCGCTTCAGTGGCATGCCCTTGAGCGGTGAAAGATCTCGAACAGGAGTCACCCCTATATGCAACGCTTCCAATGGCATGCCGCTCAGCGGCGCCAGGTCCGCAACGTCGCAGTTGCACATCACGAGGTTTTCCAGCGGCATCCCCTTCAGTGCCGTCAGGTCCCGAACTCTCAGGCCGCCAATGCTTACTTCCCTCAGCTGAATGCCGACGATCGGCGTCAGGTCGGTAACGCGCGTGCCGCTTATCCCAAGGACTGTCAACGGCATGCCGCGCAGCGGACCGAGATCACTCACATTCGTGCCGTTAATAATTAGTACGTCGAGGAGCATTCCTTTCAGTGGTGTGAGGTCCCAGATACCCGTGCAACGCCAAGCGTCGAGACGCTTCAGGGGCATGCCTTCCAATGGCGCTAAGCTCTGCGCCGCAGTGTCGCTGATGTCCAATTGACACAAAGGGAACCCGCGAAGCGGTGAGAGGTCGTTGACGGTTCGTATGTTGTTGACGCTGAGCCAAATGCTGCCATCGTTGCTGGTGCCGAGCTTGGCCGTCGGCCATTGTTCCTTGATGCGCCGCTTCACCAATTCAAAGAGCTTGTCTTTGTCCTGCGCTTTGGCTGAGGCCAGTGCATACGCTTTCTGCCTCGTGAAGATATCTCGAAAAGCCGTGGCCAAAGCAACCGTCTCCTCAACTCGTCCCAATATACAAAGACACCGTAACTCCGCCGCATCTGCGTCACCCGGCTTGAGTTTGAGATACTCGTCCAGTTCGACGGCGGCGCCCGCGTATTCCATCCTGACAATCAGCAACTGCGCTTTCAACATTCGCGCTTCGGGTAATTCGGGATCGAACAGAACCGACGCATTAGCCTGTGCCAGAGCTTCATCGTATTTCCGCGAAAGAACCGCGCGCTCCGCGACCTGTAGGAACGACGGCGCAGACCTCTTTCGATCTGCCCTGCCGTTCGCCTCTGCAGTTTCGCGCTTCTGCTGCTCCGTGCGGAAATCTTCCAAGGCCTTCTCCGCCTTCCCTCGCTCCCGCGCATTCAGCCAATAGCCGACTGCCACCACCGCCATCACAATCAAGAATGCCGCGGCGGTTGCCATACTGACGCCCTTGTTCCTCTTCACCAGCTTCACGACCGACTCGGCAAACGTGTCCTGCTTCGCGCTGACGGCCCGCCCTTCGATGAACAGCTCAATGTCGCGGCGAAGGTCTTCGACGCGCTGGTAGCGGTCCTCCTTCCGCCGCGCCAGCGCCTTCATCGTGATCGCCGACAGTTCCTTGGGGATGTTGCGCTTCGGGGCGCGCTGGTCGGGCGGCGTGATGTTCCCCTCGCTCACGTTCTTGATGAGCACGAAGATGCCCTTGCCTTCGCAGGGCGTCTTCAGCGTCAGGATCTCGTAGAGCATCGCGCCCAGCGAATAGATGTCGCTGCGGGCGTCAATCTCCTCGATTTTCCCGTCTGCCTGCTCCGGCGGCATGTAGTGCGGCGTGCCGATGATCGTGCCATCCATCGTCAGCTCGCCGCCGGTCTCCTGGCGCAGGCTCTTCACCGCTTCGGCCAACTCTCTGTCGCGGGAGTCCGAGTCAACGCCGCCGTCCTCCTCCGACTGCTCAGCCTCGCCGACCTTCACGCCGCTGGACGAACCGCTGGCGCGAATCCTAGCCGCGCCGGGCTTGGCGAGGCCCCAATCCATCACCAGCACCTCGCCGTAGTCGCCGAGCATGATGTTGGCGGGCTTCAGGTCGCGATGGACGACCCCCTTGGCATGCGCGAACGCCATGGCATTGCAGATGTTGATGAAGGCATTCAGGAGTCGGCCCAGCGGGTAGTCCTGCTCCGCCTTGGAGTCGTTCTTTTTGAGCGCCTTCAGAACGTCGCCCAGGCTCTTACCCTTCACCAGCTTCATCATGAAGAAGAGCCGGCCCTCGGCATCAATGCCCAGCTCGTGGATCGGCACGATGTTGGGGTGCTCAAGCTGCCCCGTGACCTGGGCCTCTTCGACGAAGCGCGCCTTGTCCTTGGGCGACTTGGCGTCGAGCATCACCTTCATGGCCACCGGGCGGCGGATGTCGCGGTCGGCGGCTTTCAGGATGACGCCCATGCCGCCACGGGCAATCTCGCCCTCGACGATGTACTTCTCGTCGGTGGCGGCAGGCTTTATGGCGGCCTCGATCTTCTTCTCGACGGATCGAGGCAGGCCCTCCATGGTGTCCTGGGAGGCCGAGCCGTCGTCAGTGGCGGGCAAGGGCGAGCCATCCAGCGTCACGCCGCCCTTGAAGTTGGCGCGGCCCAAGACGCTGCTGTCGCCGATGGCGGCGGGGATGGCGTTCTCGGCGTCCTTGTCGGGCTGGGCGGCGCCCGGCTTCCTCTCCGGCGCGACGGCCAGCGACTGCTCGGCGGAGTCCTCCGGCACGACGAAGATGCCCTGGCACTTCTTGCAGCGCAGCCGTTTGAACGCCGGCATGCCGGAGGTGCGGTACTTGGTGTTGCATTGCGGGCAGAACGAGAAGTCGGGCACTGGTTTTGTTCCCCGTACACGCCCCACGTCACTTCAGCGGCGCGTTGCCATCCTTCGCACCGGATCCTTCCCATTCCAAGACAGGGAGGCGTTCATCATCCGGTCCAGCCCACACAAGCCCGTAGTCTCCGGCCAGGATCGGATACCCGCTGAGGCCGACTCCGCCCATCCGGTAGGCCCCGCGACGTGCTGACTCGTTCAAGAAGCCGAGGTCTGACCAAGCCTCGCCCGACACCCACCGGAAGGTTCCGGTCTTGGGGTCGAGAATCGCGCCAATGAGGTAGTTGGCGTCGTTTGTGCAGTAGCGGCGCAGCGCGTCGCACAGCCTCACGAGCTTCCTGAACGTTGCAGGACAGGCTAATCGTGCACCTTGCTTTCCCGCGAATGACTCCGCTGCTTGCCATCTCATCCGATGGGGTACGGCCAGATAACAGTAACCGTCTACCTCGAACGCATACTTTCTCAGGTCAGCAGGCTGACCACGAAGACTCCGCATCAAGTCATCAGCCATGGAAAGAGTGTAGTCGCGCCTGTGGGCGTTGATGTGCTGCAGGCTGGGAATCCGGCGGGTAAGCTGAACTGCACGTTCATCCAGCAGATCAACGGTGATTTCCACCAAAGGCAGTCTGGCGACGATGTCCGCGTTCCTGCTGCCCAAAGGGACACGCTCGATCCCAAGACGCCTCAGCGGCATCCCATCGAGCACTGAAAGATCAGTGACCTTACTGTTGGAGCAATCAAACCCGGTAAGCTTCATCTCGGCCAAGGGGGAGAGATCAGAGACTTGGTTGCCGTCAATGTACAATTCAGTGAGCGGCATACCCCTCAGCGGCGAGATTTCCGAGATTCTGTTGCCCGCTGCTATTAGACGGGTCAGCTTGAGGCGGTGTAGCGGGGAGAGATCGCCGACGCGGTTGTTCGCGAGGTCCAGATCAACCAACCTGCTTCTTGTCAGCGGTCCAACGTCAGTCACCTCGTTGCTGGCGCAATTCAACTCACTGAGTTGCATGCCCTCAAGGGGGGACAGATCCTTGATGTGGTTGTTGTACGCCCAAAGGCGAAAGAGAGGCATGCCCCGAAGCGGCGAAAGATCCTCAATCTCATTGTCCCAGCACATCAAGACACCCAGTGGTGCCTGCCGCAGGGGCGACAGGTCCTTGATGAAGTTTCTGGCGCAGTCCAGTTCGCCTAGCAGCATCCCGGCAAGAGGCGACAGGTCGGTGATGCTGTTCTGGCCGCAGTGGAGCTTCGTTAACGACATGCCCTTCAGGGGCGACAGGTCGGAGACGTTGTTCTCCGAAATCCGGAGGGCAAAGAGGGGCACGCCACGCAAGGGGGACAGGTCCGACACACGATTCCGATGCAACTCCAGCAGCCGCAAATTCATCCCCCGCAAGGGCGAGAGATCCGACACGTCATTGTCGCCCAAGGAGAGGCGCTCCAGCGGCAGCCCCTTAATGGGCGACAGGTCCGAGACGCTGTTCCTTGGTAGTGAGATGCCGTGTGCCTTTGCGTGGGCGAGGGGCGAGAGGTCGGAAATACCAGTCTGGCTCAGGTCAAGTTCATCAACCGGCAGTTCGGCTAGCGCACTAAGCTTCTTGGCCAGCATTGCCGACTCCAGTTTCGAGACATAGCGAGGACCACGTCGCGGCGTCCAGCCCTTGTCAGGGTCCTCCGGGATACTCCTTGCCTGTCGGCGCAGCCATTGTACGCACATCTCAGCGGCGAAACCTGCCACTTGGCTTTCGGGGTCCGAACGATTAGCTTGGAGTGCCACCTCAATAAGGCCTTCAAAATCCCCCTTCCCGTCGAGGAGGCGTGCCTTCTCGTTCAGCGCGGAGAGGATGATTGACCGTACGTAGCTCGCCTTGTCTTCGTCCATCCCCTGCTGGGCCTGGAGCAAAGGTGATGTAAGCACGCAGTTCAGGGCGCTCAGGGCTTCATCCTGCTTCGCTTGCGCGGCGAGCGTGAGACCTAGGAGAAGGGAAGCCTCCGCGCTGATGTTCGTCTTGGCGAACTCGTCAGCCTTCTCGCGGAAGAACTCCTCCGCAGCCTCGAACTGCTTCCGGCGCAGGAGCCCTCGGCCTTCATCGAGGACCGAGACGACCTCCGGCCCCCGCCGCCTCCATACCACGAGCCGGCGGAAGCGGGAGCCGGTCCAGTACGTGCTCAGGGAGAAGTTCCGCTGTCCCTTCCCCGCATATGGCACGGGAGCGAAATACGCGATCCGCCTTTCTCCGTCCAACTCGACGCGCAGATCCTGGCCGATCTTCTCGAAGCGAACCGTGTGCGTGGGCAGGGAATGGTTCACGGCCTTTCGCGAGCGGGCCAGAATCCTGTGGCTGCCCGTGGCCACGGTATCCAACTCAAGGGGTGACTGCCCCTGCGCCTTCTGGAGATCGAGGGTGGCACGGTAACCGTTCAGGGAGTCGCCGGCGATGGAGACGCCCGCGCAGCGGTCATCGTCCACTTCCACCTCCAGCCGGATGTCCTCCCCGACGTCCCGGCGCCAGCGCGCCATCACGAGCCCGCCGCCGGCTGAGGTTACGCCCTGGAGCGTCAATGCGCCGTCCTTTACCTCGGCGGCCCCCGGCACAGGTATCAGCGGGCGGTCCGTGGACACGGGATTGCGGCAGAGGACAATCTCGAAGTCGTCTGGCAGGCATGTCTCCTTCGAGAAGTCAAAGCGGCAGACCTCTTCCCAGGCTTCTGCGCGTTGACGCTCCATTTCCCGCTGGCGCTCCTTGGCTTCCAGTTCGGCCAGGCGCGAAGCATCGGCTTGGCGTTGGGCCTCTTGCGCCTTCGATTGTTCAAGCCTTGATGATAGGTACGAAAGAACCGCGCCAAGAAGGGCGAGAGCCGCCAAGGACCCAGCACAGTAAGCGGTCGGATTCTTCCGCACCTTCTTCCACGCACGCTCCGCCGCACCGACGGGCCGGGCGCTGATCGGCTCATCGTGTTGGAAAGCCTTCAGGTCGTCGGCGAACTCACCCGCGCTCGCGTAACGCCGCCCCGGCTCCTTCTCCAGGCACTTGAGGCAGATCGTCTCCAGGTCACGCGGCACGCCGGGCGTGAACACTCGCGGCGGCACGGGTTCCTCATGCAGCGCGGTGCGCATTACCTGCAGCGCGTTCTCGCCCACGAATGGCGGGCGCCCGGCGAGCATCTCGTAGAGGATCGCGCCAAGGCTGTACACGTCCGAGCGCGGCCCGACGAGCTTGGCCTTGCCCTCGGCCTGCTCAGGGGCCATGTATGCCGGCGTTCCCAGCGCCTGGCCCGTATGGCT
>JAPLOD010000129.1 GCA_026692735.1 Planctomycetota bacterium | reverse complement strand
TTATTTGCCATTGTCGAGTTTTTCAGAAAAGGGTGAGGAACCACCATGCCCGTGCCGCCGAAAAATCAGCTGGCCAAGGGCCCCGAGCCGCCGGGCCGGCACGATCCCTTCCGCCTGCTTTTTTTCTCCGAGTTGCTCAAGCGCCCGATCTGCGCCCGCACCATTAAAAATCGCCTGGGCAAACTGACCGACCTGGTGTTCCGCCTCACCGAGCCTTACCCCGAGGCGGTGGGCATCTATGTCGAGCACGGCTGGGGCAAGCCCACCGAGTTCATCCCCTGGGAAAAATTGATCAAGATCGACGATGATTGCATTTTCGTCCAGGAGCCCCCCGCGGGCGGTTACGCCCCCTTCGTCGACCAGACCGGCTGGATCCTGGCCGACAAGCACCTGATGGGCCGCACCATCCTGGACATGGACGGCCGGCGCACCGAGGTCGTCAACGACGTCCACCTCCTCGAGACCAAGGGCAAGCTCCTCATCGTCCACGTCGATATTTCCTTCAACGGCTTCCTGCGCCGCTGGGGTCTCGCGCGCCTGATCCCCGCCAAGGATCAGTTCATCTCCTGGCGCTACGTCCAGCCGCTGTCGCTCGAGGATGCGGGGGCCAAGGATTCGGTGTCGCTCTCCGTGACACACAAGCAGATGATGGAACTGCCCGGCGAGGACCTCGCCGACGCCCTGGAAACGCTCTCCGGCAAGGAACAGCAGGCCGTCTTCTCGGCGCTTGACACGGAGAAGGCCGCCGAGGTGCTCGTCGAAGCCGAGCCCCGCGCGCAGCGCCAGTTGATCTCGGCTCTCCGCGGCGAGAAGGCCCGCAAGATCCTGTCGGAGCTGTCCGTCCCGCAACTGGCCGACCTGTTCTCCGTGCTGCCGCACAACGACATGGTCGAGATGATGAAGCTGCTGTCCAAAGAGGATGCCGAGCGTATCCAGGCCATCGTCTCGGACCGTGAATCCGCGGCCGCCGCCCTGATGTCAGCCGACTTCATGTCGGCTGCAAAGGATGCCACGGTCGGAGAGGTGCTGCGCGCGGTCAGGGCCTCGAAACGGTCGCATGAGTCCATCTCCTACATCTACGTGCTCGGCAAGGACAGACTGCTCATGGGCGTCGTGGACCTGCGCGAGCTGGTGCTCGCGGACGACAACGCCGCGCTGGGCGACATCATGACCTCGCCGGTCGTCTCCGCTCAGGCCGATGATACGCGCGAAGACCTGGCCGAGATGTTCGCCAAGTACCATTTCCGCATGGTGCCCATTGTGGATGCCCACGATAACATGCTGGGCGTCATCCACTACAAGGACATCATGCGGGGGCTCGTGACCCGTGCCAGACTGTGAGGCCCGCACATGCCGCGCGTCCAGATGACCCCCATGGTGAAGACCGCGCTCTACGCGCTGCGCATCTACCTGCTCGTCTTGCTGCTGTTGATCGCCGTCAAGTTCTACCGGGTCTTCTCCGCACCCGACCGCGCCGCCCAGAACCCCACCCCGCCCGCCGCCAGGGCGCAACCGTAGGGAGTGAACCGCAGAACGTGAAGGTGACTGCGACCGCAGAGGTCGTTACAGCAGTTCACGCACGACTGGCGCCTCGTCGCACGGCCTTCCAGGCCGTGGACATGGGCAGGATGCCCATGCCACGAACGAGACGTTCGTGGTACACTCAACCGTGAGCTGCTCTGGGTTCGTTCACCGGCCACACGGGCCGCTTGCCGGGGGAGGGCACTGCGCGCTCATTCCGTCGTGGCTGCCCCGCTAAGCTCGACCAGACCCAATCTCTGCAGGTACTGGGCGGCATCCTGGATCTGCTCAGGCTTCACCGACCACCCGAACTTCGGGGCCAACTCCGCAAGTTCTGCTGACGTTGCCTTGCCCTGTTTCTCGCCGAGCATGAAGAACGCCTTTGCCGCGATTGACAATTTCTCGTAATCCTGTTCGCCTGCTTTGCGGAGCAACTCAGCGGCTCTGGTGAGCCTTCGCCACATCGCCGTGTAGCGATGAGACTTGGCTTCTGCAATCCGTCTGCCCACCGCATTCACCCTGAAGTCATGCCGCGCCACCTCAAAACCCGATTGGTCGAAGCCGCCACTGCCTGCCACGGACTCGTCAACGAAGCCCAGTGACTTCAGACGGTCAACCGCGTCGGCCACGTCAGCCGAGTACGGGCCGTAGAAGTGGGGGCGGTACCCCAGTTCATCCAGGTTGCCCGTGATGATGCCAAGCAGGTAGACCATTTTCTGGAGCTTGGTCTTGCCCCTGATCCTGCCTCCGAGGGCGAGCAGCGACAAGTGGACAAAATCGTAGGCGTTCATCATTTTGCTCCTTTCACAGCGCTAGCGCAGCGATTGGCAAGCAGGGTTCTTATCGGCTTCTCGCATTCCCGTCGAATCCTTTTCCGTTCGGCGGCTGTCGACCATGTTACCGGAGCATAGACTTCCACGTATTCATCCACATACCGTTCGTTGATAGACGCAAACAGCCGGGATTCAGCCTCAAAGGGTCGTGGCTTCGGCTCAGTTGCGACTAGGATTCCCGCCTCGTCGTTCCTGGCCGTCTCACGTACGGACTTGACGCTAAAGGCGTGCACGATCACGTGATCAGGGTCAACCTGCTGCGTCGTCACGTCCTTTAGGACTTTGGCAATCTCGCGCTCGACATCCCTCCGCAGCTTGTCGCTTTCGCGCGACGGCAGAGCAGAAAGCACCTCACGGGCCTCCGGCCGGAACTTATTGATGCGGGAGCAGAAGACGCGCTTCAGCAACCGCCTGTAGCGCAGGCGCTCCAGCATCTCCCTGCACCGTGAAGGTTTGGCTTGAAGGCCGAACTCGTGGAGGAAACGCGCATCATCCCAGCGCCCATAGTTCGAATAGAAGGCCTCACTATTGTCAAACGCGTACAGCCGCACCAACTGCTTGATCTCATCTTTCTCAATGCCTAGCGTGATTGCGCGGACCAGCATCTGGTCTGTGATCAGCCGGCCTTTGTGCCGGTACACATTGGTAGTAAGGTAATACTTCGCGAGGACGAACTGCTCAACGGCGTGGATACCATCCGGATTGATCATCAACTCCTTCTCATCGTCTGGGCCATCCAGGGTTAGGGAGCGGTGCAACTGGTGAATGTCGAAGATTCCGTACCGCACGCCACAGAAGTAGCTATCACGGAGCAAATAGTCCTGCTTGTCTGCGTCAAGCGGCCCAGAAACTATTGATCGCAGCGCAGGTTGGCCGTGCCCCTGACTGAGAAGCTTTGCCAACTGATCACACTTGTTCTGTCCAATGAGGGCGATCAGGTCACGATCATTGCGGATCATATGCACGGTGATTAGTTCATGTATCTTCTCGCGCTTCTGATCGTTTGGAAGCTGAGCTCGGTTGGCGTAGCGGTCGAGCGAATACTCCGAAACGTGACTGAAAGGTCCGTGCCCGACATCGTGAAGCAGGGCGGCGAGCCGCACTAACTCCAACTCGTCCTTATCAAGTTCAAGTGCCTCGGCCATCATACCCGCCACGTGCGTGACACCCAACGAGTGGTCAAACCGCGTATGCAGGGCGCCAGGGTATACCAGACATGCCAAGGCGAGCTGTTTCACCCCGCGCAGACGCTGAAGCAGCGGGGTGCCAACAACCTTCACCTCGTCCTCCCATAGCCGAAGGAAGTTGTGGACGGGATCGCGGATACGGACGACCACGCGCTACCCTCCATCCTAAGCTATGACTAATCTCTTACTTCATTTCACAGCAAACGCAATAGGGGATATCTCGGACGCCTGCTCGAAAATCTTTAGGTCATTCTGGCAGGCTCGCGGTTGCCTACGCTGCGGCGGGGAGGTCCAAGGCTCAGAGCCCGATCTCGTTCACCGGCCACGCCGGCCGCTTGCCGGCCAACACCCGGAACACGTCCTCGACCACGGCCGCGTACCCGAGGTTCGCCTCCGGCGTTTGGGCCGCCGAATGCGGCGACAGCACCGTCTTGCCGCTCAGCAGCAGCGGATGCTCCGGCGGCGGGACCTCGGGATCGAACACGTCAATGCCCGCGCCGGCCAGCTTGCCTTCTGCAAGCGCCTTGGCCACGGCGCGCGCGTCCACGATCGCGCCGCGCGCACAGTTGATGAGGAAGGCCGTGGGCTTCATCCAGGCCAGTTCGTCCAGGCCGATCATGCCGCGGGTGGACTCGTCCAGCGGCGTGTGCACGCTCACGATATCGCTGCGGCACAACAGCGTGCTCAAAGGCACTCGCCTGGTATGCAGCCGCCGCTCCTTGGCCTTGTAGCGCACGATGTCGGTATAGAGCACCTTCATGCCGAAGCCGTGCACGGCGATGCCGGCTACCGTCGTGCCGATGCGCCCCAGGCCGACGATGCCCAGCGTCTTGCCCTCCAGTTGCAGCGACTTGGTGTGCTCGCGGAACTCGTACTTCCCCTGCCGCACGGCCCGGTCGGCGGCGAGGATGTGCTTGGCCAGCGTCAGGATCATGCCCCAGGTGTGCTCGGCCACCGCCACCCGGCTGCCGGCCGGCGTGTTCACCACCCAGACGCCCGCCGCGGTCGCCGCGGCACCGTCAATGTGGTCCACGCCGATGCCATGCCGTCCCACCACCTTCAGCCGCGGGGAGGCCAGGATGATCTTGCGGGTCACGCAGCCCTTGGTGCGGATCACAATCGCGTCCACCTGTTCGGCGGCGCACATCGCGGCCAGCGTGTCTTCATCGTAGCTCTGCGGCCGCACGACGCGCGTGCGCCGTTCCAGCCGCGCCAGGTACTTGGGATGGATCTTCTCGACCAGCAGGACTGTGGGTTTCACGAGAGGCGCGAGGTTACGCAGGGAAGAGGGAAAAGTAAAAAGGAAAAAGGACAAGGCGCGGCAGCCTACTCCTCATCGAAGAACCGGGCAATCGGGATCCTGAACCCCGGCAGGATGGCGCCGCCGTCAATCTCGCTCCCGTCGTGAACCACTGAGGGCATCCCGCCGCGGGGAAAGACCCGCACCGTGCGTGTCTGCGGATCGGCGACCCACACCATGTCCACGCCCGTGTTGTGGTAATCCTTTATCTTCTCCTCGATGTCCGTCCAGGTGTCGTCCTCGGACAGGACCTCG
The DNA here is from genome assembly GCA_026692735.1 of Planctomycetota bacterium. Lineage (GTDB taxonomy): Bacteria > Planctomycetota > SZUA-567 > H5-PLA8 > H5-PLA8 > JAPLOD01. The sequence continues at coordinate 2,671 of JAPLOD010000129.1, read as the reverse complement.
ACGATCAGCTCCGGCGGCACGCGCAGGAAACCACTCGGCACCGCCCCTTTGGGCGCGCGCTGATACGACAGATAGGAGACGTCTGCGAGGCGGCAGCGCGGCAACTCCCAGCGAATGTGCATCCCAGTTTCACCCGTCAGGACGCGGCCCAGCTTGTGTGCGTTCACGAAATTGCCCAAGATGACGCAGATGCTGCCCGTCACGAAGCTGTGTGTATAGCCGCCTCCCATGTGCTCAACGATCTCCCCGTCAATGAGCTCGGCCCGCGGACTGATCTTTTCGGCCAGCGAGAGGGCCTCGAACTCCTCGCACGTTACCATGACCTTGGGCGCCATTGCCACACCTCCGGTCCCAACGATACCATGCCCCCGCCCGCGCTGCAAAACTCATCTGCGGCGGCGGAGCTGCGCTTCCAGGTTCCCGATCTTCTTGTCGGCCTTGTCCAGATCGGTCTGCGCTTTCTTGAGCTGGTCCTGGAGGTCGCGGATCTGCTTGTCGTCGCCGGCGTTTCCCGCCGTCAGCTTCTTGAACTGGTCCTGCAGGTCGCGCAGGTCCTTCTCGGCCTTTTCGCGCAGCGCCTTCTCGCGCTTCAGAGTCTCATCGTCTGCCTTCCCGTCCTTCTTCAGCTCCTCCTGCAGTCCCGCCTGCCGCTGTTCCGCTTTCTTGCGCGCGTCCCGTTCGCGGGCCAGCTCTTGTTCAAGTCCCTTGGCCGAACCCTCCACCTGCTGGAGCTGTGTCTGCACGCCGGTCTTCGCGCGAGCCGCTTCGGCCGCCGCGGCTGCCAGGCGCTGGCGGTCGGCCTCGGTGCCCTGGACCTGCTGCTGCAGCAATTCGGCCTGCTGGTCCGCGGTGGCCTTGAGTTGCTCGGCGGCGGCCCTCTGTTCCGCGGCCTGCGCAGTCAGCACCTCCGCGGCGCGGCGCGCATCCGTCAGCTTCGTGGTGGCCAGTTCGAGTTCATGCGCAAGCTGCAGCGTTCTCGTCTCCGCTTCGGCGATGGCGCGCTCTTTGCCCGCGATATCCTGCCGCAGTTGCTGGCGGTCTTCACTGAGCCGCGCGAGCTCGGCGTGCTGGACCACGCACAGCGCCGCCGTGCCGATGCACAGCACCGTCAGGCTCAGTGTGGCCGCGACCCACGCCCACCGGTACTCCCGGACGGGCGGGCTTTCCCGCACCGCAGGCACAGTAGCGCCGGCGAATTGCTGGACCAGCTCCTTGGCAGCAACGTGCGGTGGGACCGGCTCAGCTTCGGCCATGCTCGCATTCCCGCGCTGATGCTCTCAGACCCATAAACTCTACACGGCCGGTGCCGGCCTGCTATGTCAGAACAGCCGTGAAGGCTTCCTTCTGGTAAGACGCTGCGTCTTTGACACTTGCTGCCGGCGCCACTTTTGCTTAAGGTTGGCACGGCTTTCGGACGAACCTTTCCCATAATGAACGCTACTTCGCTGCCTGCGCCGCGGCCTGCCGGCACTGCACTGCCCCTCATCGGTATCCCTCCGCTGCCCTCCCGCGCGCCGAAGGTCCTGCGTTCTTCGGCTTTCCTGGCTCGCAAGAAACCCCTCGACCTCAACGCGTATCTCAAGCCGCTCATCAGGCGCCAGGGGCGGCATTCCGCCGCCGACTGGGTGTGTGCCGCCGCGCGGCAGATCGCGCAACGCGCGACGCTCCCGGTCCCCCAACGCTGGCTCGACAGGCTTGCGGCGGCGCTCGGAGCCGACGGCGACGTTCCGGAAGCCGCGTTCGCCGGACTTCCCGGCGCGGCCTGGAATGAGCCCGCGCTGCTGGGTGAGGTCCTCGCGGCGGCGCGCGAAGTGCTGGCCGCGCCACGCCGCCAGGGGCGTTCGGGGCGCGTGAGCGTGGGCTGCGTCTACACGCCTCCCGCGGTCGCCCGCGCCATCGTCGCCGAAGTCCATGTCGGCCCCCGCCGGGTGGTTGATCCCGCCTGCGGAGCCGGCGTGTTCCTGCTCGAAGCCTTCGAGCGGGCGTACCGCCGGCGCCTGGAAGGCGGAGCTGCTCCGCCGGAAGCCGCCGCCGCCGCGCTGGCGCACGAGATCGCCGGCATTGATATTGACGCCCAGGCGTTGGCGGTGGCCGAGTTCTCTCTGCGGCTGACGGCGCTGCGCCACTGCGGCCTGGACAAGGACGTGCCGCTCGACCTGCGCCGCGCCGACGCGCTCGGCCCTCTGGCCGATCTCGAAGGCCAGTGCGAGTGCGTGGTCGGGAATCCGCCGTTCGTTGAGGGCCGCGGGCTCAGCAGCGCGCAGCTCGCACGCCTGCGCACGCGGTTCCGCTGCGCCGCCAGCGGCAAGGTCAACCTCTTCGCGGTCTTCGTGGAACGGGCGCTCGAACTGCTGAAGGAAGGCGGCGTGCTGGCCTTCGTGCTGCCGGCAACCTTCCAGCGCAACGCGCGCTACCGCGCGTTACGGGAGGTCCTGCTGCAGCACACGCTGGAGGCCATCCGGCCTCTGGAGGCCGCCCACTTCGGCGGGCGTGTGGTCGAGACCGTGGTCGTGCGCGTGCGCAAGAAGCCGCCGCTCAAGTCTTCGCGTGTGCAGCTTGTCGGCGGGCCAACGCTGCAGTCCCGCCTGCCCCTGGGGCCCGTGCTGCGTTTCTGCGACCGGGTGCCGCGCGGCCTGCGGCGCCAGATTGAGCTGATGGAACGCCACGGCGT
>JAPLOD010000128.1 GCA_026692735.1 Planctomycetota bacterium | reverse complement strand
GCATCACCGCCATGGCCTCACCACCTGACCAGCGCTGGGTGCAGCTCTTCGCGAAGTACCGCGAGGGCGGCGGGAAGCTTCGCATCTGGATCGCGCAGCCGCACGGGAAGCCCGAGCAGATGAAGGAGGAGATCACGCTGGCGGTGAAAGGCGGGGCGCAGGCGGCGTTCATCCAGGGCGCTCGGGCCGAGGAGCAGTTCGCGACAGGGCGCATGGACGTGCTCCGGGAGTGGGTCGAGCATATCAGAAGCCTGGGCGTGCCCGCCGGCATGGCTTCGCACCGGCCCGATCTGCACCTCGAAGCCGAGAAGCAGCGTTTTCCCACGGACTTTTATTGCCAGTGCTTCTACCGGCCGGAAGAGTACCTTCCCGAGGACCGTGCCAAGGCCGTGGAATCCATCCGCCAGATCGAGAAGCCGGTCGTGGCGTACAAGATCCTCGCGGCCGGGCGCCTTTCCGCCGAGGAAGGCTTCACGTTTGCGTTCAAGAGCATCCGCCGGAAGGACGGCGTCTGCGTCGGTGTGTACCCGAAGAGCAAACCCGACCAGATCGCCGAGGACGCGCAACTGACCCGCAAGCTTACCGAGTAGAGTCGCGGGATGGTCCGGCCGCACGGCCGGGTTCGCAGGCTCACAACCAGCTTTGACTTCGTTGCGCCGCTACCCTAGCATGACGAACCGTTTCGCGTTGAGCAAGTTGGCAACCTGCGCTACGGCGCCGAGGCTAACCATGAGCTTCAGTTTGTTTCCCAAGACGGTCGAGTTCTATGAGCTGTTCAGGCAGCAGAATAAGAAACTGGTTGAGGCGGCGACCGTGCTCGACCAGATTTTCTCGGAGTTTTCCGGCGTCCCTGCCAAGTGCAAGCGGATCAACGCGGTTGAGGCGGAGGGGAATCCCTTGTCTCGCGACATCGCGAAGCAACTCTCCCTCACGTTCATCACCCCCATTGACAGGGAAGATATCCAGGCGATCAACCTGGCACAGGAAGACGTGATCAACCTGATCAAGGCCATCTCCACTCGGATCGGCCTCTATGGTTTCCAGTCGGTGGGAGACGCCGCGCGGCACCTCGTGGGCAACCTGAAGGCGATGATCGTCAACGTTGGCGCGATGCTGGAGCAGATGATCGCGAAGAAGGACGTGGATGAGCTGAGCCAGAAGGTCAAGCAACTGAAGCTGGAGTCGGAGTCGCTGCTGCTGGTCGCCCTCGGGGAAATCTACGAACGGAAGATTGGTGGGGCCGACGAGGTAATGGACATCTTCAAGTGGAGCCAGATCTACGATCGGATCGAGGAGGCCATCAACCGCACCGAACACCTCGCCAACGTGGTGGAAGGGATCTGCATCAAATATGCCTGAGATTCCCTTCCTGCTGGCCGCGATTGTCGTCGTCGCCCTGATCTTCGACTATACGAACGGCGCCATGGACTCGGGCAACGCCATCGCCACCGTCGTGTCCACGAAGGTCCTTTCTCCCAGGACGGCGGTGGCCATGGCGGCGGTGCTGAACCTGCTGGGAGCGTTCATCGGCACGAAGGTCGCCAGCACGATGGGGAAGGGGATCGTGAACGCGGACATGGTGATGGGCTGTCACTCGCTCATCCTGGCCGCTCTCCTGGGAGCGATCGTCTGGAACGGTCTGACGTGGTATCTCGGGCTTCCTTCGTCGTCTTCCCATTCGCTGGTGGGGGGACTCATGGGAGCAGCCATCGCCCATGGCGGCTGGGCGTCGCTCAACTACCAGTCCATCCTTGAGAAGATCATCCTGCCCCTGCTATTGTCGCCACTGACCGGCTTCATCGCGGGCTACCTGCTCATGCTGGCGTTGGCGTGGATGTTCGTACGAGCGAATCCGCGCAAGGCGAACAATGCCTTCCGCAGGCTCCAGGTCGTGTCCGCCGCACTCATGGCCACGAGCCACGGCACCAATGACGCGCAGAAGACAATGGGCATCATCACGCTGGCGCTGTTTCTTTTCGGCATGATCCCCGAGATGGAGGTCCCCACCTGGGTCAAGTGGGCATGTGCGGGTGCTATGGTGCTGGGCACAGCGACCGGAGGCTGGAAGATCATCAAGACAATGGGGCACAAGATCTTCAAACTGGAAGCAGTCCACGGGTTCGCAGCGGAAACCGCAGCGACCATGGTTGTGAACACGGCCTCCCATTTTGGCGCACCCATCAGCACAACCCATGTTATCTCGGCGGCGGTGCTTGGCGTGGGATCGTCCAAGCGTCTGTCGGCCGTGCGCTGGGGCGTTGCGGGGCGTATGGTGGTGGCCTGGGTGCTGACCATTCCCGCCGCGGCCCTGGTGGGGGCCGTATGCCTCTATGTGTTGAAGGCGCTCGGCTGTACGTAGAACAGCGGGCGCCGGCACGGCGATGTGGCGGGTTGTTGCCACTCAAACGAGAATCGGAAATCGAAAATCGAAAATTCGGGAACCGGCCCCCGTGCGTTCCCGTGCCGTTCGTCGTTCAATCCAAAATCGAAAATCGAAAATCCAAAATCGAAAATCGGAAGGCGCTCACTCCGCGGGCGGCGTGGCCTGTATCTTGAGCCCCTCAAGCTTGCCGCCGTCGGGCTTGCAGATACGGAAGCAGAATTCCCAGGGCCCTGAGACCTGTGTGACCTTCATCAGCAGCGTGTTGACGCCCTGCTTCAGCGTCACGTTGACGCTGAACTTCCCCGGCGTGGCCGCGCCGCCTTTCGCATCCTCATGGATCTGCGTGCCGTTGAGCCACAGCTTGTCGCAGTCGTCCGAGCCGAACTCGAACCTCGCGGGCTGCTCCTTGTCCGAGCGGACCCACGTGCGGACGTAGGCGGCCTTGTTGTCGCCGGCTCCACACACCGCGGCGAGGTCGAGGTACATAGCGCCACCGCGCTCGGCACCGGCCGGCATCATGGCCCATTTCACATCTTTGGCGTCGGGTTTCTCAGGCGGGAAGGCAACGTTGCGGAGAGCGAAGCCGTCCTTGCCGTCCTCGGTGTACGGTCCCGCGACCTGCCAGGCCGTGACGTAGTCTCCGGACTTCTCGAGCTGCTGCAGCAAGGTCTGAGCCTGCTTCTTGAGGTTGGCGTTGGCGCTTGAGGCGATGAGTCTGCCCAGCGCGGCCTTGGTCTCGTCGGGACTGCTGCCGGCCATGAGCTGGGAAATTCTCAGCAAGGCAAGCTCCGCCTCGGCCTTGACCGCGTCCTCGGCCAGACACGCCTCGATCAACTTGGCGGCTTCGGGGTGAGGAGTCTCGCCCAGCGCCGCGAGGGCGAGTTTCTTCTCGTCACTGCGTGCGGCCAGGGCCATCGCCTCTTTCAGCGAGGCCAGCTTCTTCTCGGCGGGAACATCCTGCTTGGTGATCAGGCGGAGATACCCGCGCAGCGCCAGGATCTTGACCGCAGGATCGGCGGCTGTCTTGGCGAGCTGAGCCACGTCGGGCAAGGCGTCCGGGGTTGCCCAGTCGCAGAGAATGCGAAGCGCCGGGTCCTTGATCTCGGCGTTGGCGTCTCCGCCGGCGGCGCGCACCGCGGCGAGAGCCTTGGCCCCGCCAACCGAACGCAGCACCCGCAGCAGCGCGGCTTTCTGAGCGCCCTGCGCTGAGGCGAAGCACGCGGCGACCTTGTCGGCGCAGGCTTCGCGGTCGGTCTCGCGGACGCAGATCGCGGAGAGCGCGCTCTCCCCGGCCTGTGTTTCCTGTGGCGAGCGGGCCTTCACAAGGAGGCCGAGCATGGCAGGAAGCTCGGCGGCGCCGGCCAGGTCCCCCAGCACTCTGAGGCTCGCCGTGCGGACAGCTTCGTCGTTGTCCTCTGCGGCTTTCAGCAGCGCCGGGACCGCGCTGGCAACCCGGCGCAGGCCGACGAGGCCAACGGCGAGGCCACGGGTCTTCGCGTCCGCCTGGTTCAGCAGGGACGCGATGGCCGCGTCAGCTTCCTTGCCCGAGAAGCTGGCAATGCTGACCTGCGCGGCGCGTGCCACTTCGCCTGTGCCGGACGTCGCCAACTCAACGAGCGCCACCAGGGCGGACGCGTCCCCGATCTGCGTCAGGGCGCGAATGGCCGCCACGCGCACGCTGTCGGGCCCGGTCTTGGCGGCCTCCAGAACCGCAGGCACGGCGGCGGCGTCGCGTCGGGTGCCGAGGACCTGGAGAAGCAGGACCTGTTTCTCGGGCGGGAGCTTGCCAAGCTCGGCGGTAAGGGCCCGCGTCAGTTCGGCGCCGGGCAGCTCGTGCGCCACCCGCAGCGCGACGGAGAACATGCCGGCATCAGCGCTCTTGAGCTGCTCTATGGCCAACGCCGTGCCCGCGGCGCCGCGCGCGACGATAGCGCCGCGCATGACGGCGATGCGGATGTGGTCTGGCACCTGGACGGCGCGCAGGCGGTCGTAGAGGGCGATGGCGTCGTCCCGTTTGCCGTCAGCCAGGGCAGCCTCCGCGCAACGCAGGCAGCCTTCGCAGATGGCCGGCAGAACGCCGGCGGGAGCGGTGGGCAGCGCTTTCTGGAGCGCGGCGGCGGCCGCGGGGGTGCCGATTTTGCCGAGCGATGCCGCGGCGGCGCCGGCGACTTCGGCGTCGGCGTCCGAAAGCAGCGCCGCCAGCGGCTCGACCGCCTTGGTGTCGCGGCGCGAGCCGAGGGAGTTGATGACACCGGCCAGCAGGTTGCCTTTGACCTGCGGGAGCGCGTTGCGCAGGGCGTCATCCACCGCGGGATCGGGGATGGCCTCGAGGCCGGTACGGGCCACGGTGGCGAGTTTTTCGTCGGTGAGGAGGGCGGCGAGCGCGGGCACGGCGTCCTTGGTGCCATAGACGCCGAGCTCGCGGCACGCGTCGGACTTCTCATGCGGTCCCGCGTCGGATTTCAGCACGGCGATCAGCTTGTTGACACGCTCCGGCTGCTCCTCAGCGCGTGAAGGCGCGGCCGCGAACGCAACGATGGTCATCGTGAGCAGGATGAGCAGTCTGGTCTCGCGCATGTTCGTTCCCCAGTTCATGGAACCGCGGATGGACGCGGATCCGGCGCAATCCGGAGGACTGCGCCACGGAATCCGCGTTCCTCTTACACTCGCCACGGCGGCCGGAGCGCGCGGGAGCGCATCCGGTTGGCCTCGGCGTCGTTGACGAACTCCTCTTTCACAGGATCCCACTTCACGTTGCGTTTCAGCAGCATGGAGATGTTAATCACGTGACATGTGCTCATGGAGCGATGAGCCACCTCGGCAGGCGACACAGGCAGGCGCCGGCTCCTGACGCAGTTCAGGAAATCCCGCATGTGGCCGATGGGCCGCTGGTTGCGCTCCAGGTAATCCTGCAGAAGCTTCTTGCTGTTGCTAAGCAGCGACGCGGCCGAGACCTCGGGCACGCTGTAGCCATCGGCAACGGAGACCCAGCCTTCGGTGCCCTCGTAGCGCACGCCGCAGGAACCGCGCCACATGCCGAGGCTTCCGAAGTTGCCGACCGACAACACCAGCTTTGCGCCGCTGGCGTAGTGACACACGAAGCCGTCGGAGGTATCGTTCTTGGGGTACTCGTAGTCCACCGGCGACGTCAGGTCGGCGTCAATCGGCCCCTGGCACTGGCAGACGGTGTGACTGCACCAGCCGGCAACGCCGGTGCCGAAGTCGTAGTAGTCGAGGAACGCGCCGCACCCGCCGAGGTACCCTCTGTTGAAGGGACGCCACGGCGCGGGGCCGAGCCAGAGGTCCCAGTCGAGCTCCTCCTTCGGCGGCTCGGGCTGGGCCGGGAGCCAACTGGTCATCATCTTGAAGGGCAGCGTGTGGGCCTTGACGGTGTGCAGTTTGCCCAGCCTGCCGGTGCGCCCCAGCTCATCGGCGATGATGAAGTTGGCCTCGCTGCGCCGTTGCGTGCCGGTCTGGAAAACCCGGGCGTAGCGTTTGGCGGTGGCCACCAGCGCCTGCCCTTCGGCAATGGTCATGGTGCCGGGTTTCTCGGAGTACACGTCCTTGCCCGAGCGCATCGCCAGGACTGCCATGGGCGTGTGCCAGCGATCGCCGGGCGCCATGAGCACGGCGTCAATGTCGGTGCGCGCGAGCAGCTCGCGGAAGTCAATGTACGCCGCGCTGTCCTTGCCTTTGTAATGCTGGTTCACCGAGTTCTTCGCGCGCTCGCGGTTTCCTTTGTTGACATCACAGACGGCCACGACCTGCACATCCCGCTCGTTGAGCGCCGTGCCCAGGTCGGCGGAGCCTCGTCCGCCCACGCCCATCGCGCCCATGACGATGCGCTCACTGGGCGCGACCGCGCCGTCCTTGCCCAGCGCCGTCGCGGGGATGATGGTTGGGGCCGCTGCGACGGCAACCGCGGTCTTCAGGAACGCGCGTCGAGTCGGGTGTGTTGACATGGCTGGCCTCCTGCAGGCGGAGTGGCTTGCCGTAACAGAACAGCACAGGTGCGCGTTGAAATCTACACCTTTGGCGGGCAAACCGCCATAGATTTCACAGGTAGGCGCTGATCGTGACACGACGGGAGGCTCGAGCTGAACGTTCGTGTTGCACGAGATAATCCTCAGCATTTTGGGCAGCGGCACTGTACGTAGTTGCAGACCATTGCGTCCACGAGGCCGGTCAACGGAAAGAGGTGGACTATGAACCGGATCGGAAGAACACCATATGGCCGCGGGTTCCGTTTCGTGGCCGTGCTCACGCTGTGCATCGCGGCCGGACTGCCGGCCAACGTGGGCGATCCGGCACGCTGGAAGCCGAACTTCGAACAAGCGTTCAAGGCGCCGCCGCCAGCCGATGCGGATGCGCGGGCCAAGGCGTTCGCGGAACGAAACTCGAAAGCCAATCTCGAGAAACTGGCGAAGGAGTTCTTCACGCTGGTTGATCTGAGCAAGGTGCCGGAAGCACTCCGCGTTGCGTTGGACAAGGGCGATCACGAGGCCGCTCTGAACGCGTACCGCGATTTCTTCATGGAACGCCTGGCCACGTTCAGCGCGGACGAGAAGCAGAACCCCGGCATCCGGCCGCGCCAGCCCCCGTTCCCGTTCGAGAAGGCGTACCTGCATACGGCCGACGACCTGCTGAACAACACGACCGTCTTCGGCATGATTGACACGCCCCTGCCGCCGGAGGCAAAGGGTCAGCAGGACTACTACGACATCTGCAACAGGAACGAGAACCAGAAGAAGAAAGGCAACGTCCGCATCGAATTCGGTCCGCCCGGCCGCGCGAACTGGACGTGGCAGCCGGAGCAGTTCGTCCCGCTGGGGTTCCCGCATCTGCCGTTCGACAAAGCGTTCATGTCCGCCGCGTGTGGCCGGCCCCATTTCTTCACACCGCTGCTGGTGAAGTACATCGAGACGAAGGACGCGAAGTACTGGGACAAGTGGCTCGCTTTCATGGACGACATCTGCATAAACTGGCGCCGCGACACGATGCGCGCCGGCCTGAACCCGTCGCACAATCTCAACAACATCGAGTTCTTCACTGACGGCACGTGGGCGAACCTCGCGTATCTGATGCAGAAGTCGCCGGACATGGTGAAAGCCGTCCCTGCGCCGACGCTCGTGCGCATGCTGAACCGGATGTGGATGGAGTACATGTCGGACGCGCTGCAGTACGGCCGCAACCTCTCGACCGCGCGGCGCATCATGTTCGACAACTTCCACAACCTGCGGATCGCGGTGAGCTTCCCCGAGTTCAAAGGGTCGGAGTACTGTGTTCGCGAAATGGTGCGCGCGGTTGAGTCGCTGCCGTACACATCCATCATGCCCGACGGCTGCGACGTCCACGATTCCCGGAACTACAACAAAGGCACGCCGGAGTACGTCCTGAAAGTCTACACGATGCTCCAGAACTCCAAGCAGGCGCCGCCGTGGGTCAACGACCAGTGGCTCAAGGACCAGTTCGAATGGATGCGGCTCCACACCAACTTCATCTTCCGCGAACTGTGGGTCACGGGCGGGTACCCGCACTGGAACCTCATGAACGCCGAGCGGGGCGTCTTCGCCGACAAGAACCCCTGGCTGAAGCAGTTCGTCCCGGAAGCGTTCGCGGATCAGGACAACGCAAAGATCATCTCCAACATCTTTGGGGACGGCACGGCTGGCGCGCCGAGTTTCACGTCGGATGCGTACCCGTATGGCGGCTACTATTGCGTGCGCACGGGTTGGACCAAGCAGGACCAGTGGCTGTACATGGCCAGCACGCGGCCGGTGTCGTCCATCACGCACCCTGACAACAACAATTTCAGCTTGTACGCGTATGGCCGGCATCTGTTGGCGAACACCGGCACGTGGACGCCCGTCGCGGTGGATGGCTGCAACCAGATCGAGAACAGCAAGTATATGACCTATCCCGAGACTTACCGCAAGGATGTCTTCCGGCCGCTGTACGGCAGAGCCGGTTCGGCCAACGCCTACCGCACGCCGCTCAAGCGCCGCTGGCACAGCTCCGAGTTCTTCGACGTGCTGGAAGGCGAGTACACAGGGCCGTTCGCGCGTGCCGTGCCCAACGTGTTCATTGATGACGTGTCGCACCAGCGCCAGATACTCTTCGTCCGCAAACTTGGCTTGTGGATCGTGACGGACCGGATGAAGAGTCCCACGCAGCACACCTACGAATGGGCCTGGCCGTTCTACTGCCCGTCGCCCGACGAGGCCAAACGCTTCCCCGGCTTCAAGCGCGAGCAGATTGTGACGGATGCCAAGGAGCAGACCATCAAGACGAACAACCCGAATGGACCGAACCTGTCGCTGTACAGCTTCGCCCTCGAACCGATGGAGAAGGCAGGCTCCGGTTTCAAAGTAAACAAGAAGAGCGACTGGATGGTCGTCACGGCGCTGTATACGCGCAAGTTCGATAATGGCGAAGTCGCGCCCGATCTCTCGAACGTGAAAGCGCTGAAGGGTGCCAACGGCGAATGCGGCTTCGCCGCGACGATCCCCGGCGGCGGAAGCGTTATCTTCCAGGCGGCGCCTTCCAGCGACACAATGACGCTGCTGGTCTGCTTGGAGGATGGGAGCAAGCGCAGCGTGGCATTTGGGTGCAAAGGGATGGAGGTCGGCGGCGCAAAGCGAACGGTGCCGCCGGACTATACGTTCACTGTGAAAGGCCCCTTCGAGAAGTGCGAGCCCATCTACCGCCCTCTTGATCTCCCGGTAATTGGCCCGGCAGAGGATCGTTTCAGCGACGAACTGAAGGTAACTCTGACGCACACCGAGCCGGGCGTGGAAATCCGTTACACTCTCGACGGCGCCGATCCTGTATGCGAGTCGCCGCTGTACAACCAGCCGATCCCGATCCAGAAGACAACGGTGGTGAAAGCGCGCGCGTTCCGGAAAGGAGTCGCGCAGGTGCCGCAGACTTCCGACAGCACGAAAGTGTCTGCGGTCGTGCGGGCAGTGTTTACGAAGGAAGCGCCATGGGAAGCGGTCCACGGGCAAGATGCCCGTGCCACGAAGCCAGGCCTCGCGTTCACGTACTATGAGGACGACGGCACGTGGCCAATCTCGGCGTTCAACCTCGACGCCATGAAGGCCGTGGGCAGTGGCACGTGCGCTGAGCTCTTCGACGTGAGCGCCACGAAGATGAAGGACGGCGGGTTCGCGTTCAGCTACACCGGGTACCTGGATATCCCGAAGGACGGCGTGTACTCGATCCATGCGCCGCCGGAGTTCATCACGCCCTCGGTCCATGCCGGCTATGACCTGCGCGTGTACCTTGATGGCAAGGAATGGTATCCGACCACCCGAGTCCACAACTTCGGCACATGGTCGGTGCCGCTCAAGCCGGGCAAGCACGCGCTGCGAGTTGTGTACATCAACCAGCAGAACGTGCACCTCATGGCCGACTTCGAAGACTGGAAGGACTACTACTGGTCGGGAACGAAGCCCGGACTGCTCATCTCCGGCCCGGGCCTCGAAAAGCAGCCGATTCCCGCGGCCATGCTGTGCCGGTGACAGCCGTAAAGGCGGACGATAGCGAGGAGTGCAACCATGCGAATGATTCTCCATGCCATCGCGGCGCTCGGCCTGGGGTTGTCGTGCGTGGCGTCGCACGCGGGAGAGGAGAAGTGGAAGCCCGCGCCGTCGCCGCTGAAGACGAGGTACGCCGAGAAGGTTTCGCCCAAAGAGATCCCACTCTACGAATTCTACCCGCGGCCGATGATGACGCGGCATCACGATGGCAGGAACCTGGCAGGCCTGTGGGACTACGCCGTCACCGATGCCGGCGTCACGCAACCGCCCACCGAATACCAGGGCAAGATCATGGCGCCGTTCCCCATCGAGTCCGCGCTGTCGGGCGTCAAGCGGAGCGTCGCCGCGAACGAGAAGCTCTGGTATCGCATCTCATGCGAACTCCCGTGGGGTACGGATTGGCTGAAGGGCCAGAATTCCCGATTGATGCTGCGCTTTGACGGCGTGAGCGGCGCTGCCTCCGTTTTCGTCAACGGCAAGGATCTCGGTTCGCATCAGGGGAACAACGACGGCTTCAGTTTCGACGTGACCGAACTGGTTACCGCCAAGGGCAAACACCAGATGGAGATCGTCGTGGCGGCGACACCCGACCTTCGCACGGGCGGGGACGCCCGTGCCACAGGCATCCACAAACCCGCGTGGATTGAGGCTGTTCGCACGAGCCACATCGAGTCGCTGACGTTCGTGCCCGATGTTGACGCGTCCGCGGTTTGTGTCACGCCCAACGGGCCGGCAACGCCGCAAGACTCCGTCGAGGTGATCGCGTACGACCGCAACTTCGAGGTTGCGCGCGCCAGCGGGAAGATGGGCGAGGAACTGACGCTGAAGATCGAGAACCTGAAGGCGTGGAGTCCCGACAGACCATTCACTTACGAATACCGCGCCACGGTCACGCGCGGCAAGCAGAGCATGGATTCGGTGTTCAGCCTGTTCGCTGTGCGCAAAGTGTCGCTGGGGAAATCCGGGGACACGTTAGACGGCCAACATGTCCCCGGATTTCCCGTGGTGCTGCTCAACAACAAGCCTGTGTTTCTCACCGGCGTGCTGGACGCAGGCTGGTGGCCGGACGGCGGTGCCACGGCGCCGTACATCGAAGCGATCAGGCGCGACATCGAGAAGATCAAGCAGCTCGGCTTCAACACGGTCCGCAAGGCGTTCCGCACGGACCAGGATCAGTGGTACTTCTGGGCCGACCGCCTGGGCGTGATGGTCCTGCAGGAACTGCCCTCAGGCGACACGCCGCAACTGCTCCAGGAATACCCGCGCATCATTGCGGGACTGTTCAACCATCCGGCGATTGTCGCGTGGGTCCTGCCGGCGGGCATGAACGCGGACGCGGCGAGGCAACTGACGGAGGCGATCCGCAAGGCCGACCCGACGCGGCTGGTGCTTGGCGGTCCCGACGGCGATATCCGCGAACTCGCGCTGGCCGATGTGGAGAAAGCCGCCCCATCGAAACAGGCGACGATTCTCTCGCCCATCGGCGATATCCAAGCGCCGCTGGCCGGACACGCCTGGAGCGCCAACGCGGTGGCCTCGCCCGTGAATCTGAACGCAAACTACGACGAACTCGCACTGAAGATGGCGGACTGGAAGATGAAGGCCCGCCTGAGCGGCTTCATCTACAAGCAGCTCGCGGATGCGGGCGATAACCACTCGGGCCTGATCGCCAGCGACCGCGACGCCATCAAGCTCGACGTGGAACACATCGCGAAAGCCAATCTGGACTGTTGGGCCGTGCCGCGACTCAGGATGATCGTGCCGTCGGGATTGGCTGGCGACACTGAATGGCAGTATGCCACGGTCGCACCCCAGGGCGACTGGCACAAGCCCGCGTTCGATGCCTCCGCGTGGAGCAAAGGCGCGGCCGCGTTTGGCGTCAAGACGCCGAAGACCGGGACTACGCGCACGAAGTGGACCGGCGCCGACATCTGGATTCGGCGCGAGTTCGCGCTTGACACCGCCAAACTCTATGATCCCTGGGTGGTACTCTGGCGCGTTGGCGACGTCAACGTGTTCCTCAATGGCAACCAGCTCGCGGAGAGACGCGGCGCCGCCGCCTGTGAACTCCTGCGCTGTGCCAGCGGCGTTGTGGGCCGGAATGTTCTCGCCGCGCGTGCTCACGCGGACGCGGGCAAGGGCTTCCTCGATGTCGGCCTCTTCGATCTGCTGCCGCAGCGCGACATGCGCCTGCCCGCGGGCATCAAGCCGATCATTGACACGTGGATGCGCGACACGTGCGTACTGCTCGGGCCGGACGGAATCTACTACCTTGTCGGCACGGGCACGACGGCGCCGTGGAAGTGCGACGGCATCCCGCTGTACAAGTCCGCGGACCTCAAGACCTGGGAACTGGTGAAGGTCGTCGTGTGGCGCGATCAGTTCAAAGACACGTGGCTGCTCAAGGACCGCAAGAGCGTGTCCATATGGGCGCCGGAACTGCATTACATCAAAGGCAACTATTATCTGACATTCTGCACGGACTGGGCGCGCGAAGGCGGCGTGGCCGGGACGGGCTTCCTGAAGAGCAGCACGGGGAAGGTCGAGGGTCCGTACGAACTCGTCAACACCGATGGCCCGATCAGGCCCGGCGAACTGGACACGTCGTTCTTCCAGGATGACGACGGCGCGGTCTACTACCTCAGCGGCGGCTCCAGCATCGCGCGCATGAAGGATGACATGAGCGGCATCGCCGAGAAAGTGCGGCGCGTCGGCACGGAAGGCGGCGGCACCGTCGGGTTTGAGGGCATTTCCCTGTTCAAGCGGAACGGAACGTACTACCTGTCAGTCACGGACTGCAAGATGCCGTACAAGACCTACGACTGTATGGTGGGCATGTCGGCCAACGTCTACGGTCCGTACAAGAACGTTCACATCGCGGTGCCGCACGGCGGTCACAACGTCTTCTTCAAGGACAAGGAAGGCAACTGGTGGAGCACGCTTTTCGGCGGCGATACGCCGGAGGTCTCGGGGCCGCTGAAAGAGCAGCCCGGCCTCGTGCGCGTCGAGTTCGCGCCGGACGGGACCATTCATCCCCTTGATCCCGCGCTGTAGGACAATTTGGCAAATTGTCCTACAAAGGATGGCGTGGCACCCCGGCACGACGCGCTCTGAAACCCTGTTGTCAACGGGCAGGGGGCTCATTACCCTTGCGCACATGTCCTGGCCGAACATCCTCACGCTTTTCCGGTTGTTCTCGGCGCCCGTGTTTCTGGCGTTGTTCATCGGAACAGGCAGACAGGATGGGTTCCTCTTGGCGATTGTGGACAGCCACGCGGGCTTGTGGGCTTGCCTGGTCCTGGTCTGCCTCAGCGAACTCTCTGACATCCTCGACGGCGTCCTCGCCAGGAAGCTCAAACAGGTGAGCAATTTCGGCAAGCTGCTCGACCCCTACGCCGATTCGGTCTTCCGCCTCAGTTGCTACTTCGCCTTTGCCAGCCATGCGCACGGCAAGTGGATTCCGCTCTGGATGGTGATGGTCCTCTTCTACCGCGACCTGCTGGTAACCGTCATCCGCACGTTCGGTGTTGAACGCCGCGAGTTCGTGCACGCGCGGGCCAGCGGCAAGATCAAGGCCATCGCGCAGGGCACCGTGGTCATTGTGACGCTGGCCGCCGCGGCCTATTATGGCGAGGAATGCGTCGCCTTTGAGCCCTCCGTGCGCGGTTCTCACGTTACTTCCCTGGCGCGCATGTTAATGTGGGTCGTGACCGCCGTGACCATCTGGTCCGCCGTTGACTACGCCTGGGCCAACCGGCACTTGTTCACGACGGGCCAAACCGGCACGCACGACAACGCGCCGCCGAACGCATGACCAGGAAGCGCCGGACAACCGCTCCTCACCATCACCACGTCTCACTGTTGCTTTTTGACCACATTGCCCGACAATGAGCAAAAAGTGCAGAAGGCTGGCGCGGTCCGTTCCATCCCGTGCATGGACGCGGAAACCTCCCTTCTGGCAAGCGATTTGAGGTGCAATACGGGAAGGATCTTGGTGGCTGAAGGCTGCGGTCTGTCGCAGCGCAACTGCAGCCGCCGGTCGGGGAACGAGCCATGGCGGAAACTGCTGAGGATACTTCTTTGACCGAGCATGGGGCGGAACGCGATGCTCCGGCCCCTTCGGCGCGCCTCGCCCTGGCCTCCCTCGCGCCGATCAGCGAAGCCCTGGGCGCGGACAAGTCGCCCAAGGAAGTCCTGCAGCTTATCGTCAAAGCGGCCTTCAGCATCACGCGCGCCACCTCCGCCAGCCTGATGCTCATTGAACCGGAGACGGGCACGCTCAAGGTCGAGGTCGCTGAAGGCTTCAAGGACAAACGGATCTTCAGCACGCGGCTCGCCGTCGGCGAGGGCGTGACTGGCTGGGTCGCGGAGACCGGCGTCCCCTTGCGCATCGGCAATGCCCGCAACGATCCCCGCTACGTGCGCGTGCAGCGCGGCTTGCGCAGCGAATTGGCCGTCCCCATGAAGATCCGGGGCCGCGTCATCGGCGTCATCTCCGTGGACTCCACGCGCCTCAACCATTTCACCGCCGAAGATGAGGCCCTGCTGCTGTCCCTGGCCGCGCAATCGGCCCGCGTCATCCAGACGACGCGCCTGCACGAGGAATACGTCCGCGTCCAGCGGCGCATGCTGGCCGCCGAAGAGGCGCTGCGCAATGCCGAGAAACTCTCCGTCCTGGGCGAACTGGCCGCCGGCCTCGCCCACGAGATCCGCAACCCTCTCACCAGTATCAAGGTCCTCTTCGGCACGCTCGCCAAGTCGCAGGCGCTCCCGCCTGAGACCGCGCAGGATGTGGAGATGATCGAGCGGCAGATTGCGCGCCTCGAAGCGATCGTCGAAGGCTTCCTGGCCACCGCCCGCGCGCAGGCCAGCCCCGAGCAGTTCAAGGCCATGGACCTGAACGCCACCGTGGATGAGGCGCTCCTGCTGCTCGCCTCCTCCGCCGGCGAAGGCACCCGCCTCGCCGTCAACCTGTGCCCCGGCGAACTGAAGGTGCGCGGCGACCCGACCCAGCTTTCCCAGGCCGTCTACAACCTCGTGCTCAATGCCATCCAGGCCGTCGGCAAGCACGGCCGCGTCACCGTGACGACCGGCCGCGTGCCGCCGGCGGCGTTGCGTGAGCCGCTCGCGGCTCCGTCCCCAGGCGACGCGAAGCCCGAGGTCTTCCTGGAAGTGGCCGACGAAGGGCCCGGCTTGCCGGCGAGCGTGTCGCAGAGGCTCTTCCAGCCGTTCGTGACGACGAGGAAGGCTGGCGTTGGCCTGGGGCTCTCGATTGTCAAACGGATTGCCGGAGTGCATGGCGGGCGTGTGGAAGTCGAATCGCCGCGTGCCGATATCGGCCACGGCGCGTTGTTCAGGATCGTCCTGCCCGAGGCGGCCAGAGCGTAGGGTAGGCGGGACACTCTTGACCCGCCCCGAGGCGGGATGCGCGGGGCGGTTTCCGGTGCGTGGCCGGGAAGGCGAGACGGGATATGCAGAAGATACTGATCATTGACGACGACGAAGGCGTGTGCTATTCGCTCGCGCGCCTGCTGTCCGGCGACGACCGCCGCGTCACCGCCGTCCAGACGCCCGACGCCGGC
>JAPLOD010000127.1 GCA_026692735.1 Planctomycetota bacterium | reverse complement strand
GACGCGGCAGCTTTACGAGAAGAAACGCTCGCTGCTCATCGTCTTTGAGGGGCCGGACGCGGCCGGGAAGGGCGGCGCCATCCGGCGGCTGACGGCGGCCATGGACGCGCGCAACTACCAGGTGATCTCAATCGCGGCGCCGACCGAGGAGGAACGCGCGCGCCCGTATCTGTGGCGCTTCTGGCGGCAGTTGCCGCGGCTGGGGCGGGTGACGATCTTCGACCGGTCGTGGTACGGCCGCGTGCTGGTGGAGCGCATCGAGGGATTCTGCTCGACGCCGGACTGGCAGCGCGCGTACGCCGAGATCAACGCCTTCGAGGAACAACTGACGCGCTTCGGCATCGCCGTCGTGAAGTTCTGGCTGGCGACCACCCCGGAGGAGCAACTGCGGCGTTTCAAGGACCGCGAGACCACGCCCTACAAGCAGTACAAGCTGACGGAGGAAGACTGGCGCAACCGCGAGAAATGGGGCGCGTACGAAGCGGCCGCCTGCGACATGATCGAGAAGACCAGCAGCGCGCTGGCGCCGTGGGTGCTGGTTGAGGCCGATGACAAGCTGCACGCGCGGCTCAAAGTCATGAAGTCGGCCTGCGAGAGGCTGGAGAGGGCACTGGACGGCTGAACAATTCAAAATGCAAAATGCAAAATCGGATGGTTTCATTTTTCATTTTGCATTGCGCATTGGCCGGTGGCCTGGGTGTCCTGCCAACGCACGCTCGCGGCTTGTCCCGATCCATTGTGCCGCGGATGTGGACGCGCCGGCTGTCTGGCGCGGCCTCATCCGTGCCGACGCGCGCGGATACCACGCAAGGAATCCACGGTTCACTCGTGATATGGATGGGGACACTCCGTGGAGGGCGAACTATGCGCGGACGCATGCTCATCTCGCTGGGCCTCGCGTGCGCGGCGGCCGGGATTCTCCGGGCCGAGAACGACAAGCCGGACGAGTCGCTCACGCTGATCGTGCGGCACGACGGCACAGCGGTGAGCGTGGCGACGATCACACGGGACGACTATCTGTTGGTGGCCGGGGTGGGGAAGGGCGGGGGCAAGGTCAGCGTGCCCAGCCACACCGTGAAGGAAGTCCTGTACGCGAACCGGGACGAGAACTACAGCACGGCGCTGGAGAAGCGGGATGAAGAGCGGTTCAGTCTGGCCGCCCTCTACTTCAAGAAGGCGCTGGAGAAGATGCCGACAGAGAAGTGGGCGGTGGAATACTGCAACTACGGCCTTGGCAACGCGCTTTACGCGAAGGGCGCGTTCACGGGCATCGCAAGGGATGGAGTGCCAATCGCCGCGTCGCCGGCCACGTGCTTCGGGAAGGTGCTGGAGGCGAACCCGAGGTCGCGCTTCCTGCCGGAGATCGCTGTCAAGCTGCCCGTCTGCCTGGCGGAAGAAGGCAAGCTGGACGCCGCCGAGGCCGCACTGAGGAGTTCGGAGGCGCAGATCAGGCAATACCGCGCAGACCTCTTGAAGGACAACGTTGCGGGACTCAGGCTTGCCGACCGGGCGCGCGCCGAGCTGGCGATCACGGCGGCGCGGATAGCGGAGCGGCGCGCAGAGGCGGGGACGGGGGACAGACAGCCAATTCCCAAACAGCCGGGAATTGGTGTCAGTCCCCCTGGCGCGGCGGCGGTGGAGCAGTGGCGTACCGCTCGGGCGCGGTGCGCGAGCTTTCCCGAACTGTGGGCCGAATCGGCCACGGGTGTGCTGCGCGCGCTGATAGGCAACAGGGAATGGGATGCGGCGCTCTCCGAGGCGGCGGGGATCCTGGAGAGACTGAAGAACGAGCCCAGCGCAAAGAACGCGGCGCTGGCCGCGGCGGCTCATGTGAGCGCCGGCAAGGCCCACCTTGCCCAAGCCGAAGCGTTCGCGCAGAAACAGCAGAAGCTTCAGGCGAGCATGGCGTACGCGGAGGCGCGCTGGGCGTTCCTCAACGCGCTGGGCACGTGCAGCGGTGACGAGGAACTGACCGCGACGGCGCATTACTTCGCCGGCGTGTGCTACGACAAGCTGCGCGGTGTGGAGAGCGACGCGGGCCAGAAGGCCGGGCGGGAATGGGCGCTGGTCGTGGAGCGTTTTCCCCGGAGCAGCGTGCGCGAAATGGCCGCGCGGGAACTGGCGCGGGCACGAGCGGAGTAGGGCTCGGGTTCCGGGTTCAGGGTTTCGGGTATCGGGTTTCGGAGCCGTTTAGCTATCCCGTCGTCCACCCGGCGTTTAGCCGAAGAACGGGGGAGAGATAAGGACGGCGGCGACGGAATTGCCGTTATTGTGCGGACCTGAACTCATTGAATCGGCCAATGGGGAATCATGGCGTCTATTTCGGCCATTGACCTGATGGTTTCCTTGAGCGCGACGACGATCTTCTGGTAGTGCTGCGTGTCGTCGTAACTGAGCTTGCGGCCTTTGCGGTCTTTGAGCCATTTGTCGCAGACCTGGTAGCCACCGATGTAAAATTCCCAAACGTCCTTCGGCACGCCGCCGAAGTACTGTTCTACGTTGATCCAGACCCGCTTGTCTATGTCGGTGTATTGGACCTTCTCAACGATGTCGCTGCCTTTGACTGGCCATTGCGTGATGAAGTCGTTGAGCTTGGGCGATTCCATGAGGTGCAACGCGACCAACTCGGCGCCTTTAGCGGCGAGGGCGCGGAAGAGTTTCAGGTCGCTGGTAAGCGGCAGGCGCGGGAAGTCAATTTTCAGGAACTCGGCATAGCGGGACCGGTACGTCGGCGAATGAAAGACGGCGTAGGCGTAGTAGAAGATGTCTTCAGGCCCGACGGTCTTGCGCAGATTGCCGCGGCCATCGGGAATGAAGGCCAGCTTGAGGCGCTCCGTTAGCGCCGCGATGAACTGCGCCGACAGGTTGGGCCGCCGTCCGTTGTCGTGATCGAAGAGGGATTCGGGGACATCGCCGTTGGGGTAGAGGTAGAGCGGAAGAATGCTGGAACCATCCTTAATCTCAATAAAGACGGCCGGTGCCGGCTTACGCGAAACCATGCAATGCTGCCATGTCTGAGCCTTCGTCTGACGAACCAGGTTAAGCGCCAGGTTTGGGTGGAATAGGTGAGCAGTTACCTCTAGTCTGGGCCTGTCCGTCACGTCCTTCCCGAGATACGCTTGTCTGCTGTCAAATGGCCGGTAGTCCACCTCGCGGCAGACATTCTGCCACTTCGCCACGATAGGTTTCGCACCTAGGAATTCAGTCACTTGCCTGGATAGGTCTCTCTCATTGAAAGCTACGGCAACGGGATCGCGATGCGTCTGAAAGCCCAGCGAATTGACGGGCATGGCATCGGTTATTCTCCACCCAGTTTCGTATTCAGAGCGACTCTTCGTACCTTGCGGCACAAAAAAGTAAGAGGGGGAAACTGGATAGGCTCGATGCCAGAGCATCTGGCAAACTTCGGTTTGGAGAAGACGGGTGTATTTTCGTTCACGCGACCCCCAGAGGTCTGAGTGATAAACCCGGGCTGGGCTTTCACTGCCTTTTTCTTTCACACACAGAAGGATCGCCACTCCCTCAGTGATATCGAAAACGTTTTTGTCCTCACCGCCATCGGGTGCGTGTTCATGCTTCTTTGCGTTGCCATGCAAGTCGTAAATGTAGATCTCGTTGAAGCTGCGCATGAGGCTCTGGCGCATCCCCCGAAATGTGGGGCTGTCGAGGTAACTATTGCTGGTGATAAAGCCGACGATCCCTTCGCCCGTCTGATGGATGCGCCACTGGGCAAAACGGATGAATTTAACGTAGTCATTTTGCAGCCATTTGGGATTGCGTTCGCCAAGGGGCATGCCGTCCACCTGCCGGTAGTCCTCAATGAGTTTGCCAATGAATCTCAGTTCGCCATTGTCATCACGGCTGCGGTTTGCGGAATGTCCTGAATACGGTGGATTGCCGAGCACGACGAGGATCGGGTCGTCGCGCTTTATTTTGGCGGCGGCGTTGGCTTCGTCGGAAATCCACTGTGCGATCAGTGTCTCGCTCTTCTTCGCGGCTTCTTCGAGCGTGTTGGTCAGATAGATGCCGAGCCGTTGGCCGGAACGGAAGCTGTAGCCGAGGTCTTGGAGCTGCATGCCGAGCTTCAAATGCGCGATGGCGTAGGGCGCGATAAGCAACTCGAAGCCGAAAATGCGGTTGAGCAGGTGCTTGTCCACATAATCGTCCCACGCGCCCTTCTGCTTTTGCTCGACAAACTTCTCGTAAATCTGGTTCACGACGAAATGCAGAAACGTGGCGGTGCCGGTGGCGGGGTCGAGGATGAGCGTGTCTTTGTCAGCCAGACCTTTGGGGCGGTTGAAGCGGGTTATAAGAAGCTGGTCAATAGAGCGCACGATGTAGCTGACCACGGGTTCGGGCGTGTAATAAACGCCGCGAACTTTGCGCAGCTTCGGGTCGTAGGCGGCCAGGAAGGTTTCGTAGAAATGGACGACGGGGTCTTCCTTGCCCTTACCTTTGCCGAAGTCGTGGAGGATTGCAGACATGTCGGCATGCTTGAGCAATTCCACGATGTCGTCCACCGCCCAGTCCATCGTTTCCGGCATATCCACGCCGGCAATCTGGGAGAACAGCCTACGAAGGAAGGGGTTGGTCTTTGGCAAGCTGTACGCGGCCATCTCGCGGGAAAAGTCTTTGTTGAGCGGGGTGTGAACCCGCGCCGCGAACAAACCGTAGGCGAGCGTCTGGGCGAACATGTCATCGAAGGATGGAGGACGTTTTTCCTTTTGCCTCTCCGCATCGGTCAGAAAGGGCTTCAAGCCCGGGATAAGGACACTGCGAAAAGCGTCAAGCCAGTTCTGAAGCCAGGAGGCTTCCTCTTCGTGTTCAAACGTCCCCCGGATCAGATCGCGAACGATGCGGGTCATGCCCGCCATGCGTTGTGCAAGCTCTTTGGCCGTACCGACGGTGAGGGCCGGTTGCTTGAAAAACGAGTCAAGGAGTTGTGCAACCTGCTCCTCACCCTCGGGGAGTGGCTTCAGCTTGCCCTTGCCGTCCGTCTCGGCGATGCGCGCAGTCAGCCGTTTCTCACCACCAACAAACCAGCGGAACTCCAAGTAATCGGTCAGAATCCAGTTGGGCAAGGCATCGCGGTATCGCGTGAACTGCTCACCGTTCGGCCCTTTGCCGCGCTCCATCTCAGCAAGATTCGCACCAACGTCTTTGGTCTCGACGTGGCCGAGCGGGACTTTATTGCGTGTGATGTTGAAATCAGGCGCGCCGCAGAGGATGCGCTTGGGCTCGTTGGTGGCAACGATGCCGGCGCCGATGGCTTCCAGCAGTTGCTTTAAGGCAGGACGGTGGGTGTTTTCGGTGGCGTCGCCGTGGGCGAGATTCATCTTGATGGCGCTGAGATACACAGAGAACGCGGTCATGGGTTGCCCTCATTCTGACCGGGGAACAGAGGCCTTTTTCTTCGGCATGGCAGCGTTTTACGGTGGCCTCCCGCGTTTAGCAAATGGCTATCGCCAGGCTGGCGAGTGGCACTGTCCCCCCATTGCTCATTCGGTCCCTCCGGGACCGACCGCGTCGTGCCGCGGTGCCGCCAAACTGAGAGAGAGCCGGAACGGCAAAGCCGCCCGCTTTTGAGTTGCGCGACGGGCGGGCGTGTGGTAGGGTGCTATTTGGTTGGTTCGACACATATACAGCCCGGCTCGCCTCGACGAGGCGACGGGCGAAACCGGACCGGCCCACCGCAGGTTACAGGTTACAAGTTTCATGTTACAAGGTAACGGCACGGGGTGCTCGTGAGCCCGCGTGCGTTACGCTGAGCAGGCAGGATGCCTGCGGTACAGCCGGCAAGACGCCGGCGGTACGAACATAACATGGGCTGCCAGACCATGGGGGGTTCGCGAGTGTGACACGAATCCTGGAGAACGTGCTACCGTGAATTGCACGGCGGCGCGGGGGGGAGTTGTTGCCACGCAAGGATGAAGGATGAACGATGAAGGATGTAGAACGGACACGGAGTGCCGCACAACGTGCAGTCTTGGACACGGAACGGGCACGGGGTCAGGGTTCAGGGTTCCGGGTTCAGGGCTCCGGCACGGCGGCTTCAAGGACACACGTGCAGTTGTGGACACGGAACGGGCACGGGGTCAGGGCTCAGGGTTCCGGGTTTAGGGTAACGGCACGGACGGCACGGCGGCTTCAAGGACACACGTGCAGTCTTGGACACGGAAGCAGGACGGGGTTCAGGGTTCAGGGCAGCGGCACCGCAGCCTCAAGGACACACGTGCAGTTCTGGACAGGCCGGTGTGAGGCGGGGCGTGGCAAAGGGGTAGTTTCGAGCTTGTGGGGGATTTGGCGCTTGGGATTTGGGGTTCAGGACAGTAGAATCCTCGCGTCGCACGGCAATGATGCCGTGGCACCCGGCGCGACGCACGGAGCGGCGAAAAGGCGGCGGTGCCGCGGCCCGACAAGAATGTCGGGCCTACCGGCAGGCGCGTGAGGAATTCGGGAAGAAGGACCGGGAATGCGCAAGAGGATAACGGGAATAGGCACGGCGCTGGCGGCCGGGATCCTGCTGTTCCTGACGGCGGGCTGCGATTTCGTGGTGCAGCCGCTGGGCGGGTCGGAGGGCCGGACGCAGGTGTACGTGGCGGCCGGGAAACTGGGCGCGCCGAACGCCGGCATTGTGTGCACGCGCATCGGCTGCGTGGTCATTGACCCGATGCTGAGCCCCACGGTGAGCGCTTCGTTGCACAGCCAGGCGCTGGCGAAGAGCCGCATCTTCTGGGACAACGTGCACGCGCAGCGCAAGGAGCGCGCCAGGACGCAGGCGCCGCCGGTGCTGTACGTGCTGAACACGACGTTCCGCGGCACGCACACCTTCGGCAACCAGGAGTTCGACAAGGCGGACATCATCTCGACGACGAAGGCCAAGGACCGGCTGGAGGCCGACGGGCGGAACATGCGCGAGGAATTGCGCGACCAGTGGAAAGTACCGGGCCTGGATACCCACGCTATAACGCCGGCGACGCTGACCGTGGACGGCATGCTGACGCTGGACACGCCGGAGGTGAAGATACAGTTCATCTCGATGGGCGACTGCACCGGCGAAGGCGACGCGGTGGTCTACCTGCCGGGCCAGAAGGTCCTGTTCGCGGGAGACATGGTGATCCCGGGATTCATGCCGTACTTCAAGGGCCGGACGCCGACAGTGCGCCGCTGGATCGAAGCCCTGAAAACCATGGAGAAGTGGGAGGTCGAGACCGTGGTGCCGGGGCACGGCGAGGTCGCCAAAAAGGACGCGATCAAGCAGCAGCGGGAGTTCCTGGAAGCGCTGGTCAAGGAGGTGGAGGCGGTCGTCAAGGCAGGGAAGAGCATGGAGGACGCGGCCCAGACCGTGAAGCTGCCGGCCTTCTCGAAGTGGACGCGCTACGACGAGTGGCTGCCAGAGAACGTCAAGCTGGTGTTCCGGGAGCTGAAGGGCGGGCCGGCCCAGGCGGAGCAGAAGAACGCCGGCGGCCCCGGCGTAGGGATGGTCGAACCACGGTTCATCGAGAAACCCGACTCCTTCCGCGACAAGTGAGGGCTTTCCGCCTGTGAAGATCACGCTCTGGGGTGTGCGCGGCAGCATCCCCACGCCCAGCACCGCGGATTTTGTGACGAGCCGCTACGGCGGCAACACGACGTGTATTTCGATCCGTATTCCGGGCCAGGTCGTGATACTGGACGCCGGGTCGGGCCTGCGGTCGCTGGGCCTGCAACTGGTGCGGGAGATGCCGATCAAGGCGACGTTCTTCTTCAGCCACGTGCACTGGGACCATGTCCAGGGCTTTCCGTTCTTCATCCCGGCATTCGTCGCGGGCAACAGCATGGCACTCTACGGCCCGAACCTGAACCGGCAGCCCGGGTTCATCGGGTCGGTGCTGGAGCGGGCGCTGCGGAACCAGCAGGAAAGCCTGAACTTCCCGGTGCAGCTTGCGGACATGCCCGCCAAGATGACGTTCACCGATCTTGAGGACGGAGCGACGCTGGAATTGCCGGGCACCGAGACGAAGCTGGTAGTCACCGCGGGCTCCCTGAACCACCCCGGCGGCAGCTTTGGATACCGCATCGAGGAGCGGCGCGGGACCGAAGTGAAGGCCTTCGTCTACGCGACTGACACGGAGCACCTTGCCAAGAGTAACCCGAAGCTACAGAAACTGGCTCGCGGCGCGGACATTCTTTACTACGACGCACAGTACACCGAGGATGAGTACAACGGGCGCGACGGTATGCCGCACAAGGGTTGGGGGCACTCCACCTGGACCCATGGGCTTGCGGAAGCCCAGGAAGCGGGCGTCAGCCACCTGTTACTGGGGCACCACGACCCGCTGCATGACGACTGGGCGGTGGCTCGCATTGAGAACGACGCACGTCGGGAAGGCTTGAAAGTTGGCATGAAAGTGACGGCGGCCTATGAGGGTATGGAACTGCAGTTGTGAACCCCGGTGCGCTCGCCAAAGGGCATAGCGGGCACGTTTTAGGGTCTATGGTTCAGGCTATAGTATTCAGGGCGTTGTGTTTATGGTATAGAGATTAGGGTGCACGACACCTGGCACAGAGCCGAAACACGACGGTCCAGGACACGCTGCAATGGCCGGAAATTTGCTAAAATGTCAGCGAACTTGCAGCTTGGAAAACGTCGTGTATACTGTGCAGCGGCAAGTCAGGAGGGGCAGGTAGTGTTCACGCGTGGGGTTAAGCCAGACACGCCGGCTGCCGATAAAACAGGGACGGTCGCGGTGCGGGAGTCTGGTGTCAGGCAAACGGGGGCGGCAGCAGAGGGACTGTCCGAGGTGACCTCGATGCGCAAGCCTTCGGAGCGCTTCATGCGCAAGCCCCTGCGGGCCAAGCCCAGGGCTTCGCATAGCGAGCGCAAGCAGCTTGCGGACCTGGCCAACGACCTCGCGACGAGACTGCATGGGGATGTGGCCATCAACGAGGAACTGAACTTCAGGGGTTACCGGCCTGGTCCGGAGCGACCCCCGGGCTGAGCGGCGGGAACAAACGGTGACGCACGCCGCAGCCCCGACGAGATGACCGCCGGGGCTGTTCATTAGAAGCGCAGGCGGTACGCACGACGAAGGTGCACAGAAGAGGGGTATAGGTGCGAACTCAAGGCGGACATAACGGCGGGGAACCGCAGAAAGGGCGTCCGGCCCGCCAGGGCAAGACGGCGGACAAGCCGAACGTCAGTGTGGAGCACGAACGGAAAGCGGCAGCAATGAAG
This sequence comes from Planctomycetota bacterium, assembly GCA_026692735.1. Taxonomy (GTDB): domain Bacteria; phylum Planctomycetota; class SZUA-567; order H5-PLA8; family H5-PLA8; genus JAPLOD01. The sequence continues at coordinate 9,643 of JAPLOD010000127.1, read as the reverse complement.
AAGGCTATTGAAACGGAAAAGCAGGAGCCCCTCAAGGCCGAGGTGCGCACGGTGCCTGAGTCTCACGGCGCCCAGGAACTCTTTGCGCCCCAGGAATGGGACTCCCTGCTCACCGGGATCGAGCAGGACGGCGCGCCTGCGAAGCCGGCAACGGCCCACCCGTTCGACCTGTGGGAACAGCTATCGAGGACCGGTTGGCTCCGGAAACGCCCCGCGGATGGGCCGCCCGGAGGCAAGACGGCGCAACGGCCATCGGCATAAGCGACTGTTTCGGAACGCATCGTCGGCGTCTGTGTGCGGGGGCCTACGGCCGCTGCGTATGCGGTTTCAACGCGGCGATGGACGTCAGGGGGTTGTCGGGGCTGGTGCCGGTGCCTTCGCGCGGGACGATGGTGATGTTGCCGTGTTCGCACTGCTTGGCGCAGGTGCCGCAACCGATGCACCAGTCGTGGATGATGAGTGTCAGATCGGCCTCGCGGTGGATCGCGCCGACGGGGCAGCCGATCATGCACGCCGGATCGAGGCAACTGCCGCACAAGGTGGCCTGAGTCTCGTCGGCTGAGGGCGTCCCCGGCGGCTTGAGCAGGGCGTCAACATCGGAACGCTTGAAGCGCACGAGTTCCACGTAATCAACAGCGGTGCAGGCGATAGTCGGTTGCGAAAGCCAGAAGGGGGCGAGCGCGCCGAAGGCATCGCCGCGCCCCAGATAGGTCAGCACGATCTCGCCGCCGGACTCCTTACGGCTGACCTTCACGCATCCCAGGCGGATGATGTAGGTGGCATCGCCGGCGCCGCCGGACGCCACGATGACGTCCCCCGGGCTGAAGTCGAGCATCTCCACGCGCGCGCACAGTTGCTTGAGGGCTTCCTCGCCGAGGCCCGCCAGAACCGGCTGGTGGCGCAGGTGCTGTTGCAGGGCGCGCGCGCGGTAGCTATCGGCGGCGAGCCCTCTGAAGCGCGGGTTCTTGCGCAGGACCTGGAGGACGTTGCGCGGGATCTCCAGCACGGCGCAGTCTTCCACCGCCTCAACGGTGGCGGAGCGGAGGTAGAAGCCCAGGCAGGTCATCTCGCCGAACATATCGTTGGGCCGCAGTTCCGCGGCGGGGTTGTCGTAGGGCAGATCCGCGGGGCCGTCCACCGGAATGGTGAGAGTGCGAGCGGCAGTGGCGCGGGGCTCCGCGGCGGACACGGCTGCCTGCGGGCCGGCAGGCGGTTTGCAGAGCAACGTGCGGATAGAGACCTCGGCCTTGCCGGAGACGAGGTAGAAGGCCGTGGAGCCGTATTCGCCCTCGTGGCAGATAATGTCGCCGGCCTTGTAGTGGCGCCGGACGACACTGCCCGGCAGAAACTTGAGATCGTTCTCCGGAAGCCCCGCGAAGATCGAAATCTCCGCCAGTTGGGCGGGCGAGAGCACCTCGCGGTGCTGCTCCTTCTTGACCCGCGGCGGCGGCGTGGGAGAGAACTCCGAGGGCGGTGCGGGGCGAGGGGCCGGCGACGGAGTTTTCCGCGACAGCACGGTTGTCTTCTGGTCGTAGCCGTCCGGCGGCAGCGTCTTGGGTTGTATGCCCGCATCTCCCGGCTTGGGACGCATGGGCAGGGTTGAGGGGACCTCGTCGTCGTCAATCTGGGTCTCGGCCTCCGCCTTGGCGTCAGCCGGCGCTTTGGCCTCAGCATCAGCCTTGGCCCTGGCTTCGGCATCGGCCTTGGCTTCGGCTTCCGCTCTGGCCTTAGCTTCGGCTTCGGCCTTGGCCTTGGCCTCAGCTTCGGCCTTGGCCTTGGCCTCAGCTTCCGCCTTGGCCTTGGCCTCAGCTTCCGCCTTGGCCCTCGCCTCGGCCTCGGCTCTGGCCTTGGCTTCGGCTTCCGCCTTGGCGTTGGCGGCAGCTTCAGCCCTGGCCCGTGCCTCAGCCTCCGCTTTGGCTCTAGCTTCGGCATCCGCCCTGGCCTTCGCTTCAGCTTGGGCCTTGGCCTTGGCGTCGGCCTCCGTCTTGGCCCTGGCTTCAGCCTGCGCTCTGGCCTTGGCGGCGGCCCCCGCCTTGGCCCTGGCCTCGCCTTCAGCCTTGGCGTTGGCCTGCGCCTCGGCCCTCGCCTTGGCCTCGGCGTCACCTCTGGCCTTCGCGACGGCTTCAGCCCTCCCGCGTGCTTCGGCTTCGGCCTTGGCTCGCGCTTCGGCCTGCAACCTCGCTTCCGCTCCCGCTTTCGCCCGGGCCTCCGCGGCAGCCCTGGCCTTGGCCGCGGCTTCCAGCCTGGCTCTGGCGTCCGCTTCAGCCTTTGCCAAGGCTTCGGCCTCAGCCTGGGCGCGCGTTTCGGCTTCGGCGCTGGCGGCGGCCTCAGCTATCCCGCGCGCCTCGGCCTCGCCCTTGGCCTTCGCCTCAGCTTCCGCCGTAGCTCTGGCCTCGGCTTCGGCTGTGGCCCTGGCTTCGGCTGCGGCCTGCTCTCTGGCTGCGGCCTCGGCGCTGGCGTTGGCTTCGGCTTCAGCCTGAGCTTGCGTTGCGGCTTCTGCTCGCGCAGCGGCCTCCGCCTCGCCCTTCTCCTTGGCTTCTGCCTCGGCCTTCTCTTTGGCTTCGCCTTCGGCCTGAGCCTGCGTGGCGGCTTCTTCACGCGCTCGGCCTTCGACCTCGGCGGTCTTCCGGGCTTCGGCTTCAGCTCTGGCTCGGGCTTCGCCTTCAGCCTGAGCTTGCGCCGCGGCTTCTGCTCGCGCAGCGGCCTCCGCCTCGGCCTTCTCCCTGGCTTCAGCTCTGGCCCTGGCTTCGCTCTCAGCCTGAGCTTGCGCCGCAGCCTCGGCTTGCGCCTTGGCTTCGGTGGCAGCTCCTTCCGCAGCTTCGGCCTCGGCCTTCTTCCTGGCTTCGGCTTCAGCCCGAGCTTGCGCCGCAGCCTCTGCACGCGCCTTGGCTTCGGCGGCAGTTCCTTTCGCAGCTTCGGCCTCGGCCTTGTTTCTGGCTTCGGCTTCGGCTCTGGCCTCGGTTTCGGCCTGAACTCGCGCCGCTTCGGCTCGCGCCCTGGCTTCGGTTTCGGCCTGGACTCGCGCCGCTTCGGCCCGCGCCCTGGCTTCGGCGTCGGCCTTGGCCTCAGGCGTCGGTTCAGTGCCGGCGTCGTCTGCGAGCCGGGCTTTATGCGCGGCTTCGAGCTGTCTGCCCAGGGCTTCGGCCCGAGGACCGGCAGGCATTGTTCGATCCAGCGGAGGTTCCAGCGGCGGTGGTGGCGGAGGCGGAGACGGCGCGACGGCTGCGGCGCCCTGCGTCAGCGCCTCGACGTTGAAATCAACGGCGACCATTGTGGTCTGGGTACCGGTCGCCGGGACGGGGGCTGCGGACGGCGGTTTGGGCTGCGCAGGCGGCGGTGGAGACTTGGCGTTGAGGCGTTCAGCGGCGGCGTTGATGGCCGCGGCGTACTTTGCGGGCGGGGCGGCATCGGGTTTGAGGCCCAGTTGGCGGGCGGCGAAGGCGAGATAGGGTTTGCCTCCGCTGAAATATGCCTTGCCCTGGACGAAATATTCGAGGGGGATGCGGTCCTGAGTTTCGATGCAGTAGATCGCAGGTCCAGGCATGATCCGTCCCACGGGCTACAGAGTTCAGGCCTTGCTCTTACGACAGTGTGTCAACCTTCTCCGCGTACTGCTCCGGCGTGATCTTGCCCTGCTGCAAGTCGTACGCCATCTGTTTCAGAGTCCCGGCATGGGCCCTGCGCGCTTCATCCAGGGCGGCGCGATGTTTCTTGAACTCCTGTTTGCCGTTTTCCTGTTCGGCGCGGAACATCGGCTGGAGAGACTCGAAGGACCGCTTGCCTTCGCTCTCGTAGTACGCCCCCGCGACTTTTCCGAGGGCATACGTCGTCGCGAATGACGAAGCCGCGCCCACCAGACTCCCCCAGCCCGGGACCAGCTTGCAGAGGATCGAGACGCCGAGGCGGGCCCCGGTGCCGACGCCGAGGGTCTCGAACATGAGCTGGATGGTGCCTTTGTCCGCCTTGTGGCCGCAGAGCGCGGCGATGTCGTACACCATTTTGACCTGCATGGGCACAACCATGAGGTCGGGGACCAGGGGGACGGGAATAGCGCCGGTGAGGCCGGCCAGGATGGAGTAGCGGAGCAGGAGGCGGCCGAGCTGCTCCTTGCGGGCCACGACGTCCTTGACGGCGGCGGGCAAGGGCCCGGTCATGTGTTCCGTGATGTCGAGCGCCTTCTCCAGGGAGCGCTGTTCGTCAGCCGCGACGCCCCACTCGGTGCGCAGCATGGCGAGGAGGCGGTTCTCGGACTCGGCCAGTTCGCGGTCACAGTAGGCCAGGGAGTAGAGACTGGCGTACGTGTAGGCGCGGGTTTCCGGCTTCTGGACCATCTTGGCCAGCGCGAGGGGGTCGTTCCGTTCAGCCAAGAGTTTGTTGAGCGTCAGGCCTTCCGGGAGCGGCTCGCCGGCAACGGCATCTTCGAGGGCATAGCGTTCATCGGGCTTGAGCACGCCGTCGGCCATGGCCATGCAGACGAGGAGACGGATTCCCGCAAGAGCTTCGTCCGACAGAGTGGACATGGTGGCACCTCATCAACACTGGTCCGGCAAAAGCTATAGGATAATCGAAAGCACGCGGCCCGCAAACTCCCTTCTGGGCGCACTGCGGATTGTGAATTTCCGGTTGTCCCTTCGTCCACCGTTGAGCTATTGTTGGCGCGTTGTCCAGCTTGTCGAAAGGAAAACGGATGAGCGACCGCGCCGGCGACAGTCCGAAGAACCAGGCAGCCGTTGCGTGGTCGGTCGCCGTGATGTGCTACAACGAGTGCGGCAGCCTGAAGGAAATGGTCGAGCGCACGCTGGCGACGATGCGGAAGACGGGGCAGAGCTTCGAGGTCCTCATTGTTGACGACGGCTCAACCGACGGTTCCGGAATGATCGCCGATGAACTGGCGGCGGCCAACGGGGAAGTGCGCGTGCTGCACCACTCGCCGAACAAGGGCATCGGCGCGGTGCTGAACGCCGGCTACCGCGAGACGCGGGGAGACACGGTGGCAATCCTGCCGGCCGATCTGCAGTTCGCGCCTGAAGACCTGCCGCGCGCGATGGAGGCGAGCGCCGCTGCGGATGTGGTGGGCATCACGCGCGCTGGCCGCCACGATCCGTTCGGGCGCATGGTGCTGTCCTTCATTGACCGCAGCCTGGTGCGGCTCTTCTTCGGCGTGCGCGCGGGCGATCTGCACTGGGTGAAGCTCTACCGCCGGCGCGTGCTGAACGCGGTCACGATCGAAAGCACCACGCCCATGGTGGACACCGAGCTGCTGGTGAAAGCCCACCGGATGAACGCGAAGATCGTCGAGCTGCCGTTGCCGCATCATCCGCGGACGAAGGGCCAGAGCCATGGCGCGCCGCTGAAGACGATCGTCAAGACGTTCGTGGATCTGCTCAAGCTGCGGTGGCGGATGTGAGCCGCGAAGCCCGTTCCCGCCGCGCCGCTCACTTCAGCACGCCGGCGTTGAGCTTGGTCAACAGCGTTCTGGAATACTCGTGGATGGCGCGCTCTTCGTCGTTGCCGGGCATGTACTTGCCGATGACCTCTTCGAGCAGCACACGCGCGCGGGGCTGCGCGCTCTTGCTGCGCGCGAAACAGATGATGCCCAGGTGCGCCTCGCAGTCGAGATCCTTCCCCTTTGCCAGGTCCAGGCCGCGCTGAAACGCAGCCTGCGCGCAGTCGTAGCACTTGACGGCCTGTTCCTCCAAGGGCTTCAGGCGGCTGACCAGCGCCAGCGCCTCGCTGCGCAGGCCGCCTGCGGCACGCGTGTCGCCGCGGCTGACGGCTTCGTCGTAGCGGGTGCGCAGAGGCAGGTACTGCGCGGCGTACTCATCGCGCGCCTTGTAGCCCATGTCCAGATACGCATGGCCGATCCGCCGTTCCACCAGGACGGTGTCGGCGGCCTTCTTCGCCTGCTCGAACTTCGCCAGCGCGGCATCGGCGTCTTTCTTGATGAGGAGCGCGCTGCCTTCCGCGATCAACTTGGCGTCTTCCGTCTGCGGCGCCGCGGATTTCTTCGCGGCCTCGCAGCGCGCCTGCGCCAGCAGGGCGCGGGCGTGGGCGCGCAGCGACCAGTCGGTGCCCGAGTACAGGTCGGCGTACTGGAACCAGCGCAGAGCGACGGCGTAGTCGTCGCCCGGGTGCGTGCGCTCGAACTCCTCCGCTTTCCTGAAGGCAGCCTCGGCCGCGCGCGGGTCGGGCGCCCTGGCATCGGGCTTCCTCAGCTCCCGCACCACGCCCACGGTGGCGAAGCGGCGCGCCCAGAACAGGGCCGCGGAGACGGTTTGTTCGAGCCCCTCGGCGCCCTTCGGGTCGGTCTTGGCCGCTTCTTCGAGCAGGGCCTGCGCTTTCTCGAGTTTGCGGACGACTTCCGCGTAGGCCTTGGGATCGGTGGCGACACCGCTCATCTTGCGCAGGCTGTCCTCGGCTTCGTCATGAAGCTTACGCGCATCGTCAACGGCCGACGCCCAGGCGCACGTGGCGGCGAGGAAGAACGGCAGCAGGAACAGCAGACGAACGATCCTCATGAGCAGCAAACCCTTCTCCTCACGACGCCCTGGCGTCCAACCGCCGCTACAGCAGCCCCTGCAGGTACTTGACCTCGCGGGCGAGGACCGTGCGCTGCTCCGCCGCCGGGAACTTTCCGAGGGCTTCGTCTTCGACGCAGAGGTCGTTGGCGTAGCCTGCCGCCTTGAGAATCCTGACCACGCGCGCGAAATCAATGTCGCCCTCGTCCACCGGGCAGTTGTACTTGCCGTACTCCCAGCCCATGGCCCGCTTTTTCTCGCGCTCGGCCTCGGGGTACTTGATGTTCTTGCAGTGCGTGTGGAAGACGCGGGGCGCGAAGGCTTCGTAGAACTCATAGAGCTTGGAGAGCGGGTGGCCGAACCAGTAGAAGTTCGCGGTGTCGAGCGTCAGGCCGAGCCGCTTTGAGCCGACCATGCCGAAGAGCGTGTTGAGGAACTCGGGATCGTTCGTCGTGCCGCCGTGGTTCTCGATGCCGAGGTTCACGCCGGTATCTTCGGTGGCGGCGATGGCTTTCTTGAGCGTCTCGCTGGCGAGCTTGAGGAACGCGAGGCGGTCGGCCTTGCCGGAGACGACGTCAATGCGGATGGCGGGGACCGCGAGGGCCTTCGCGGCTTTGGCGGCCTTCGTGATCCACTCGACTTCGAAGTCGGGCCGCGCTTCGATGCGGTTGGCCATGCAGAACGCGGTGATGCGGCGCTGCGCGGTTTTCATGTCGGCGGCGAGCTTCTCCTGGCCGGCGTCCGCGGCCGTGTAGCCTTTGGGGAAGAGGCCGGGAAGGGAGAGGTCGTCGGCGATCACGGCTTCGACGCCGTCGGCGCCGATCGTCTTAAGGGCGGCCCAGCAATCGTTCGCGCCGGTCACGCCGAGGTGGCAATCGCGGCAGGCCACGACGATGGCCCTGGGCTTGTCGTCGGCGATGGCGTCGCGGCCAAGCAACGGGGCCGCGCCTGCGGTCGCGAAAGCCAGGCCTGTGCCTTCAAGAAACGTCCTGCGCGTGATCGGTGTTCTCATGACAGCACCTCCCCAAAAAGGCCGTCGTTACCGGCGGGGCTGAGAGCCCCGCCCACATTCAGTGTCAGCCCTTTCCCTGCGCCTTCGCCAGGAACTTCTCGAAGAGCTCGCGCTGCTGGGTGAGTGCGGCGACGGGGTCGTCAATCTTGCTATCACATTCCAGCAGGAGCCAGCCTTTGTAGTCCGCTTTCACGAACAGCTCGATGAGCTTGTCCCACGGATAGCGGGGCGCATTGAGTTCGCGGACATGCGTGGTCGCGCCGAGGCGGGCCTTGACCATAGTGAAGTTTGCTTCGAGGCCTTCGCCTTTCAGATCGCTGTCGTTGGAGTTCCAGCAGACGGCGACGTTCGGATCGGTCGCGACGTCCATGATCTTCTTGATGACGGGCAGCTCGCGGCAGCCGCCGTGGACTTCAAGGCGGACCTGCTGGCCCAACTCGCCGGCGAACTTGCCCACGATGTTCAGGCTCTTGCCGATCTGTTCGATGGTCTTCTCGCGCTCGACCTCCTTGTGAAGGTCGTTGGGGCGGACCTTCACGCCGCTGGAGCCGACGTCGGCGCTGAGCTTGAGGAACGCCTTGGTGGTCTCGATGGCCTTGTCGAGCTTGGCCTGGTCCACGTGGTCGAAGCATTCGGCGCTGCCCAGACCGACGAGCTTGACGGGGCTGTCGGCGAAGCGCTTCTTGATCTCCTGGCGCTTCTCGGCGGAGAGGCCGGGTTCGATGCCGTGTTTGTGCGTCGTCCGCGGCTCCACGCCGAGGACCTTGGCGGCGGCGAGGTTCTTAAAGATGGTATCGAGGTCCCAGGTGGCGCCCCACATGTACGTGACCAAGCCGAGCTGAACCCCGGAGCCCGGCGGATCGGCGGCGAGAGCGCCTTCGGGTCGGGTCAGCGTCCCCGCGGCCAGGGCCGTGCCAACGGCAACGGAGTTCTTGACGAATCTGCGGCGGCTCATCATGAATTCTCCCCTTTGCAGTCAACCAGCAATCGAATCATCGGGCATTCTCTTGTTCCCATCAAGTTCCGCAAGGCACAACTCCAAGGTGGCAGGCGTTCTTCCAGCGTCTTCATCCCTCAGCGGCCCCCCAGGCCAGCGATCGTAGAGACGGCGCAGCAAAGCGCGGCCGTGACCATGAGGCGGATGAGATCATGTACCATAGTGGTACTATTGTCCCCGCGGGCGGGGCGGGCGCAAGGGAGGAGCCGGGGAGAGGGGCGCGAGTGAAGGGTTACGGCATGAGATGAATGCCGGTGGTCGTGTTGATGAACCAGAGGCGTGAGAGGCGCACGATCGAGGCTCTCTCATCAATGCCCGTGCGCGGCTCAGCATGTTCCTTGCGGACCTGCGAGAGCATCTCGATGAGCCAGGGCAGATCGGCTTCCTTGGTGAAGCCCTGGTCGGGGACCGGCTTGCAGTAGCCGTAGAAACCATTGCAGGAGACGAGCGCGCTCTTGCCGGCCTTGGATTCGTTGAGGAAGTACCCCGCGCCCTCGGAAGTGTTGCCCATGAAGAGCAGGTTGCGCTCAGGCATGTCCTTCCTGATCTGGATGTGCTTCTCCTCGGGCGTCGTGAGCATGAGGTTGAGGAAACAGGCGCGGCCACTGAAGTCGTCTACTCTGATGTTCGGCCCCTTGGCGCCCTGATCTTTGTAGACCGCCCAGCGCATGGCCTGGCCGGCGAAGGTGCCAGTGCCAAGGCCCTGGAAGTGGCACGCGAGGGGGCTTTCGTCCCATTGATCCATGGCCACGAGCCAGCCGCCTTTGGAGACTTCGAAAACGGGGTCGGAAGCGCCCCACGTGCCGCCGAAGAGACGCACGCGGCAACCGGGTTCGCCGGCGGCCGGCGCCCCGCCCGCCACGAACGGGACGTTCGTGGTACCACGGGCGTCCCCGCCCGTGGCGGCCGGTGTCTTGGTGCCGGCCTTCGGCGCCTTGGCATCCGGGCCGGGTTCCTCTTCGGGCCCGACGACCTTGCACGCGGGAGCCTTGACGCCCGTGCCGCCGGAGGACTCATGCATCGTCACCAGCGTGTTGCGCAGGCGGTCCACGAAGAGGCTGGCCACGCTGTTGCCCTGGGAGATGCTGTCTTCGCACGAGAAGCGCGAGCCGGGCT
>JAPLOD010000126.1 GCA_026692735.1 Planctomycetota bacterium | reverse complement strand
TGTCCACGGAGGAGAGGACAAGATCGTTCCCGTCGAACAAGCCCGTCGTCTGCATGGCAAGCTGAAAGAAGCCGGCGTGTCGGAGCGGCTCGAAGTCATCAACGGCGCGGGGCACGGCTGGCAGAGCGACGACCGCGAGCTGGTTCGCCGCCTGACGCTGGAGTTCTTCGACAGGTACTTGAGGAAGTGAGGCATGTTTCCCCTTGGTGTCCTCGGCGCGCACGTGCCGCGGGCGCGCCAGAGTCCAGCCAGAAGGACTGCACTACGGGCGACAGGAAGTGGTATGATTGCAGTGGCCGGTTGTACGGAGGTCCAGTCCCATGGGAGACGATAAGGGCATGGGCAGAGCAGCAGAACAGATTGAGGCCAGCAACGAGGGGGATGAAGCGCTGGTACGGGCGGGACATCTGCGCGCCGACCAGGTCCGGCGCGTGACGTTGACAGCTCTCGTGGACAGCGGCGCCACCATGCTGGTCTTGCCGGAGGATGTCATCCAGCGTCTGGGTCTGCCGGTCGTTCGCACAGTCAGGTCGCGCTTGGGGAACGGACAGATCGTGTCCAGCACAGTCTATGGCCCTGCGAGACTCAAGGTCCTTGAGCGCGTGGCGAACGTGGACGTTATGAGTGTGCCCGCCGGCGCGCCCGCGTTACTCGGGCAAGTCCCGCTGGAACTCCTGGACTTCGTGGTGGACCCCAAGAACCGGCGTTTGGCGCCAAATCCCGAATCCCCCGATCCGGCGATGGCGCTGATGGACCTGCTGTAGCCTTCGCGGGCGTTCGTCCTGGTGGCCGCCATCTCACTTCGCGGCGATTCTCTCCTGCCCGTCCATGTACTTGCGCAACGGCGGCGGGATGAGGATGGACCCGTCCTTCTGCTGGTTGCATTCCCACAGCGCCACGACCATGCGCGGCAGAGCCAGCCCGGAGCCGTTCAGCGTGTGCACGAACTGCGGCTTGCCGCCGTCCGCCGGCCGGTAGCGCAGGTTGGTGCGCCGCGCCTGGTAGTCCTCGAAATTCGAGACGCTCGACACTTCCAGCCACTTGTCGGCCGCCGGCGCGTAGACTTCGAGGTCGTAGCACTTGGCCGCCGAGAACCCCAGGTCGGCGCGGCACAGGAGCACCACGCGGTAGTGGAGGCCAAGTTCCTTGAGCAGGTGCTCGGCGTTCTCCAGCATGGCCTCGTGCTCGGCATAGCTGCTCTGCGGCGTGGTCAGCTTGAGCATCTCGACCTTGTTGAACTGGTGCACGCGCAGGATGCCGCGCGTGTCCGCGCCCGCCGCGCCCGCTTCGCGCCTGAAGCACGCCGAGTAGGCCACGTACTTCTTGGGGAGGTCTTTCTCGTCGAGGATCTCGTCGCGGTGGTAGCCGGTGACGGGGACTTCGGCCGTCGGGATGGCATACAGCTTGTCCATCTCCGCGTAGTACATCTGCTCCTGGAACTTCGGGAACTGGCCGGAGCCGTACAGCGTCTTCTCGGTCACGAAGAACGGCGGTAACAGCTCCTCGTAGCCGTTGCGCGCGCGGTGCACGTCCAGGAACCACGCGATCAGCGCCCGCTCCAGGCGCGCGCCGTCGCCGCGCAGGAAGTACCAGCCGGAGCCGGAGATCTTCGCGCCGCGGTCCGTGTCCAGGATGCCGAGCTTCGAACCGAGCTCGAAGTGCGCTTTGGGCGCGAAATCGAACTGCGGCTTCCGGCCCTCGGTCCGCATGATGACGTTGTCCGCCGACGACGTGCCGGGCGGCGTCGAAGCATGCGGGATGTTGGGGACCCAGGCGAGCATCTCATCGCGTTCCGCCTCGATGCGCCCCTGGTCGGTCTCCAGAGCCTGGATGCGGTCGTTCAGGGCTTTGGACTGTTTCTGCAGGTCGGCGATCTCGGCATTGACGGCCAGCAGCTTCTCCGGCTCGCGGGCCAGGCTCTTGGAGCGGCCCATGCGGACGCCGATCTCCTTGGAGAGCTTGTTCTTCTCGGCCTTGAGCTTCTCGGCTTCCTGGATGGCCTTCTTGCGCTGTTCCTCCAGGAGCGGAAGCTTCGCCAGGTCGGTGTGTTCGTTGGCGGCCTTCTTGTCCTCGAGGGCCTTCCGGACCACTTCCAGGTTGGCGAGCACGAACTTCACATCAAGCATGTCGTCGTATCTCCCCGTGTTCAGCAATCCGCCGAATTGCCGAACAACAAAACTTTCGTGGTTACGGACTGTATAGCCTTGCCGCCGCTCTTCAACCGCCAAGACACCCGGAACTCCGCGCGAAAGCGATACGGTATGGACAAGGGAGAACGCTTGGCTGCGTTGACTTACGGTTCCCTGGATCGGGCGCGCTTGCGGCCGTGGATCTTTTCGGCGAGCCAGGCGAGGTTCTCCGCGAAGTGGTCCACCGTCTCGAGCCCCTCCTGGTCCCCGTTGACTTCGCCCACAGTCCGCCCAAACGCGATGTTCCAGTAGGAGGAGCCCGGCACCACCATACCCATGATCATGAACCAGAAGAGCAGTTGTGCATACGTGAAATTCTGCCCCGCCCGCCGGGCCACCACGATCAGCCCGCCCAACTTGCGGCTGAAACAGTTGCCGTTAAAGCGCGCCACGTACCCCGCCCGGTCCAGCAGCGCCATCATCTGCGGCGTGGCGGACCCGAAATACACCGGCGAACCCACGACGAGGATGTCCGCTTCCAGCATCTTCTCGAAGACCGCCCCGAAATCGTCGCCCTTCAGGTGGCACTTGCCGTCCTTCTTCTGCTCGCACACGCCGCAGGCCCGGCAGGGCTTGATCTCCTTGCCCTGCAGCCGGATCAGCTCCCCGCGAACCCCTCGCGCCTCCAGCACCGCCAGACAGCGCTTCAGCAGAATCTCCGTGTTGCCGCCCTTTCTGGGACTGCCGCAGATCGCAACCGCACGCATGGGCGCCTCTCTCCTTGGCTCAAGAGCTGTGTCTCGTGGAACCGGCAATCATCGGGCTTTCCGCACGCGCTGCAACTACCGAACCGCGCACCCGTGTTGCGTCCTCCGCCGTTCACTGTCAAGGATTTCCTTGGCGTTCTTGGGGTCTTGGCGGTTCGTCCGTGTCAGGCGACCGCGAACGGGAACGAGTACACCCGCCGTCCGTTCTGCAGCACCGGCTCCTGCGGGTAGCGTTTGGCGCGAGTCTCGGTGTACGCGCCCAGGAACGCCTCGGGCAGGGAGATCACTCTGGTCGCGATGAAGCCGCTCCGGTGCGTCTCCGCGAAGCGCTGGGTGGTCGAGATGAGCGACCTGGAGAAGTAGCCGCCGTGCGCGTTCTCCGCGGCGCTCTGGTTCGCGGCGCAGGCGTACATCACGCTGCGGCCTTCATCCGCGCCCATGACGGCGGCATCGTAGAGCTGACGGCAGGACACCATGTACGGGTGGTGGAGCACGTTGCTGGGCACGAACTCGGACAGCCCCACGCGCACGTAGCCATCCTCGACGTACTTCCTGCACGCGTCAATGACGAGCATCTGGCGCGGCGTTCCCGGGCTCACGTCGTCAACCGCGAGGTATTCGCCGTCGTTCAAGCGGATATACATACGCCCATGCGCGAAGAAACCATGCCCGCAGAACACGACGAGCGCCAGATCGCACTGCTTCTTCATCTGCGCGAAAAGGTCGTTGACCAGCGCGCGCCGCGGCGACCGCAGTATCGCTATCTCATCGCCGCGCCACGCGCCCCCGAAGGGCGTCTGCAGGAAGAGCGCATACGCCTCGACGTCGGGCCACGTGCCGGGCAGGATGCCGTACTTGCTCTGCCCGTGTTCAATGAGGATTGCGCTTCTCCGCACGCCCATGGAGGTCTCTCCACGCATGATTGTCCGAGCGGCCCTGGCTGGCCGCCCCAACTCGCCCCCACGCGGGGGACGGCAGTTGGTGTGGAAGTCAGAGCGTATTGTGTGAGTGGCGCGGCCGCTGTCAAGGATGGAGGGCGACCCGCTGGGGCGCCTGGCGATTCGGCGGATCGCTCTACCGCATCAGTTTCCGCGCACCCTCGATCACCCTGTCCCACTGGAACGCGGGGCCGGGGTCAATTTTGTCGGTCTGCACGTGGAAATGGCCGAGCAGCCCCTGGAACGTCTTGAACTGCTCGTCGGGGAGCTTGTGCGTGATAAGCTGCCCCAACTCGTCGCGCGGAAAGTCGCACAGCAGCTTCGGGAATATCCTGCAGAGCGAGGCCGTTAGTCTGACCAGCGCGTCATACTGCTGCGGCGTGAAATCGTACTGCCGCAACTCGCGGCCCTGGATCGTGCCGGTCACCACTTCGTCGCGAATCGGCTGCGCGATGAAGTTCGGCGTGCGCACGCCGCCGTCGCCGAGGCGTTCCGGGATCGTGATGCGCACATGGCCCTCTGCATCCTTTGCATACCATTCGTCGAAAAGGGTCTTCTCGGCCGCGCCGTACGCGCCGATGTTCGCGATCTCGATGCCCACGGAACGCGTGTTGGCGATCGTCGCGTGCCAGGCGCGTTCCTTTACGTCCAGCGTCTGGTAGATGGTGCCGTCCAGGTCGAGCAGAAAATGGACGCTCAACCCCCGCTTGTCGTGCAGCACGTTGAAGCACTGCCGCGCCGTGCCGCAGACGTCGTAGTGCAGCACGAACTGGTCCACGGCTTCCTGCAGCAGCGGCAGCGTCCAGCCGCCCCCGCGCACCTGCTGGAGCTGCTCGGCGGTGAGGTTGTGGTTGCGCAGGCCGAAGCGGTTGGGCGTCTTGAGGTTCTTGTTCTCCTGGCTGGAGTTCTCCCACGGCGACGCCTCGAACGGCGCGAACCGGCGCTCCACGCGGTAGGCGTCGTACCCGCTGGGATCGGTCCACAGCACCACCGGCGTGCCCGTGTGGTACAGTTGCCCGCAGACAGCAATCTCGTCCCCCGCCCGCTCCAAGCGCTCCCCCACCCGATGCCGCGTGGCCTGGCAGCCAGCCAAGACACACGCAAGCAGCACTATCAGTAATCGGGAAATGAGGGCCCTTGGCACAGCCGCTCTTCTTACCAGTTCCTGTTGTGGCATAGTTCGAGCCGTTTCCGGAGAAGCCTCTGGAACTCCTCTTCGCTCAGGTCGGGGAAGCGCTTACGCAGGCCGTGCTCAAAAAGCTGGCGCGTGAACTCAGACAGCTCGAACGCTTTCTGCAGCCGCTGCTCGGGCGTAATCCGGTGCAGGGCTTCGATGTACAGCTCTTGGTTCGGGCGCGGCTTGGGGTCCATGACGAACCATAGCATACCGCGGCTGCCACAAGTCGCCAAGGCGCGAAGAAGGGCAGTGCTTGCCGGAATTGAGGCCCCATGGCGTCCTTGGCGTCTTCGCGGTTCATCCCGTCCATTACGTGGAGGTGGTTACACTGGATCGAACTGCTTCACCTTCAGTTGTTCCCCGCCTTTCAGCGCGGACTGGTGCGCGACGATGCCGGGGGCGGTGTAGGCGACGGCCTCGTAGACGTTGACCACGGGCTGACGGTTGTTCACGAGCGCGCTGATGAATTCATGCGTGAGGAAGGTGTGCGAGCCTTCGTGGCCGCTGTCGTGGCGGAGCGGCGCGGGGAGCATGTCCGTCTTCCACCACTGCGGCTGCTTATACTGCTCGAACTCGGCGAGTTGCCGCACAAAGCCGCCGCTGTCCTTCTCGGTCTGCTTGCCGCTGCGCACGATCACGGAGGGAATGCCGTTCGGGTGCGGGAAGAAGAAGCTGAACTTGTCGCCGTACCATTGCGCGCGTTCCGTGCCGCGGTGCGCGCCCTTCCAGTAGATCGCGACGCGAAACGCATTGCCTTTGCTCGTCTTGAAGAACGCCGTCTCGTTCCAGAAGGGGTTCTTGTACACGTTGTCCGTGACGATGGGGTCCTTGTCGCCCCAGCCCACGCACGTCACGTCGGTGAGCCGCTCGCCGGTGACGCTGACCATGTGCGCCGTGCAGTGCGTCGGGTAGTTCATTGGCGGGAGGCCGTGCCGCCACGTTATCTTGCCGTTTTCAAAGAAGAGGCTTTCGAGGCCGGGATGGTGGTATTCCGATTCAGCATAGAACAGGTTGCCGAAGCGGCCCTCCTTGAAGAACGCGCGCGCGGAGATGGTCGGCTGCTGGAAGTAACTCGTTTCGGCCATCATGTAGGTGAGACCGGTCTGCTTGACGGTCTCGATAAGCTGCTCGCATTCCTCCAGTGACATCGCCGCCGGGACGGCGCTGAGCACGTGCTTGCCGGCCTTCAGCGTGGCGACGGCATGGCGGACGTGGTCCGGCGCGGGTGTGAAGATGGCGACGGCCTGGAGGTCTTTGTCCAGGATGAGTTTTTCGAGCGACTCGTAGGACTTCTCGCACTTGTAGGTCTTCATCAGCACGTCGCGGCGCTCGGGGCGCAGGTCGCTGACGGCCTCGACAATGCAGTTGGGATGCTCGTGGAACTGGAAGCTGCGGCCGAAGCCGCCGCCCACGATGCCGACGCGGATTTTCTTGTCGCTGGGTTCGTCGGCGGGAGCGGCCTCGGACGCCAACGCGAGGCCCGCGACGGCGGCGGCCGTGCCCGAGACGAAATCGCGGCGCGGCAGCGAGGTTTCAGAAGACGCAGCATCGTTACTCATGGGCGCACCTCCATTTCATCCACAGCCTCGGCTATGATTGCCGCGCTGGTGCACGCGTATGGTAAGCGCACAGGCCGCACGCGTCGAGCGGGAACCCGCGCCCCGTTTCCCAGCGCACTTTTCCGCCCCGCGGCGTAATCCATATCGAGGGTCTATGGAGGAGACCAGCACGTGACACTGTGGCGAGCGCTCAAGCCGAAACCCGATACCCGAAACCCGATACCCGTTTGTCTCGCCGCCGTGTTGCTCTGCGCCGCTGCCCGCGCCGCCGACGAGTGGCCGCAGTTCCGCGGGCCGACCGGCCAGGGACATTCCGACGCCAAGGGCGTGCCTCTCACGTGGAGCGAGAAAGAGAACGTCAAATGGAAGACGCCCATCCCCGGCGAAGGCTGGTCGTCGCCCGTGATCTCCGGCGGCCAGGTCTGGATGACGACGGCGCCGCCGGACGGCAAGTCGCGCCATGCCATCGGCGTGGATCTGGAATCGGGGAAGATTTTGCACGATGTCGAGGTCTTCCAGGTCGAGGCGCCTCAGAAGAAGAACGCCGTGAACAGCCACGCCTCGCCGTCGCCGGTGATCGAGGGCAACCGGCTCTACGTGCACTTCGGCAGCGATGGCACGGCCTGCCTGGACACGCAGACCGCCAAGGTCCTCTGGCAGGTCCGCACCTTCAAGCTCGACCACATGGAGGGCGCGGGCGGCTCGCCGATGCTCTACAAGGACAAGCTGATCTTCTGCTGCGACGGCACGGACGTGCAGTATCTCGTCGCGCTGAAGAAGGAGACGGGCGAGTTGGCCTGGAAGACGGACCGCTCGCACAAGATCACCAACCCGCCGCCGATGCGCAAGGCGTTCAGCACGCCGCTGGTCATCCAGCTTGACGGCCAGGACCAGCTCATCGCGCCGGGCGCCGAGTACCTCTATGCGTACGAACCCGACACGGGGAAGGAACTGTGGTTCGTGCACTACCCGGGCTTCTCGAACGTGCCACGGCCCGTACACGGCTGCGGGCTGCTGTTCGTGGGCACGGGCTTCATGCGCCCGGAGGTATGGGCGGTGAAACCTGGCGGCCAGGGCGATATGACGGCCACGAACGTGGTGTGGAAGATGAAGACGCAGGGGCCGCTGGTGCCGACGCCGGTGCTGGTCGGCGAACGGCTCTACGTGGTCAGTGATACCGGCTCGTTGGCGTGCCTCGAAGCCAGGACCGGCAAGGAAATCTGGCGGCAGAACCTGGGCGGGGAGTTCTCCGCGTCGCCGCTCTGCGTTGACGGCCGCATCTACTACTTCGACCGCGCCGGGCTGTGCACGGTGATCGAGCCCGGCGACACGTTCAAGGTGCTCGCCAAAAACACGCTCGAATCCGGCTGTATGGCTTCCGCGGCTGTCGCGGGCAAGGCGCTGATTGTGCGGACGAAGAAGGCGCTGTACAGGCTTGAGCAGTAGGTGTTACAACACACGCATGAAGGCGTTCGGACTCTTCCTCGTTCTTCTTCTGATCGCGGCCGGCGCGCTGGCATTCCGTCTCCCCAGGCTGAAGCAGCGGCCGATGCACGTGGATGAGGCCGTGCAGGCGTTCAAGTTCGGCGAGCTCCACGACAAGTGGTACTACCGTTACGATCCGAAGGAGTTCCACGGCCCGACGCTCAACTACGTCACTCTGCCGCTCGCCTACCTCGGCACGGCCGAAGGCAGGTCCTATGCGCAGACGGACGAGTTCACCTACCGCATCGTGCCCGTGATCTTCGGCGTGGCCACCGTGGTGCTGCTGGTCCTTCTGGCCGAGGGGTTGGGCTGGGGCGCCGTGTTTGTGGCGGCGGTGCTTACCGCCATTTCGCCGGCGATGGTCTTCTACAGCCGTTACTACATTCACGAAACGCTGCTGGTGTGCTTCACCCTGGGTTTCATCGGCGCGGCGTGGCAGTACACGCGCGCCAAGCATCGCCGCTGGGCGCTGCTGGCCGGCGCGTTCCTCGCGCTGATGTTCGCCACCAAGGAGACGTTCGTCATTGCCCTGATCGCCATGGCGATCGGGTGCTTCTGCACGAGCGCCTGGGACCGCTGGGTCAGCGGGGACGAGGCGGCCTGGCACAAGATGGCGCATCTCCTCCCGGACTGGAAAGCGCTGCTGGGCGCCGTGGTCGTGGCGTGCGTCATCTCCGGCGTGCTCTTCTCCTCGTTCTTCACCAACGCTCAGGGCCCGCTCGATGCGATCCAGACGTTCACCACGTACGCGCAGCGAGCCGGCCAGGAGCTGCACAGGCATCCGTGGGACTTCTACCTGCGCCGCCTCTTCTTCTTCCGTGACGATTCGGGGCCGCTCTGGAGCGAAGGGCTGATCGGGTTCCTGGCGCTGGCGGGCTTCGTCGCGGCGCTGATCGGCAAGGGCATTCCCGCGGAGCGGCGCTCCTTGGCGCGCTTTCTCGGTTTCTACACGGTGGCGCTGATCACGGGCTATTCCATGATCGGGTACAAGACGCCGTGGTGCGCGCTGAGCTTCCTGCACGGCATGATCCTGCTGGCCGGCGTCGGTGCCGTGGTGCTGCTGAAGGCCATGCCCAACACAGCCACGAAAGCCATCGCGGCCATCCTGTTGGTGGCGGCGGCGGGGCACCTTGGCTGGCAGGCCTATCGCGCCAGTTACAAGTACTACGCCGACCCGCGCAACCCGTGGGTCTACGCGCACACCGGGACCGACATGGCCAACTTCGAGAGGCGCGTTGAAGAGCTTGCCCGCGTGCACCCGGACGGCCACGACATGCTTGTCAAGGTCGTCACGCGCGACTACTGGCCGGTGCCCTGGTACATGCGCCGCTTCAGCCGCCTCGGCTACTGGCATGAGCCGCCGGAGGATTCCGACGCGCCGCTGATCGTCTCCGCGCCCGACGTGGAAGCCGCGCTGGGGCGCGCGCTGAAGGGCAAGTATCATAAGGAATACTTCGGCTCGCGGCCGGAGGTGTTCCTGCAGCTTTACGTTGACGCGGGCTTGTGGGATGAGTTCGTCAAGAGCCGCTCTGCGCCGGCCGCCGCGCCGAAATCCGCGCCGCCGGCTCAGAACAAACCCGGAGAAACAAAGAACGCCAGGCCGGTGATTGAGCCGTAGTGGTGTCGTGGCGCGACAGGGACGGCCGCGCTCCAGGAGGAACCCGTTATGCGCTGCACTGTACTGAGTCTTCTGCTGGGGAGCGGCGTGCTGCTGGCGGGAGCGGCCGTGTGCGGAGAGGATGCCGGCAAGATGGCGGAACAGCGAAAAGAGATACCGACGTTCAAGCCCGCGACGGAGGCGATGGCCTCGACGCTGGCGTTGCGGCTGCGCTTTCTGAAGGAACGCTGCGGCCCGAACGAGAGGGACAGAGGCCGGATTGACGCGGCACAGAAGGACCTGGCCGCACTCGAGAAGGACCTGGAGCTGCTCACGCAGGGCCGCAGCATTCTCACGCCCGACCGCGAACTGTTGATGGGGTATCGCTCCGAACTCGACGACAGCGACCAGCCCTACAGCCTGTGGATTCCACGGGAGTACGACGGCACGACGCAGTTCCCGCTGGCCGTGCTGCTTCACGGCCAGGGCATGTTCAACCCGCTGCAATGCCGCGCCTCCCCGATCGGCAAGATGCTCGTGGTCGCGCCACAGGGGCGCGGCGGCATGGATTACATGTACGTCGGCGAAGGCGACGTGCTGCGCGTGATAGAGGAAGTGCAGACGCTGCTCAACGTTGACCCCAACCGCGTCTACCTGGCGGGCGCGTCCATGGGCGGAGCGGGCTCGTGGCACCTGGCGTCGCATTTCCCCGACCGTTTCGCCGGCATCATGGCGCTCTGCGGCAACACGGACATCAACGTCTGGCAGGAACTGTGGTACTGGCGCACGCCGCAGGATTCGCCCATCGCCAAGGTGCGCCATTTCCTGCGCGAAGACACCTGCGCCATCACTTACGCGCCGAACCTGCGCAACGTGAGCATCCTGGCGCTGCAGGGCGAGGCCGACCCGATCGTCAACCAACTCCACGCCCGCCACATGCTGGACGCTCTGAAAGCCAACGGCCATCCGAACTACACGGTCCACATGCTGCCCTACGTGACGCACGGCTTCGGCGTCAACTATGAACTGGGGCTGAAGCCGTTCGTGCGCGACCCGCGTCCCAAGGAAGTGCACTACAAGACGGCGTGGCTAAGATACCCCGGCGCGTATTGGCTCACGATCAAGAGTATCGAGAAACGCTTGAAGCACGCCACGATAGACGGCATCGCCGATCCCGAGAAGAAGAGCATTGAGATCAAGACGAACAATGTGATGGAGTTGGCCATAGAGAGATCGCGGTTGCCGTTCGACGGGTCGCCGTCGCGGATTGCCCTTGACGGCACGGAAGTGGACGCAGCCAAGGCACTGCGCGGCGATGGCGGGGAAGCCACGTACTGCTTCCGCCGCGAGAAGGACGCGTGGCAGCCGGCGCCGCGCCCGTTAGCCGAAGCTTATCCGCCGCGCAAGAGTGCTGCGCTCGAAGGCCCCGTCGAACACGCCTTCATGTCGCGCTTCGTCGTGATTCCCGGCAACGGCACGCCCGGCACGGAACCCGACCCATTGTGCGCTGCCATCGAACAGGCGGGGAATGAGCTCGGCGACCAGTGGAAGGCCCGCTTCGCCGTCCCGTGCCGCAAGAAGCCCGCCATTGACATCACCGACGCCGACATCGCCGACTCCAATCTCATCCTCATCGGCGGGCCGGAACACAACACCGTCACGGCGCACGTCATCGGCAAGCTGCCGCTGGTCCTCGAGAAAGATGCCGTCACGCTAACCGGCTCCGGCACCGCCGGCGGCAAGAAGTACACCGGGCCGAACGTCGGCGCGATCATGTGCTACCCGAACCCGCTGAACCCGCAGCGGTACGTGGTCATCATGTACGGCACGACGCCGCAAGCGTACACGGAAATCAACCTGCGCTTCGGCAACTGGTTCGACTGGGTCGGCTACGATTACCGCAAGCACTACGACTTCGCGGTCTTCGACGACCTGACCAACGGCCACAGCCCTGAATCGTTCCTGGTGTGGGGCTTCTTCGACGAACAGTGGAAGATGTCGCCGGAACTGACATTCGAAGCCGTGCCGGCGTGGCGCGGGAAGCTGCGGCCGCGAGTGCTCCCGACGATCAACCTGGCGGAGCTGGCCAAGAACAAAGAGAAGCTGCCCGAGACGCTGTACCTCGACGAAGCCTTCGCCAGGAATGTCAACGTGTACAAGGAGTATCTCGAACGCAACAGGACGCTCGACGGCAACACGCTGCAGTTGCGCGGCCAGGATTACCGGCGCGGCCTGTGCTGCCGCTTCCCGTGCTCCATCGCGTTCGACTGCGCGGGCTACACGCGTCTCAAGCTTGCCGCCGGCGTGGCGTGGGATGGCACGACCGAACCGTGTGAGGACCGCAAGACCTTCGAGAAAGTGAAGGTCACCATCGCGGCTGACGGCAAGACGCTCTTTGAAGCCAACGAGCGCACCTATAAGGACGAGCCGTGCGAGATTGACGTGGAGCTGAACGGCGCCAAGACCATTACGCTTTCCGCCAACGGCGGCCTGCCGTGGCTCAATGGGAGCTTCATCTGGGCCGACGCGCGCCTCGAAGGACTTGAGCCGTCCAAGGAGAAGGCGAAGAAGGGGAAGAAACGGTAGGAAGAGAGGCGCTCACGCCGGCGGCTCCGGCGGCACGACTTTCTGTGCCGTGCGCGCGTATTCCAGCATATCGCGGATGCGCTTCAGGTCGTCCGCCTCAGCCATACTGCGCCACTGCCTCCGCCTGAATCCGTTCACGCAGCACCGGCCCGAAGAACCCCGGCGTGTTCAGGTCCACCTTGCGGCCCCCGAGCAAACCGGACAGCCCGATCTCCAGGCCGGCCAAGCCCAGCAGCCCCGGCACGTGCCCCGGCTCGAACTCGACCAGCACGTCCACGTCGCTGTCGGGCCGGAAGTCGTCGCGCAGCACCGAGCCGAAGAAAGCCAGGCGGCGAATATGATGGCGCTGGCAGAACTCGACCAGCTTCTCCGTGGGCACTTCAATATGCGGGCGGCGTTCCATGTCGAGCATCCCTTTGGGGATGATTATACCCGCGCCCTGGCACAGGGGCAAACTGCGCCAGCCGGCACGTGGCGCCTGTCACTTCCCGATCGCCTTCGCGTACAGCGCGATATTGCGCTTGAGCTCTTCCTGTACCGTCGGCGGCTTGACGAGATCCTCAAAGAACTTGTCTTCAAGCACCGCATCCACGCGCTTGGGTTTGTGCCACGCGTCGAGGTCGCTCTTGGAAAGCTTCTCCGGCGGCTGGCGGCAGCCGGCCTGGGCGAGGAACGTGCCGACCTCGAACGGCGACGTAGAGCCGCGTTCGTACACGTTCATGATGCGGTTCCACACGCGCGGGTCGCTCGAACCGAGCGCGATCTCGATGGTGCGCGCGATCGTGTCGGCGCTGGTCATGGAATTGGGCGTGTCGAGCAGCCGCGGATAGCCGTTCAGCTTGGCGAGCGTGTTACGCGGGCTGGCCAGCGGCGAATACACCTGGCGCGGGCGCAGGATCAGTAGCGGCGCGGCGGCCTCGGCCATCAGCAGCGCGTCGCACGACGCCTTCGTCCAGGAATAGAAGCACGCGGGCGTCGGCGGGTCGCAGGGCGTGAACGGTTTGCCATCGGGCCGGAACGGGCCGTCCCAGACGCAGCCGCTGCTGAGGTGGATGTAGGGCACCTTGTTGTCAAGCGCCTGCTTCAGCGCGCGATAGACGTGCACGGGTCCGATGACGTTGCAGCGGAAGCATTCGTACGCGTGGTCCTCGCACCAGCGCAGGTCCGTCTTGCCCGCGGTGTTGACGACGGCTTCGGGGCGCACGCGCTTGAGCGTCGCGACATCGAGTTCCATCATCTCGCGCTGCCAGTGCAGTTCCGGCAAAATCTTCCACAGGTCGGCGAGAAAGCCGCCGAGATGGCCGTTGCCAATCAGGAAAATCTTCTTGCTCAGCATGTCCGTCCTCAGCGATTGACGGTCCGCGAATCGGACGCGGCAACGAACGGGAACGTAATCGAAAATCGAAAATCGCAAATCGCAAATCTAGCGGTTTCCGTACTGCTTCGCGTAGTAGTCGCGGTACGCGCCGCTCTTCACGGCTTCCCACCAGGCGCGGTTGTCGCGGTACCACGCCACCGTGTCGGCCAGGCCTTGTTCAAAACTGACCTGCGGCGTCCAGCCGAGTTCGCGCGTGGCCTTGCTGTGGTCAATCAGGTACGCGCGGTCGTGGCCGGGCCGGTCCTTGACGTGCTCGATGAACTCTTCGCCGCGGCCGGTCAGCTTCAGCAGCAGGCGCGTGATCTCAATGTTGGCCAGGCGATTGCCGCCGCCAAGGTTGTAGACTTGGCCGCTCTTGCCCTTGTCCAGCGCGGAGAGCACGCCGCGGCTGTGGTCGTCGCAGTGAATCCAGTCGCGGATCTGCATGCCGTCGCCGTAGACCGGCACCTTCCTGCCTTCGAACAGATTGGTGGTGAAAAGCGGGATCAGCTTTTCGGGGAACTGATACGGGCCGTAGTTGTTGGAACAGCGCGTGATGAGCGCATCCATCGCGAAGGTGTGCTGGTACGCCAGCACGAACAGGTCGGCGCTCGTCTTGCTGGCGGCGTACGGGCTGGACGGCTTGAGCGGATGCTGCTCCGTGAAGGGCTTGCCGTCGTCCGCTGAACCGTACACTTCGTCCGTGGAAATCTGCAGGAAGCGGGTTTGAGTGCCGGCGCGCCGCACCGCGTCGAGCAGCACCTGGGTCCCGCCCACGTTGGTGCTGACGAACGGCGAGGCGTCCATGATGGAGCGGTCCACGTGGCTTTCCGCGGCGAAGTGGACCAGCGCATCGGGCTTGAAGGAGCGCAGCAGTTCCTCGGCAAGCTTGCCGTCGCGGATGTCGCCTTTGACGAAGCGGTAGCGCGGCGCGTCCTTGATCGCGTCGAGGTTGGCGAGATTGCCCGCATACGTGAGCGCGTCGAGGACGAGAACTTCGTGCCCCTGAGCGATGCTGAGGCGCACAAAACTCGAACCGATGAACCCCGCAGCGCCCGTGACGAGTAGCTTCACTCAAGACCCCCAATCCTGCGCCCTGACGATAGCACAGGAGCCCCCGTTGAATCAAGCGCTGCAATTGACCTCGGGTGGCCCCGAAAGACGCTTCAGCGTTTTTCGGGGTGCCGCAGGCACACCCAACCACAAACCACGAACCACAAACCCAAAACCCTGAGCCCTGAACCCTGAACCCTTTTCCTATCTGCGTTCATCTGTGTTCATCTGTGGTTCCAAACCGCGCCGCGCTCAACCAAACCCTTCCCGCATCCGCTCCAGCCAGTCGTGAGCCAGCTCTTCCGCCTTCGACCATTCGTCGAGGAACGGCGCGGTCGGTGGGTCCTCGCTTTCATTGTACGCCCACCGCGCCCGCGCGACCCGAGCGCTGTCCGAGCCGCACGCGACTTCCCGCAGCACCTTGTCCTCGGCGCAGATGTAGTACCGCACGACCTCCTCGGCCAGAGTGCGCTCCACGGCCCGCAGCGACCGCCCCAGCACGTTCACGCAAGCGCGTTTCAGCCGAGCGCCGTTGGCGAAACCTGCCCTCACCGCCCACCCCTCGAGATCGAAATCCTCCCGCAGCCGCCACGTCAACTCCGCGCATCGCCGCGCCCTCTCCGACGCGCGATCCTCATAGTAGTAGTCTTCGGGTCGCATCCTGAAATACCTCGATCGCTTCGTCCCCCTCTGCCCCATCTCCGCGTCCCCGCGTCTCCGTGTCCCCGTGTCTCCTCGTCCGTGTTCATCTGTGTTCATCCGTGGTTCCATTTCGTACTTCGTCGCCGCAAAGCTCCCCGGCGTCCCCCACAATTGATGAGCCGCCTCGCGCAGCCGCAGCCCGATCCAGCGTCTCAACTGCCGCACCTTGAACCCATCCACGAGCTCCTGCGCCGTCAGGCTGCAGTATTCCTTCGTCAGCCGCGTCAGCCGTGCCCGCGTCATCCCGAGTTCCGCGCACAGGCTTTCCGCCGACCGTCCCGCTGCCGCCGGCCGCACCCACCTTTCCACCCCGTGCCCCCACTCCCGTGTCAGGCTGAGCGGTATTACGGTGTCATACCCGTCCTCGGCCGAGTGTGCCACGGGCACGTTCTGTTGCGTGCCCGTGCGCGTTGCGGCTGGATTCGCCGTCCCTGCCCGCTCCGTCTGTACCGCAGGCATCCTGCCTGCCCCGGTTTCAGTTTCGCCGCTTCCCCGTTCTTCGTTTCCTTCGGATTTCGGATTTCGAGCTTCAGCGTTGGGATTTGGTGCTTGGTCTTTGGGATTTCGCCTTTCGGCTTTATCCTGAATCCACCCCACCAGCCGCTTCAACCCCGCCCGCCTTTCCTTCACCGTCATGA
>JAPLOD010000125.1 GCA_026692735.1 Planctomycetota bacterium | reverse complement strand
CGTGATCGAGACCATCAAGGCAACGGGAGCTGAAGTGTGGTTTCTGCCCCCTTATAGTCCAGATCTCAACCCGATTGAAAAGATGTGGTCGAAGATCAAAGCGTACCTGCGCAAA
The DNA here is from genome assembly GCA_026692735.1 of Planctomycetota bacterium. Classification (GTDB taxonomy): domain Bacteria; phylum Planctomycetota; class SZUA-567; order H5-PLA8; family H5-PLA8; genus JAPLOD01. The sequence continues at coordinate 9,779 of JAPLOD010000125.1, read as the reverse complement.
GTCAAGGCGCGGACAAAAGAAGAACTTTGGCACGCCATTTGGTGCAGCACTCAAGACCGTCACCGCCTCGGACGCCATCGGCTGGTTTGAATCGTGTGGTTACATTCAATCGTGAACTGCTCTAGCGCGGCGGAGCCGCAGCCAAAGGGAAGCAAAGGGTTCAGGGTTTCGGGTTCCGGGTTTAGGGTTTAGGGTTTCGGAACAGCAACGGGCACGCCCGGTGGAATCCTCGCGCCAGGAGAAGAAACGGACGGTTAGTAGTACAGATTACTCCCGCGCTTCACCGACCGTCGCCGTGCTGCTTCTGTGGCCCGCAACCGGTCTTGCCATCACCCCCCTGACCGCCTGACGGAAGGCGGTGGACCGGCGCATTCAGGCCCGAATCACGTATGGTGTCCCCCGGAACTCGGAACTCAGCAGAGGATCGCGCTACCCGCCCTTCTTTGGCGCCGCGGCGAGATCCGCGGCGAACATCGTCTTGAACTCGTCCACCTGCGCGCCCGTCTCGAAGCCCGCGATGATCACGTCCACCGCGCCCGAGGCGAGCGCGAAGCGCACCGATTCCGCGCGCTGTTCAGGCGTGAACCTGCCCTCGCCGTTCAGCTTCATGCCGATGATGCCCTTGCCGGCGTCGTGAGCCTGTTTGACCAGGGGCATGACCTCGTCCATCGCGGCGTCGGTGGAGACCTTGAAGGGGTTGATGCGCACGTGGATGACGTCCACCCACGGCTCGGAGGCCGCGGCCTTCAGCGCGTCAACCGAATGGCAGGAGACGCCGTGCGCCCTGACCAGTCCCTGCTCTTTCAGCTTGTCCAGGATGTCCATCTGCTTGCGCAGTTCCTCGGGCCACTTGCCGCTGGTCATGCAGTGGAACTGCACGAGGTCGAGGTACTCCATGTCCAGTTCCTTGAGGAACCGCTTGATGCACACGTCCGCGTCGGGCCGTTCCTTCTCGGGCAGTCCGCCTTCCTTGACCCAGAGCTTGGTGACGATCTGGTAGCCCTCGCGCGGCTTGCCTTGCAGCACGCGCCCGACGAACGGATGGGAGCCGTACAAGTCGGCGCAGTCGAACAGGCGCACGCCCTGGTCGTACTCGTGGTGCAGCAGCGCCTCGAACTTCTCCTTCCCCAGCCGCGTCTGGTTGGTAGAACGGTTCCAGCCGCGCATGCCCGTGCCGGCGCCGAGGCGGCAGACCTTGAGATGCTTGCCGAGCGGTACCAGGCCGACCGGATCGGTGCTATCGGCGGCGCGCGCCATCGTGTCTGCCAGGAGCAGGCCGGCGCTGCCGGCGATGCTCGTCCCCAGGAAATCGCGGCGCCTCATGCTTGCGTTCCTCCACACAGAACCCCTCCGTCCGCGCGACCCTCCGCGGTCAGGGATTGCTGTCCTCCGCGGTGGCACCGCCACCCACGAACGGGACGTTCGTGGTACCACGGGCGTCCAGCCCGTGCGTCTCCGCGGCGGAAAACGCGGGTCAGCGCTTCGAGAGCGGCACGTAGTCCCCCTGCGGCGGCCCGACGTAAATCTGCCGCGGGCGCAGGATCCTGCTCGTCGGGTCGTCGTGCTGTTCCTTCCATTGAGCGATCCAGCCCGGCAGCCGTCCGATGGCGAAGCACACCGTGAACACGTTGGTGGGGATGCCCATCGCGCGGAGCAGGATGCCGCTGTAGAAATCCACGTTCGGGTACAGGCGCCGTTCCACGAAGTACGAATCCTTCAGCGCCAGCGCTTCGAGCTTCCGCGCGATGTCCAGCAACTCGTCCTTGTGGTGCAGCTTCGCGAACACCTTCTCGCACGTCGCCTTCAGGATCTTCGCGCGCGGATCGTAGTTCTTGTAGACGCGGTGCCCGAAGCCGAACAGCCGGAACGGATTCGACTTGTCCTTGGCCTGCCGGATGCATTCCTCGGGCGTGACGCCGCCTTTGTGAATCCGCTCCAGCATCTCGATCACTTCCACGTTGGCCCCGCCGTGCAAAGGCCCCCACAGCGCGCACACCGCGGCCGCGCACGACGCGAACAGGTTGGCTTTCGCCGACCCAACCACGCGCGCGGTGCTCGTGCTGCAGTTCTGTTCGTGGTCCGCGTGCATGATGAAGACCAGGTTCAACGCGTCCTCGATCTCCGGGGTGATGATGTACTGCTGGTACGGGATCGAGAACATCATGTGCAGGAAGTTCGCGCAGTAGCGCAGCTTGGGGTCCGGGTAGATGAACGGCAGCCCCAGCGAGCGGCGGTAGGAGAACGCCGCGATCGTGCGCACCTTGCTTATCAGCCGCGCCGCCGCGTCCTCGAAGGATTCCTCGTCCTGCAGCGACAGCAACTCCTGGTGGAAGCAAGCGAGCTGGCTCAGCATCGCCGAGAGAATGGCCATGGGCGGCGCGTCCACCGGCACGCTCTGGAACTGGTGCCGGAAGCCTTCGTGCAGAAGCTCGTTGTCCGTCAGCCGGTCGCGGAACCGGGCCAGCTCTTCCTTGCTGGGCAGCCGCCCGAAGATGAGCAGCCACGCGACCTCCATGAAGTTGGGCTTTTCGGTGAACTGCTCGATGGGTATGCCCCGGTAGCGCAGGATGCCCTTCTCGCCGTCAATGAACGTGATCGCGCTCTTGCAGACGGCGGTGTTGCCCAACGACGGGTCGTAGGTGACCACGCCGGTCTCGTCACGCAGCCGCGAGATGTCTATCCCGCGCTCCCCTTCCGTGCCGATGATGACGGGCAGCTCTATTGTCTTGTCGCCCAGTTTCAGGATAGCCTTCTCCGGCATTCGTCTCTCCTCGCTTGGCTTGAGCCATGTTCGGAATTATGGATTATGAATTGTGAAATCAAAACTCAAAATTCAGGAATCATTTGATACCATCTCCGTGTGCCGAAGGCTAGCCATTCTTGTGCCCCGTGCCCGCGTGTGCCAAACTGCGCCTGTGTGTTTTGGGTACGGCGACCTGCCGCCAACCGCTTCTACAACCCCTCCGTCGGACGTTTCCTTTCCAGAAAACCGTTCGACCTGAACCCCCCACGGAGGTACTACGGCGGTTCCCACGTCGTTAACGCGAGATCAGGGCGGCAGGAGGATCTGGCGATTTTCTTTGCAGTATTTTTGCCTGCGATACGTACTATATTAGGAGAGAGTACACATTGATGCATATGATATGCACAATGTGCAGTTCTGGACAGCGATGATCCAGCGGGGGTTGGCGGCGCCTTGGGACGCCCCCTCACCCGGCGCGCTTTTCAGCGCGCCACCCTCTCCCTCAGGGGGGGAGGGTGAACGGTTACGAGCCGGCGAGACGCCGGCGGTACGAGGGGCTGCACGACGTGCAGTTCTGGACACGAGATGAGCCAGACCGGCAAGGAGCGAGGGTCACGGTGAAGGACAAGCCACGTATACTGATGCTGGTACAGCGCTTCCCGCCTGACATCGGCGGCCTGGCCAACAGTGGCGCGCGCATCGCCGGCGCGCTTGTCAGGACGGGCGCGGAAGTCGAGGTGTTCGCCTGGACCAAAACGCAGCCCGGGGGCACCGTGGAGAGCGGCCCGGCCGTGGCATGGGCTTCCAACGGAAGCACGGGCGGGACGCCCGTGCCACAGACGCCCGTGCTACAGACGCCCGTGGTACGGTTGCATCGGATGGGCCTGTTCGGGAACGAAGACCTGTCCTGGCAGCACACGCTCAACTTCCTGGAATGGCTCCACGGGCAGCGAGGGTTCGATCTCGTGTGGGGCCACTACCTGTACCCGCCGGGGTTTGTCGCCGTCTGGTTCGCGAAACAGGCGCGCCTGCCGTCCATCGTGAGCGTGCGCGGCAACGACCTGGACAAGCTCGTCTTTCCGCCGGGCGACTTCGCGCGACTGAGCTGGACCCTGAAGAACGCCAGCCTAATCACGTCGGTGTCGAGCGACCTGGCGCGCAAAGCCGAACTCCTGGTAACGCCTCAGCGGCGCGTGCTCGTGACACCGAACGCGGTGAACACGGAGGTCTTTCAGCCGGGGCCGCCGGATGCGGCGCTGCGAACGGCGCTGGGCATTGAGCCGAACGAGAAGGTGCTGGGCTTCTCGGGAGAACTGCGGCACAAGAAAGGGCTGACGTTCCTGCTCCAGGCCCTGCCGGCGGTGCGCGCCAGAATCCCCGCGTGCCTGCTGGTCGTCGGCGAAGTCCGCGCAACGGAGCAGCTCGCGTTGACGCAGTTCGCGGCTGAACACCCCGACGCCGCGCGGCGGCTGATAGTGACGGGGCATCTGGAAGATCCGGCCAAGGTAGCGGCGCACCTGCGGCTGTGCGATCTGTTCCTGATGCCCTCGATCTGGGATGGACTCCCCAACGCATTGCTGGAGGCGATGGCCTGCGGGCTGGTAAGCCTGGCCAGCGACGCGGGCGGAATACCCGAGTGTCTCAGTCATGGCGCCAACGGGTTTCTGCTGTCCAAGACCATGCTGCACCGGCTGGGCGAGGCCGCGCTCAGTTGCCTGCCGTGCCCGGCTGCGGCGCGGGCTTGCCCAGCCGCTCCAAGGCCGCTTTGCCCGCGCGCTGAAGGCGGACGGTCTTGGACTGCGCGGCTTCCTCGAAGGCCGGGCGGCTTTCCTCGTCGCCCCACTGGCTCAGCGCCACGATGGCGGCGATGCGGACGACATCGTTGGGGTCGCGGGCGTACTTGCGGATCGTGGGGATGTGCTCGCGCAGGCCGAGTTCGTAGACGCAGCGGATGGCAAGATCAACGACGACGGTTTCAGGTTTCTGGTTTCTGGTTTGTGGTTGGAGCCAGGCAACGGCGGTCTCAATCGCTTGCGGGTCTTTCTTGCGGACAAGAGCCAGCAAAGCTTCGCGGCGCACGGGAACGTCGCGGTCGCTCAACGCCTGCCGCAAGCGCGCCGTGATCATCTCCGCGTCTCCCCGTCTCCCCCTGTCCGCGTCTCCCCCTCTTCCCGTCTCCCCGTCCCCCAGTCCCCCCGTCCCCATGTCGCCCAATCTGCGTTCATCTGTGTTCATCTGTGGTTCCTGTTTTCCAGCGAGCAAGCCCAAATGCTGCGCGGCGTAGGAGCGGAAGCGGGGCTTCTCCTCCGAGTTATCCAGGACCTCGCACAGCGCGTCGGCCAGGCCGGGATACTTCGAGCGCTGGAGCAGGTTGGCGACCTCGTTGCGGGCGGTGTCGTCGTCTGTCGGGTCAGTCAGGACGGCGACAAGCAGCGGGTAGTCTTCCGGATGGATGACTTTGGGGATGCCGGAGTTCACGTCGGGCTTGACGCGGTCGGTGAGCTTGGCGTCGCGGTCGAGGAGTGGGGCGAGGGCGGCGTCGCGCGGCGCTGGCAGCGGCGCGCGTTCCGGCTCGGCAGGAATGGCGGGAGTGTACAACTTCGGCGTGCCGGGAACGGAACCAGCCGCGGGGCGATGTCGGGCGAGGAAGAAGACGCATGAGGCGGCGACAACAGCTACCGCCGCGAGGGACACAAACAAGGTGCGACGAAATGCCGAAGGCGTCAGTCTGCTTCCCATTTCAGGGCTTCTTCGTTGCTTCAGTCTGAAGCGCCTTCAGCTTTGTCTCGCCAGCCTCCCTGAGTTCCGGGTCATCAGAACGAGCCAACTGCTCCCATAGCCTCTCAAAGCGCTTCGCGTAAGTATAGAAACAAGAGAGGTGAACCATCTTGTGTTGCGCTTCTCTGGACACGCTGCTGAACACCTCAAGAAGAAAGTCGCCACCAACGTGGGGATCACCACGCATGATATCCTGGGCCCACCAAGCCGCGTGCCTGGATTCAAGGAGGTCCGAATCAAGGTTCTTTGCTTTACGAACGGCGGCGAAGACAAGATCACGGTCAACCATCATACGGCGATAGAGCTCGCGTAGGCATTCACGCCGGCGGGCCAAGGGGTTGCGGAAGTCCCCGCGTTTGGTTGCGTTGAGCGACAAACAAGCCAGTAAATCCTCAGGAGGCAGTCCCGAAAGCCGCTGGTCAATAGAACCCAGCGATAGCGATACAGCTCTATCTGGCCCAATCCGTACCCCAGGCATGTCCCTTACCTGCAGCGCAGCTATACACGGGGAAGACTGGGCGAGCCACAGTCTCACCGTTTCCAACATGTTTGTGGGCAAGGTCCTGTTGCGCAGCAGGAAGTCCCATGAAAGATTGCGGCTATTCGCAAAACCTAACCCCTCGTAATCCTCGTACGGGCACACAAACATTGTTCTGGATTCCCCTCCCGGTTCCGCCGAGCTCTTCCACATATCTTCCAGGCTGGCGTCGTGCAGGCCGGCAGACGAAGCATATGTCGGCGAGCCGGGAGCAGGGGGAATCTCGCGGATCGGCCGCTGAAGGTATAACTCGGCCGCCCGGTGCGCGACCGCTTTCGGCTCAATCCACAGGGCTTTCGCCTCCTTCCATTCATGCCATTGGAGCGAGCGGGAATGGCAGTATTCACTGAGGGCCTCGGCAACGGTGCCCTTCTTGAACGAGAACCGAGGAAGGATGTGCTTGCTGAGATCTTGCGTCTCATTGCCCCAACCCCGGCCCAAGTCTACGAATGCGGCAACGTTCAGTTGGCGCAGAATCTCGCCGAGCTGATCGGCTGCCAGGCCCGCAGGAATGTAAATATTCAACGCCATCTTTTGCGCGGGAACTTCACCGCTCTCGGCCCCGACGACGGGCAATGAAATAACTACCGCGATGGCAAGTGCTATCGTCTTCGTCATGCGCGCCTCATGGAAACTAAGGGACGGACTACTCATTAAACAGCCCTTTCGTCTCGTTAGGTTTCCGCTTCCGCTTGCGGCCAACCTTCTGCAGTTGCAGCGTGCGGCGCAGCAAACCCTCCAGGCGTTCGACAAACGACAACGAACCACAGGGACGGCCTGTGTACGTGTTCTTCCGCACGGCCTCGGACTGTGCGGGATCCTCCTCCCGCAGCCACTCCCGCCAGTCCGCCACCACACCGGCCGGTGGAAAATCGGCCGACAACAGCGCGTCTGCGCGCAGGCCACAATGCGCTCGCGCGCTGGACCACCCATACTGCTCCGCGCGCCGCACCAGGCCCGCGCGCACGGGATTGCGCTCCACGTACCGCACCGCCGCCCATAGGTGCGTCTCGTCCAGCGGACAGGAGAAGTACCGGTTCTGCCACAGATGCCCCGTTTCGCCGCGCGCCGCATTCACCGCCATCGAGAAGCGCGTGTGCGCTCCCCGGAAACACTGCGCCAACGAAGTCTCTGCCTTCGGCGCCACCACCCAGTGGACATGATTATCCATAAGGGAGTAGGCCCACACGTCAACTCCGTACCGGCGTGCGTACTGCGCGACAAACGCCAGATACGCGCGGCGCGACTCATCATCGTCAAAGACCTTCGCGCGGCGATTCCCCCGTTGGGTAATGTGGTGCGGAATCCCCGGAACGACCACGCGCGCCAGTCTCGCCATGCCTGCACAGCGTACTGCACTCCTTACCTTCCGCAAGCGCGGTAATGAGTAGTCCGTCCCTTAGTTCCCCAGTTCCCGCTGCTCGCCTTCGCTCAACCGCGGCTCTACGATCTGCAAGGGGGACGCCTGTGCTCTGAGGAACTCATCGTGAACCCGGACGATCTGGCCACGCGGATACGCGCCATGCTGGCAGCGACGCCACCGGCACAGCAGCGCCACGCGCCCCAGTACGAGAACGGCGTTCACACTGCGGTGAGGGCGATCGAGTCGCTGCTGTAGGGGCTCAGCGAAGGAAAGCGGCGGGAACAAGGCGAGCCTACTGCGGCTTGGCGGCTCGCCATCCAGCCTTAAGCTGCGCGGTCAGATCCTCGACCAACTTGGCGTTCTCCGGCAACCCGGCGATGTTCACGTTCTCCTTTGGGTCCTTCTGGTGGTCGTAGAGTTCGGCGGCCAGAGCGCTGCCATCGGGGTTCTGCCACCGGGTGAAACGATAGCGGTCAGTCCGCATCGTGTAGCCCATAACCTTGCCGCGCGGATACTGGCTGAACGCGGCCTTCTTCCACGGCTTCTCGGGATCATCCAGCAGCGGCGCGAAACTGGCGCCTTCGAGGTGCTCCGGCCGCGGCAAGCCGGCCAGTTCGCAGAGCGTCGGGTAGATATCCACGAACTCCACGAGGCCGGACGTTTTCCTCCCCGCGGCCTTCTGGCCTGGAGCCGAAAGGATCAGCGGGGCGTTGGCGTCCAGCTCATAGTTGGTGTGCTTGCACCACATGCCGTGCTCGCCGAGCTTCCAGCCATGATCGCCCCACAGGACGATGATGGTGTTGTCCCGCAGGCCGGCGCGGTCCAGCTCGTCAAGCACGCGGCCGACCTGAGCGTCGGTGTAGCTGACGCAGGCGAGATACCCGTGGATGAGTTCGCGGGCCTGGTCGTCACCGAGCGAGCCGGTCCTGGGCATGCCTTCATAGGCTCGAAGCTCGGCCCAGTTGCTCCACGCGATCTTGGGCGAGTCCTTGGGCGGATAGGGATTGTCGGCCAGTGGGATGTCCTCGCGTTTGTACAGGTCCCAGTATTTCCTGGGGGCCACGAAGGGCAGGTGAGGCTTGAGAAATCCCACGGCCAGGAAGAAGGGCTTGTCCTTCACGTCGCGCAGCACACGGATCGCTTCGTCGGCGGTGGCGCCGTCGGCGTACGCGTTATCGGCCACGTCGGCGCATTCGAAGGGCATGCCCCGGATGCTGGATCGCCGAGCGGCCTTCACCTTGGCGTCCTCGTCCGGCAGTTCGGCGATCCGCTTGCGGATGAGCTGCATGTTCTCCTTGAGCTGGTACTGCGGCCCCTTGGGCTGCCAGTGAGGGACCGACCAGGACTCCGCGTCGTCCAGCCCGCCGTGGTAGATCTTGCTGAAGCCCTGCGTGTGATAGCCGTGCTTCTTGAAGTACTGCGGCAGCGTGACCACGTCGGGGATCGTCTTGCGGAAGTGTGTCTCCAGGTCGTAGACCTTCGTCGTGTCCGGCCGGCAGCCGGTGAGCAGACTCGTGCGCGAAGGCGAGCAGACCGCCTGCTGGCAGTAGGCGTGCTCGAAGAGCGTGCCGCGGGCGGCCAGCTTGTCAATGTTGGGCGAGAGCACTTGCCGCTTGCCGTAACAACCCAACTGCGGACGAAGGTCGTCCACTGCGATGAACAGGACGTTCTTCTTCGCGGCGGGGGGCGCTTCGCCCGGAAGCACCTCAGTCGCGAGAACGCAGGCAGCCGTTCCCACAAGAATCAGATCGAGAAGGCCACGCCGCGTGAAGGTCTTCATCTGTTTCTCCCGGCCGCACGTGGCACTGCGAGCCAGCTCGCAGTGCCACCGGCCTGATTCCACCAGTCGCAGCAGAGCTTACGGCGTGCACTGCAGTCTGGCAAATCGCGTCTGGTCCCGGTAGACTTCGCTTCTCGGTAGTCAGACGTGTCCGGAGCCGAAGCAAAGAACCACGAAGCACACGAAGATCAAGGAGATGATTCGACATGGGTTTTAGTCTTCGCGTCCTTCGTGATCTTCGTGGTTGACGTAGTTGAAGCAGGTGAGTCATTCCTTGGAGACGACGAATGCGTCTCACAATCCTGTATCGGCAGGTAAGCCTCTGGCTGGTGTTCCTTCTCGCGCTCTCGCCGTGGGCCGACAGGAATGTCGGCCCCACTGCGGTGGCGGGCGAAGGACCCGCGGCCCCCGCTGCCGAGAAGACGTATGTCGTCGTCGTCAGTGACGCGTACCTTGTTCCCACCATCCGCGTTCATGGTCCAAACATCTCCTTTGCCGTCAGCCACATCTGAAACGGCGGATCCTGACACCCATGGACAGGTCAAGGGAAAATATCTGCCAAAGACCTCCTTCGACT
>JAPLOD010000124.1 GCA_026692735.1 Planctomycetota bacterium | reverse complement strand
GCACCCATCAGGCCATGATTCACCGCATGGCGCTCGACCTGCTCCGCGACAGGCAATGCGCCGAGCGTTGGCCCACCCTGGCCGCCCTGCACTACGCGAGGGCGGGGTAGAATGTGCCCGATGTCGATGCTACAGTCTCTATTTCTACATCAGTTCCGGCGGCGAGTTGTATTGCCTCGACGCCGCAACCGGCAAGGAGCTGTGGAAAAGGGAGCTTGGGGGCCAGTATTGGGCCTCTCCGGTATTGGTGGGCCAGCGGCTGTATGTCGTGAATACTGCGGGCGTGATGTCGGCGGTGTCCACGTCCGACGGCCAGGTGCAGTCCACGGTGAAGCTGCCCGGGCAGGTGACGGCGTCGCCGGCTGTGCTGGGCGGCCGGATCTATATCCGAACGGCCAGTCAACTGATGTGCATCGGCAGGCCATGAAATGGAGAGTGTGGGAATGTGGGGCGTGACATAGTGCCCGGGCGAGCGGCGCCTCTTCGAGCCGTTCTTCACGACCAAGCAGCCGGGCAACGGAACGGGCATGGGCCTGGCGGCAGCGCATGGCGTCGTTCGGAATCACAAGGGAACCGTCAACGTCTACAGCGAACCGGGGTGCGGCAGCACGTTCAAGGTATACCTCCCGTTGCTGGGATCAGCGGCAACGATGCCACCGGCGGAGAGGATTCCCGACACCGGCGCGTGCCAGCCTGCTCTGCGGTGGCTGCACAGCGACATTGACAGCGGCGTGCCGGCGTGCAAGATAGCGCGCTCTTTGGCTGGAAACGGGGAGAGACGGGCCCCACGCGGGCGACTACACGGAGGGTGAGTGATGAAGAAGTGGAAATGCGGAGGTTGTGGTTTCATCCACGATGGGGAGTGCGCGCCGGACAAGTGCGCGAAGTGCGGCGCACCCAAGGAGAAGTTCATGCTCCTGGATGACGCCGCCGCCACCTTGGTTGAGCGCTCCCGGCACACAAACATGCTGCATGCCCGTCTGCTGACGTTGGCGCGCGACATGGAGGCTGCCTGCAAGGACGGGATCAGCGACAACCTCGACCCAAACTGTGTCGCAGTGTTCAGTAAGTCGCTGGCCCATGCGTATGAGATCATGAAGTTGTCAATGACTGAGATGCAAGGCCACATGGGCAAGGGCAAGTGGGGATAAACTCCCCATGGCCTGTCGGGGAGCCGGAGCCGTTGGTGTCAACGGGTACGGGTTGCTCATTGCGTTCGTGCAGGTCGCCGGCGGACCCCGAGGCTGTCGCGCTGGCGGCCAGGCCGGCAGCGAACATGCCGCAGTGAAACTGCAGACTGATTGCGCGCAGGAGCGCGCAGAACCTCATAGGAGAAGAGCCATGGCAGAACTGAAGGGAACCAAGACGGAACGGAACTTGCTCGCGGCGTTTGCCGGCGAGTCGCAGGCGCGGAACAAGTACACGTACTTTGCCTCCGCCGCCAAGAAGGAAGGCTACGAGCAGGTCGCGGCCATCTTTTTGGAGACGGCGGAGCAGGAGAAGGAGCATGCCAAACTGCACCTGAAGGCCCTGGCCGGGATCGGCAACACGATGGCGAACCTGAAGGCAGCGGCTGCCGGTGAAGGCGAGGAATGGACGGACATGTATCCGCGTATGGCACGAGAGGCCCGCGCCGAGGGGTTCGATGAGATTGCCCGCATCTTCGAGTGCATCGGCAAGATCGAGAAAACGCATCAGGAGCGATACCTGGCGCTGCTCAAGAACGTCGAAAACGGTCAGGTCTTCCGCAAGAAACAGAAGGTCAAGTGGGTGTGCCGGAACTGCGGTTTCGTCCATGAAGGCGCCAAGGCGGTGGGGAAATGCCCCGTCTGCCAGCACCCGCAGGCCTACTTCGAGATCGTGGCGCAGAACTACTAGAAGCCGAAGGGGCGCGTGGGCTGTGCAAGACGCGCTACTTGCGGCCCTGGGCCTTTGCTTGCCTTCAAAGGCCCGCTCGTCACAATGACGGCGTTCGTCTCAGGGCGAAGCCAGACCCAGCGCCGCCGCCGCAGCGCGGTCTCAAGGAGCCATCGCATGCCCGCTGTTACAGCCACACGCAAGCGCAATCTCGTCATCGTGCGCAACGAGTACTGGGAAGTGCAGCACGACGCGCGGCAGGGCGGGTGCTGGACGTCGGTCAGGTTCTTCAACGGCACGAGAAAGAACCTGCTCGCCGCGCCGGTCTCGGCCCGCGTGCGGAACCTCGATCCTCATCCCACCAGCGACGCCGGCAGTCCGTTCTTCTTCGAAAGCAAGTTCGAGCGGAACGCGCGGGTCACCATCGAGAACCTGCCGTCGGGCGACGTCGCGGTAGTCGCCGCAGGGACGTTACGGCTGAAGACCGGCGAAGACATCGGCGTGCGCTATCGCCAGCGCTACGAGTACCGCGCGTGGGGCCTGGTCGCGTGCGAGCTGGAAATCATCTGCCCTGAGGGGCGCGACGACATCGTCGAGGTGTGCGCAGTCGAAATGATCCTGCGCGAAGGGATGACGGACGCATATGTGCGCGAGCATCCGATCCGCGCGGCCACGTCCGATCTGCTCGGCATGGGCACCTGGTACGAGGTGCAGTCCGCCTCTGCAAGCCGGAACAGAGAGGCAGTCTATGCGGCGCGGTATGTGCCGGTGCACATCGTCTGCTTCGAGAGAGGGAGGGAAGGTATCGAGTTCACCTGCTGCAGCGACATTGGGGGCTGGGATACGGCCTTCTGTTCCGATCCGGGCCTGGGGTACTACGAAGTCAGGCCGAGCTGGGGCAACCCCGCCGAAACGCTGATTGCCCTGGCTCCCTACTGCGTTGTGTACCGCCGCAATCCGACCACCATCAAAGGCTCGCAGCGGCTGCGCTACTACTTCGGCTTGCCGTTCATCAAAGATCGCGCCGCGGTGGGCTCGCCGTACGTCCACGCCGGCACGGACAGCCACTGGCTCTCGGACGCCGAACTGGAAGGACTGGCGAAGACCGGCATCAGACTCATCCGCTTCCACAACGACTATCGCGAAGACGGCCCGTTCTGGCACGACGGCATGTATCCGCCCTATGACCAGCCAGGGATGGCGGAACTCAAGCGCATCATCGCCACGGCGCACCGGCTGGGCATGAAGATCATACCGTACGTGTCGGTCAAGGAATTCCACCCCGAGACTCCCGGCTGCAAAGAGAACCGGGAGCAGTGGCGCCAGCAACCGGGGCCGAAGTTCCCAGAGATGCATACGTGGTACGGCACCGGCGAATTCGGCCAGTTGATGTGCCTGGAAAGCGGCTGGCTGGAGTTCCGCAAGAAATCGCTCGACATCATCCTCAGCGACCTGCCGTGGGACGGGCTGTACTTCGATTGGACCACGCCGCATTGCTGCCGCAATCCGAACCACAACGGCGGCAGAATCCACAGCGACCAGGACGCCTTCTACGATTTCATGTACTACGCTCGCCAGCGCATCGGCCCTGACGGCATTCTGGCGACGCATCTCTCCGGTCTGCCGCAGGTTGTGGTCGAGAACATGTCGGCGCTTGCGCTCATCTTTGAGGACCAGAATTACAGCATGCCGTATCCGGAGCCCGGCAAGTTCCCCGCCCAGTGCGAATTCATGCCGATCACTCCGCGCCACTTGTGCGGCGCGCCCAAGGCCGGCACCCCCGACGCCCGCAGGACGATCATGTCCGGCATCCTGTCAGGCCATCCGGCGATTGCGACGGCGTTGGGCGGCGCCAGTTGCGACCCCGTGATGCAACGGTATTGCGCCTTCAGCAATGAGTTGGTGAAGGAGGTGGCGCTGTTCGGCGCCGAGAATCTCGCCAGCTACCGTTTCGCCGCGGCGCACTACCACGCCGTCGCAACCGGGCAGGAGAGAGTCTACGCAGCGCTGTGGCATAAGCAGGGCCGGGCGCTGGTGTACCTCGGCAATTACTCGCCCAAGGCCGCTAAGGGCGCGTTCAGGTTCGATCCGAAACTGCCGGGCCGCAGCCACGCGAAGAAGTTGACGCTTACGCAGGTTGTTGCGCCGGGGAGAACCAAGTCCGCCAGCCTGTCCGCCGGCACGCTCAGGAAAGGCGTACCGTACGCGTTGAAGCCGTGGGCCACGGCGCTGTACCGGCTGGAGAGCTGATCGCAGGTGGAAGGGGGGAACGGCCATGGCCAAGATCCTGCTGAAGCGCATCTTTCGCCCCGTCTATCCGACTCCGGCGGCGCTCATCGCCTCCGTTGCTGCCGATGGCACGCCCAACCTCATCACCCTCGGCGAATGCTTCAACATTTCCATCGCCGATCCAGTCATCGTCGGCCTGGCCATCATGCCCAGCCGCTACTCGTATGAGCTCATCAAGCGCTGTGGCGAGTTCACCGTCAACTTCCCCACCGCGGAGATGACGGAAGTCGTGGACCGCTGCGGCTCCGTGTCCGGGCGCAAGGTCGGGAACAAGTTTGCCTACGCTGGCCTCACCGCCTTGCCCTCTACGCTGGTCAAGCCGCCCATTGTTGCTGAGTGCCCCGTCAATCTCGAATGCACGCTCGTGGACATCATCCCCGCGGGCGACCACGACCTCTTCAGAGGGCGCGTGGTTGCCCAGCATGTGGACGATTCCTGCCTGGACGGCTCCGGCAACATCGCCGTCGAGAGGCTCAACCCCCTCAGCTACGTCCTTGGCCAGTACTGGTCTGGGGGCGGCTTTCTAGGCAATCACGGCTTCAGCAAGAAAGGGAAGAGCGGGTGACGGGTGACGGGCATCGGGTCAGTAGACTGCAGCCAATAGCCAGTAGTCAAATAGCCAATAGCCTCAAGCCTCACACTTCGGCCTCCATGGCGGCGATGATGGTGGCGGCTGGGCTCTCGCAAGTCGTTGACACTCTTAGAAGTGCGTCCTGTAGGACTCGAACCTACGACCCGGTGATTAAGAGTCACCTGCTCTACCAACTGAGCTAAGGACGCATATGCGGCGCAAGAAGCTTTCGCGGCCACTTGCGCAGGGAGCGCTCTTTTTAGTGCGGGCGCGCCGCCTGTCAAGTCCCGCTCACGGAAGAATAACCGCAAGCCGGGGAAGCTCGCCTGACCGCCCGTGGCACTGCGAGCCAGCTCGCAGTGCCACCGGCTTACTTACCCAGTTCGAGCCGGATCGCGAGCGCCTCCGGCAGGCCCGCTTCGATAATCTTGCGGCCCGCGGCCTTGACATCATAGGGCACGCGGCGCAACTGCACCAGTTGCTGGTCCGAATCGTACAGCGCGAAGCACGCGCGCGTATCCTCGTTGCGCGGTTGTCCCACGGAGCCGATGTTGATGAGCGTCTTGCCATCGGGGTTGATCCGTATCTCCTCGTCCATCGTGTAGGTCATCGGCACGGTGTCAAAGAAGGCCAGCGGGATGTGCGTGTGGCCGTAGAACAGCACGGGCTTATCGAGGCACTCAAAGGAAAGCTCGGCGTCGAAGATCGTGGTGATGTAGTTGAATGCCTCGGGATTGTGGGCGCTGCCATGCGCCAGCGTAAAGTCCTCGAAATGGCAGATGAACGGCAGGCCGGCGAGCCATTTGCGCTCGTCTTCGGCGAGGTGCTCCTCCGTCCAGCGCGCGACCTGCTTGGCGAAGATGTTGAAGAACTCCGTGTCCAGCTTGCCGCACGCGGCGTGGTCGTGATTCCCGGCCAGGGAGACCACGCACCTGTTCCGCACCGTCGTGATGCACCGGCTCGGCTCAGCCCCGTACCCGACGATGTCGCCGGTGCAGAGCATCACGTCGGCCTTCTCTTCTTCCAGCGCCTTAATGACGGCCTCGAGGGCGTCATGGTTGCCGTGAATATCGCCGAAGATACCGTAGCGCAATTGAACCCGAACTCCCCGAGACCCCCTCGCAAAACAGCAAGCGTATGAAAAAGGGGCTTGCAGGTCAAAACTCTTTTCACAGGAATGCTCATCGCGGGGTCTGTGTCAGTTTGGTTGCGGTCTCTTACTCCTTCTGCGCGGCCAGGCGCGGCAGGTCGCGGACGATCTCGAGCATGAACCAGTCGGGCAGCTTCTTGCCGCTTGCGTCATCGTCGCTGATGAGCACCTGCGCCAGTTCGAGGTTGATCTCGGCCAGCTCCTTGATGAGCCGTTTGGCGTGGTGGACGAGCTCGGCTTCCTTGGCGCGGCCCGACGCGTCGGGCGGCAGGCGGCGCAGCAACTGCGCCCGCACGGATTGCACCAGCATGTACAGCAGGCTGGTGTCGCCATCCGAGGCGGGCCGTGGCCAGGTCTTCTCGCCGCGCAAGAGTTCCTCGACGTTGAACTTCTCGCGGCGCAGTTGCAGGAAGGTCTTGAACTGCGCGGCATGCGAGGGGCTCAGCACGCCCTGGGCCAGCAGCCACACTTTGGGTGTGGTGGCGGCGTCGCCATAGCTCTTCAGGCAATCGCTGAGGATGTGCCAGCTTCGCGGCGTCGAGAACGGCTCCTGCGTCTTCGGCGGCTGCATGAAGAGCTGGTCCGGGCGCAGCTTGACGTAGTCAACCACGTCGGGGTGGATGCCGTTCCGCACGGCCCACTCCAGCCAGTCCTGGACGTTGGGCTGCAGCTCGACGTGGACCATGCGGTTGATGAGCGCACTGGACATCTGGCGCGTGATGGCCTGGTCGTGCTGGCGGTTCCCCGCGCCGATGACGATCGAGTTCTTGTGCAGCCGGTAACTGCCCAGGCGCCGGTCATGGATGAGGCTGTAGAATGCCTTCTGCACCTCGGTCGAGGAGGCGTTGAGCTCGTCCAGGAATAGCAGGTAGGCGTCGTCGCGGGCAATCTGTTCCGGCGGGCAGAAGCGGCTCTTCCCGCCGATGATCTGCGGCACGCCGATCAGGTCTTCCGGTGCGAGCTGCGTGCCCAGGAGCGTGACCACGTCAATGCCGACGTCGTGCGCGAACTGCTCCACGAGGCTCGACTTGCCGATGCCCGGCGGTCCCCAGATGAAGACGGGCCGCACGCTGGCAACGTGCAGGAGAAAGTCAACAAGCTCGTTGGGACGGATGGTCTGCATGGTGGGTGGCTCTTGGCTATTGGCCCTCAGCACTCCTTGATCGCCTCGAACTTCTCACCGGCCGCCTGCAGCCGTACGGCGCATGCGTTCGGGTCGTGATTCAGGAGGACCAACGCATTGTGCTCGACGCATTCCCTGAAAAGCCTGCGCTTAGCTTCCAGCGTCTCCATCGGATATTCGTCGTAGGCCGTGATCCACGGCAGGTGGCGATGGGTCGTGGTCGGAAACAGGTCGGCAAGGAACATGGCCTTCTGCCCGCCGGAATTGATGGACACCGCGGAATGGCCTGCGGTGTGGCCCCCGGTGTGAAAGACGGTAATGCCGGGGACGATCTCCCGGTTGTCGTCGAACGGGTCCCAGCCGCCGCCGGCCCTGATGGGCTCGACGTTCGCGCGCAGGTACGTGCCGCGCTGAATCTCGTTGGGGTGGCGGGCGCTCTCCAGTTCCAGCTTCTGGACGATGTGGCGCGCGTTGACGAAAGTCGGCTCCGGCTCTCCTTTTGCGTTGAGTTGCGTGTTCCAGCCCGTGTGGTCGTGGTGCAGGTGCGAGTGAATGACGATAGTGATGTCGGCGGGCTTGAGGCCCACGGAAACGAGCGAATCGAGCAGGTTCGGATGCTCCTGGACATCGTAGATATCGCGCTGCTTGGCGTTCCATTTCCGGCCGATGCCGCAGTCGAGGATGATGTTGTGCGAGCCTGCGCGGATGAGCGGCACGGTGAGCGTAAGCTGCATGCGGTTGCGCGCATCAGACTGCCGCTCTTTCTCCCACAGCGGCTTGGGCACAATGCCGAACATGGCGCCGATGTCGAGCTTGAACAAGCCATCGCTCAGAAAATGGATCTCGAAGTTGCCGAATTGCATGAGCCTCCCTCTGACCTCCAGTACCCACGACGGGGATGCATGTCCGTGGCTGCGGAGTGATACCGCAAGGCCGCGAAGCGGGCGGCGAGACGCCGCCCCTACAGCCGACGAGACGCCGGCGGTACGACGATGCAGGCAGGATGCCTGCGGTACAGCCGGCGCTCCTGTCACTTCGTCTTCTACTGCGCCCCCAACTCTAGCGTCCGGGTGAGGAAGTCGTCCAGCACTTTCTGGAAGCCCTTCCCTCCGGGATAGCCGTGGCCGCCGTTGGGCGTCAGCCAGTATGTGGAGTCGGCGCCCACTGCCTGCAGCTTCTCATGGAGCGCCTTGCCATGCAGGCCGGGGACGATCGTGTCCTTCTCGCCGTCGCAGATGAGCAGCGGAGAGATGTCTTTGCGCACATGGCCAATAGGGCTCATCCTGGTATACAGCGCCTTGCATTCCTCCGTGTCCGGCGTAATCCCCTTGAAAAGGATACGGTGGTGCGGGCGGGCATCGTCAGGGATCCTGCCGTCCGGCGGCCGGAGCCTCACGGTGCCGTCGAATTCGGGAATCTCGTCGCGGGGCGCTTCATCCCACTGGCGGACGAGGTCCGTGGGGGCGACAATCGCGAAGGCGTTGCACACGCTCGCGCTGATGCCCTTGAGCTCCTCCGTCGGCCCGCCATCGTCGAACTCCTCCGGCACCATCGCCACCATCAAGCTGAGCTGCCCGCCGGCGGAGATGCCCATGCAGCCAATGTGCTCCGGATCAATGTTGAAGCGCTGTGCGTTCCTGCGGAGAAAGCGGATCGCGTTGCGGCAGTCGCGGATGTTCTGCGGGAAACCGCCTTCCTTGCCCAGCCGGTAGGAGATGGGAAAGAGGGCGATGCCTTTCCGGGTGAAGGTCTGCCAGCCGGCGATGTTCTCGACCTTCCGCGCCGGCCCACCGCCGCACCACCACCCGCCGTGGATTTCTACCATCGCGGGCGCGGGCTTGTCGGCGTTTTCAGGGAGGAACGCGTTGAGCTTGAGTTCCTTGCCAACGACTTTGCAGAACGGGATGCCGAGCTGCGCCTTGTAGGCGGGCGCAGCCACCGGCGCGGGCACGGGCGCGGGCTGACCGGCGAGGCAGCAGGCGGCAAGGCAGGACACGACGAGAGAAAGCATCGCCGCTCGTGGCTCTTGGCTGTGACGCATGACCACTTCTCCGCCCGCTTACGCAGCCCAACTCTACCACCGCTGCACCGGCGAAGCGAATCCCGCCCAACGAGGAGCGGTCATCTTCATCACCGACAACGGACAACTGACCACTGGGCGCGGTTTTCCCTTTGACACTCGTGGCGTTTGCGGTTCCATTTTCGGCAACACTTACGGAGGGAGACCATGAGAACACACGTTCTGCTCTGCATCGTGGCCGTAGCGGCAGCCGCTCTGGCCGCGGCCGAGGAACCTGCCGCGCCGGCGCCGAAGGAGAAGCGGTTCTTCGAGATGCGCACCTACTACGCCGCGGCCGGAAAGCTGGACGCGCTGCAGGCGCGCTTCCGCAACCACGCGGTGAAGCTGTTCGAGAAGCACGGCATCACGAACATCGGCTACTGGGTGCCGGTGGAGAACCCCGAGAACAAGCTGATCTACGTCCTGGCCTACCCCGACCGCGAGGCGCGGGAGAAATCCTGGAAGGAGTTCATGGCCGACCCCGAATGGCAGGCGGCGTATAAGGAATCGGAGAAAGACGGCAAGCTGGTGGCGAAGCCTGAGTCAATCTATATGAAGGCCACCGACTTCTCGCCGGAAGTCGCGCCCGTCGCGGGGCCGACGCCGCGCACGTTCGAGCTGCGCATCTACAAATGCACGACGCGGAACCTGCCCAATCTGCTCGCGCGCTTCCGCGACCACACGCTCAAGCTGTTCGAGAAATATGGCATAGCCAACATCGCGTACTGGACGCCCGTGGACAAGGACAAGGGCGCGGATGACACGCTCATCTACATCGTGGCGCACAAGAGTTTCGAAGCGGCCGACGCGGCGTGGAAGGCTTTCCGCGCCGATCCCGACTGGCAGGCCGCGAAGAAGGCGTCCGAGGACAAGGCGGGCGGTTCGCTGACGGCGCCGGCGCCCGACGGCGTGAAGTCCACGTTCATGACGCCGACGGATTATTCGCCGATGAAGTGAGGGCTTGCGAGGCCGTGAGCGGTGGTTGATGCTCGACGGGAGTCTGAACTCAGACATAGAAAGGATTTGGCGATGAGGAAGTGGAGGTCAGTGGACGAGGTGTTGGACTTTGCGATCGGCGAGGAGGATGCTGCTGCCAAGTTCTACACGCGCCTAGCCAGGAAGACGAAGAACGCCGCCATGGCCGAGGTCCTTGAGGGGTTCGCAATAGAGGAGAAGGGGCACAAGGACAAACTTCTGACGGTCAAGGCAGGACAGCACGTGAGACTCGGTGGGAAGGCGGTGGTTGATCTGCGGACCGCGGACTACGTGGTGGCCGTCAAGGCCTCGCCCAGCATGAGCTACCAGGATGCCTTGATCGTGGCGATGAAGAAGGAGAAGGCGGCGTTCAAGCTCTACACGGACCTGGCCGCGAGCGTTGAGAGCAGGAAGATCAAGGCTCTGTTCCTCGCCCTGGCGCAGGAAGAAGCCAAGCACAAGCTGCGCTTCGAGATCGAGTACGACGACTTTATGGAGAAGGCGGAGCAGTAGAGGGCGCCAGCGCCGCGCGCCGGGTCCGTCACGTGGATGGAGCGCTACCGGGCCGCGCCGCCGGCTGGGGTGACATTCGCAGTGGCAGCGGGGCGTTGCAGCGCGCGGTACCGCTCAACCTGCTCAGCGTACCGCGCGTTGAACTGCTTGAGGTACGCAACGTACTTGTAGATGTCGTGCCCACACCGCCGCGATATATCACAACGCGCGCGACGGATTTCCTCGATGACTTCATCGGTGTCATTCATGACGGTGCTCCTTCCCCCAGCAACTCCAACGGGGTGACCAACACGGGCGTTGGCAGCCCCAGGAGCATGTTCACCCTCCTGATATGATTGAACTTGTTAGCATTGGCGAGGTGTCGGCAGTTCCATGTGAGCAGGTAATCCACCCTATGGAACGATGCCAGGGCAAGATGCAGGGCATCCCCTGACGGATCCGCGGGCATTACCATGTGTTTGATGTAGACATCCGCGATCTCGGTGGCCGCGTCTTCCACGGGGATCGCGGGCAGGGCCTTCGCCATGGCCAAGGCATCGTTCCGGTGAGGCAGTTGACCGGCGTCCAGTTCGGCCAGAACTGCGGCACTCGTGACTGGCGTGTATCGCGTCCGGTGCTTGTCCCACCACTCACGCGTCCATTGACGCATCGCCACAACGCCAGGCGTTGTGCGCTGCTCGTGGTAGAAGCTGAAGATGGTCGTCTCCACGTAGACCACGCCGCTCATACCGCGAGTCTCGCATTGGGGCACATGGTCCGCAAGTGGGAAACCACCTGCTACGCCTTCACGTTCTCCCAGGTGCCCGTCTTGGCGCTCTTAAGGACGGCCTCACAGACGTACTGGGTCTGCAGAGCGTCGCGGAA
>JAPLOD010000123.1 GCA_026692735.1 Planctomycetota bacterium | reverse complement strand
GCGCAGTTCGGCGAATGCGCCCGGCGACAGCACCGCGACGTCCACCAGCCCGCGGTTGACCCAGTGCAGGACTTCCGCGTACGTCCCCAGCGCAATCCGGGGCTGGATCTTCGCGCCGCGCGCGCTGGACAGCGCGGCGAACAGCGCCCTATAGCGTTCCGTCGCGTCGTCGGCGCTGTCGTACGAGATGATCCCGAGCCGCACGCCGAATTCCCGCGGCGCCTCGGCGAAGACCGCCGGCGCCGCAACGGCAAGCAGCAGCAGGAGACGCATCACCATCGCTCTTCCTCTCGCATCTGCGCAACCGTACTGCCTGTCACCTTGGCGCCGCCCGCCAGCGAACTGCGCCGGAACCTGGCCAGACTGGGCATCCGGCGCGGCTTCCTCTTCTTTCGCGGCATAGCACCCTCCCGCCTTCTCGCGGGCAACCGTCGTGCGGAGTCCGCTGGCCGTGGCGGCCTAATCCGCAATCCGCAATCTCCAATCCGCAATCGGCTCACCCCTTCACCGCCCCCGCTGTCAGCCCCGCGATGAATTCCTTCTGCAGCATGAAGAACAGCACCGCGGGCGGCAGCACGCCCAGGAGCGTTCCCGCCATCAGTAGGCCGTACTGGTTGTCGCCAGTCAAGCCGATCGTCTGGCTCAGCGCAATCGGCACGGTGAACAGCCCGTCCGACTGCAGCACGA
The DNA here is from genome assembly GCA_026692735.1 of Planctomycetota bacterium. Classification (GTDB taxonomy): domain Bacteria; phylum Planctomycetota; class SZUA-567; order H5-PLA8; family H5-PLA8; genus JAPLOD01. The sequence goes on along the minus strand of JAPLOD010000123.1, from coordinate 14,790 downwards.
TCATCGGCCACAGGAAGCTGTTCCAGCCGCCCATGAACGACATCAGGCAAAACGCTCCCGACATCGGCCGCACCACGGGCATGATGATGCGCCAGTAGATGCCGATCTCGCTGCACCCGTCAATCCGCGCCGCCTCGAGCAGGTCATCGGGAACGCCCAGCATGGCCTGGCGGAACAGCAGCATGCCGAAGGCCCCGACCGCGCCCGGGACCAGGATCCCCAGATAGCTGTTCATCATGCCCATTTTGCAGATGAGTTCGTACATGGGCGCCAGCAGCACCGAGCCGGGGATCATCATCGTGGCCAGCATGATCGTCATCAGGACTTTCTTGCCTTTGAAGGTGTACTTGGCCAGCGCGAAGCCGCCGAGCGAAGCCAGGATAAGCGAGATGGATGTGCTCGTGGCGGTGAGGAAGAAGCTGTTCAGCAGGTTGCGGCCGAAGTTGAAGTCCCCGAAGAGATCGCGGAAGTTCCGCATCGTGGGCGTGTGCGCTTCCTCGTACCGCAGGCTGTACGGCCCTGCATGCAGCACGTCGCCGGTGCGGAGCTTGTGTTCAGCCTTGGTCTCGTTGTTGATGGCGACGCTCTGCAGGCCGGGGCCCGGACGCACCATCCAGGCGTCGTTCTCCAGCGTGAGCGTCACCACGACCGGCGCGGCGGCATCCGGCAAGACCACCGCGCACTCAGACCCATTGCCGATGGCCACCTGCGCACCGGTGATGAGGAACGCCTGGCCTTCGGGCAGCCCCTTCACAGCCACCAGCTTGTCGTTCGGCTCGCCATACGGCATGAACGTGTACGACCACATGTCGCCGGGCTTCTTGAACGACGCGCAGATCAGCCAGACCAGCGGGATGAGCGTGAAGAACGAGGCCACCGCCAGCAGGATGTAGGTATTGGTCCGCACCAGCCACAGCAGCCCCCGTGGCCCGGCTGGGACCCCGCCCGCTTCGATTCCGCCTCGGATGCTCTCGCTAGGCATGGCCCCTCACCGCTCCCGAGAGCCGCACCTGGACCATGCTGATGACCAGCACGATCAGCGCCAGCGTCCAGCCAATCGTTGACGCATACCCCAGGTTGCCGATGTCAAAGCCTCGCTGGTAGAGGTACATCACGATCGTCAAGCCGGCCTTGTTCGGGCCCGGCCCGCCCATCATCACGAACGGCAGCTCGAACAACTGGAATGAGCCCAGCGTGCTCATGATGACGACGATAAGCGCCACGGGCTTGATGGCCGGCACCGTCACGTGCCAGAACTGGTGCCACGCATTGGCGCCATCCACTGCGGCCGCCTCGTACAACTCGCGGTCCACGGACTGCAGCGCCGCCAGAAAATAGATGCAGTTGTAGCCCACGTACATCCACAGCGCCGTGCCGACCAGAGCGGGCATCACCAGGTCGGGGTTGCCCAGCAGGTTCATGTCAATGCTCGTGCGCATGGCCCAGTGGAGGAAGCGCGGCACCAGGCCGAAGCGCGGCACGAAAATCACGCTCGCCAGCACCCCGACGAACACCTGCCCCACAAGATTCGGGCTGAAGAACACGAAGCGGAACGTGTCGCGCCCCTTCAGCCACCGGGCGTTCAAAAGCAGCGCCAGCCCCAGGCTGAGCGGCAACTGCAGGAAGACCGAGAACAACGCGAAGACGCCGGTGTTGTACACCGCGGCATAGAAGTCGGGGTCCTGCAGCAGGAACCTGAAGTTGTCCAGCCCCGTGAAGACCACGGAACGCGGCCCGTTCGTGGTGTGGAACGCCAGGTACAGGCTCTTCACTATCGGGTAGATCCCGAACACGCAGAACAGGATCAGGAATGGCGATACGAACAGGTACGGCGCCAGCCGCTGCTGGTGCCGCCAGAGGGAATAGCTGTTCGGGCGTGCGTCACTCATCACTCATCACTCATCACTCTACTGGTACGGGTTCAGCTTCATCTGCCCCCGGATCTCATCCGCCGATTGCCTCAACCGTTCCCTGACGTACGCCTCGAACCCATCGGCGCCTTTCTTCTTGTAGCGGTCCACGCAGTCGCACAGCGCCTCGCCCAGTTTGCCTTTGGCGAGTTGGATGTAGGGGCTGGTGTATTGCGGCGGCGTGTTGTCGGCCTGCGCGGCGTAGAGCTGTCCCAGCGGCTGGTTCGACCAATACGGATTCGGCTCCGCCAGCGCCGGATGTTTCCACGCTTCGCGGAGCGGCGGCAGGATGTTCGTCTCCCGGAACTGCTCGATCCGCGAGTCTATGCTGAAGTACAGCTCCAGTGCCAGCTCCCACGAGATGTCGAACTGCGTGCTCTTCTTGGTGAAGCCCATCATCGTCCCGCCGCGCGTGCTCGTCCGCCGCCCGCCCGGCGTGAACGCCGGCAACGGCATCAGTGCCAGTTTCCCCGTGCCGGACCTGACGCTCTTCTGGAAGAAGCCGCTCAGCCAGTCCGGCATCAGGTAACACAGCAGGAAATCCTTCTCCACGGCCTTGGCCGTCAGTTCCCAGTTCCAGCCCACGGGGTAGCCGACGCGCTCAGGCCCCACGACAAGCGGCACGTACCAGCACATCGTCTGCACGGAAATGTCGTCGTCCATGCGGATCGTGCCGTCGGCGTCGAAGTAGCCGCCGTCGCGCTGGAAGAGCAGCACTTCGAGGTCGCCGCAGTCCGTGTCGGACAAGCCGATGAGGTAGTGGTCTACCTGATCGGGAGGCAGGTCGGCGTTCATCGTCTGCATCAGCGTGCGGCCTTCGCTCAAAAACTTATCCCACGTCGTGAGCGTCTCCGGGTCTATGCCGTGGGCCTGGAAGACGTCGCGCCGGTAGGCCAGGAGCACCGGATGGACGTCGTGCGGCAGGCCGAATATATGGTCCTTTGGCGCCCCGTTCTCGATGCGCCGAGAAGTATACGGCGCGAACCGCGAACGGACGACGCGGTCAATCCACGGCGGCCCGTCCGGCCGCTGCTTGTGCAGTTCCTCGGTCAGATCAACGAAGCCGATGTCTTCCAGCGGCCCCAGGAAGAACGTGCCCGCGCTGCTGATCTCGGTCTCCAGCAGGTCCGGCACAGGCAGGTCCGACGCGAACGCCGATCGCAGCCGCGACGTGACCGCGCGTCCATGCACGTATTGCAGGTCAACTTTGACGCCCGGATGCCGCTCCTCGAACTGCGGCACCACCTTCTGGTACGCCCGGAAATGGCTGTCCGCAAACGTCCACACCTGCAGGTTGCCTTCGCGTTTCGGGGCGGGGAACACCAGCAGCAGCACGCCGCTGACGACGGCCATTATCAGGATGGCGAGAGGTGCTTTGCCGGGCGGGTAGTCCATCAGCCTCCCCGTTGTCCGTGCCGATGGAAAACTTCATAACGCCGGACCCCCGAAACGTAAACCGCAAAACACGCGCGCGGCCGCGGCGGCGCGCCTGACGCGGCACGCTCCGGCTTCACGGTCACCAAGATCACCAGCCCTGCCGGGCATTCGGCCCCTCAGTCTGAGTCCCGCGGCCTGCGGCGAGTTCCGCGGGGGCGAGGTGCTCCTCCGGACCCACGATCTCTTGGGAGTGCTCGCGCGGACCTGGGCTTGACTTTGCATCAATAACTGATATGAGATCACATCGTGAGCGGCGAACCGTTCAGTTATGACGAGGCGCGGCGGCGGATCCGGCGCATTCCCGCCACTGGGACGACGGCTTGGACGCGGCACGCGCTGGGCGAAATGGCGAAGGACGGGATGTCCCAGGTGGACGCCGTGAGCGTGCTGCGCGCAGGGCTGGTGCGGTCCTGGGACCTGGTGACAGGCACATACCGCTATCGCGTTGAGACGCGAAAGTTCTGTGTCGTGGTTGCGTTTCGCGACGATGACCAACTGGTGGTGGTGACGGCGTGGAGGTTCTGACCGTGTATTGCATGGAGTGCGGCACGAGGATGAAGGTGGCGCGGGAGAACTTCCGCGACAAGACTTTGGGCCTGCCGAACCTGACGCTGGCTGGGGTGGAGGTCCGCCGCTGCCCCGCCTGCGGTGCAGAGGAGGTGGCGATTCCACGGATTGAGGAAATGCACCGCGTCGTTGCAGGCGCGCTGATCCGCAAAGCCGGCCGGCTGGACGGCGCGGAAATCCGTTTTCTGCGGAAAAGCCTGGGCTGGTCCGGCATGGATTTCGCGCGCCGGTTCGGCGTGGCCCCTGAAACCATCAGCCGCTGGGAACACGGCGCGCCGATGGACCGCCTTGCCGAGCGCCTCTTGCGGCTCGCTGTTGCCAGGGAGGCGCCCGTTGCGGATTACCGGGTGGAGGACCTGGGATTCGTGGACGCCCCGCCTGCCAAAACGTTCCGCGTGCGTGTGAAGCCGGCCGGCAAGCGCTGGATCGCGGCGTGAGGCAGGAGGGTGGCCCCTTGTCTGTGCTCTTGGCTCGCAGGTGACGGCGGGCCGCTGCTGGCCGTCAGTCTCCCAGAACGATATCCTTCAGCATCCGCTTCGGGACGTGATGCACGTCATGAGCGTCTCGGTAGTACGTAACGTCGCCGCTGGCAGGCGCCTCTTCCAGAACGATCTTCTCCGCCGGCACGCCCAGCGCCAGAACCAGGACGATCTGATACCGCTCGGGAACCTTGAACTCCGCCTGGATTTTCGGCCTCTCGATCGCGCCCAGCATGCACATGCCGAAGCCTCGTTCGGCCGCGGCCAACTGTATCGTCTGGGCCGCGATGCCGGCATCGCACTCCGCCTCGCGGCTGACATCCGTGTCCGTGAGCACGATGATGTACGCGGCCGGGCGCTCCCCTTCCTTCGGGCCGCCCCAGTCCTTCAACGCCCCCGCCCAGCGCAGGTATGGGAACATCCGCGCGCAGGCCTCGGCTTCGTGGAGCAGCAGGTAGCGCAACGGCTGCCGGTTCCCTGCGCTCGGCACCCGCCGAGCCACGTTCACCAGGAACTCCAGCGTCTTCCGCTCCAGCCGCTGCGGTTCCGCGAACCGGCGGTATGAGCGCGCCTTGACGACCAACTCTTCCAGGCTCATCGTTCCCCTCCTTCGTCATACAGAATGAAAAATGCAAAAATTCAAAATGCAAAATTGAACGGTTTCATTTTTCATTTTGCATGTTCTGCGGTTCGCATCCCGCCCCGCGCCCCGTGGCGAATTGTTCCGGCTCCTCCTATTATCTCCTATACGCCGCGAATTGGCGACACAAAAGTTGTAACCTGTCCCACCGCATGGTAGTCTAAGAACCATAGAGGTCGGGCTGGCTGCAGGGCATTTCGTCTCAGAGGCGTCTGTTCATGACCACGATGGCTGTCGCCAACCCGGCGTTCTACTCCGCCCGCGAACGCCTGCGCAGCTTCGCCACGCGCGCACTGGCGCGGCTTCGCCTGCAGGAAGCCATCCACAGCCTGCTGGTCGTCTTGGCGATTTCGTTCTGCCTCCTGGTAGTTCTCCTGTTCGCCGACCGTTACTGCTCGCTCATGCAGGCGGGCATCAACGTCTGGATCATCTGGGGCGGCCTGACGGCCCTGGGCGTGCCGTACATCCTGTGGCGGGCGTATTCGCCGCGCATTCACGAGAACCTCGCCGCGATCCTCGCCGACGACCGCCTCGGCCTCCATGCGCGCCTGTGCACCGCCTTGACGATTGACCTCAGCGACCCGGCCACCGCCGATTTCAGCGAAGCCTTCCTCGCCGAGGCGCTCCATCGCATCCAGAAGCTGGACGTTGAGCGCGCGTTTCCCATTCGCGTGCCCAGAGCGTTCGCCCTGCTGCTGTTTCCGCTCGCGGCCAGTGCGGCCATTTACTTCCTCATGCAGCCCCAGGACCGGCTCGGCCTCGTCGCCGCTCGCGAAAACAAGCGCAAGGCCGAGGCCGTACGTCAGAAGGCCGCCGCGACGCTCGCGGGCAAGCTGGAGCGGCTGAAAGAGAAGATTGACGAGCAGGGCATCGAGAAGGGCGGCGAGTACAAGGTCAAGCAGTTGATCCAGCAGGCCGACGCCATCGCCAAGGACTTGCGCGAGGGCAAGCGCAACCCCGACGAAGCCCTGATCGCCCTCGGCCAGCTCAAACGCGAGATCCAGGAAGAGAAAGAGAAGCTGGCGCAGGGCAAGGAATTCCTCGACCGCCTCGCCAAGCTCAGCGCCAAGGACCTCAACCTCGAACAGTCCGACCTGACCCGCGAAGTCTCCGAGGCGCTGCAGAACGGCGACCCCGGCAAGGCGGCCCAGCAGTTGCGCAAGCTGGCGCAGCAGCTCAAGAAGGACATCCTCGACGACCCCAATAAGACCGACGAACAGAGAAAACAGCAGTTGGACCAGCTCCAGCGCGAAGTCGAAAAGCTCGCCGGCGCGCTCGCCGAGGACGAGGCGCTGCGCGACAACCTGAGGGAACTGTCCAAAGACGTCATGTCGGCCGCTGAGTTCCAGGCCTTGGAGCAAGAGATCAAGAAGGCCATGGAGAAACAGGGCAAGGGCAACAAGAAGCTCGGCGACGACATCGAGAAGCAGATGGAGGAGGTCGCCGAGGAGCTCGAACGCCTCCAGGAGGACAACGACGCCGACCTCACCGACGCGGAAGAACAGGAAAAAGAGGACCTCGATACCGTCGAGGACGGCATTGACGAGGCCATGGACGGCCTCGCCAACGGCGAGCCGGGCGGGACATGACCCAATGGCGGCAAGGCGGGCGGTCGGCCCGGCCAGAACCAAGGCAAGCAGGGACAGAAGGGCGGCGGCAAAAAGAAAATGCGCGGTGCGGGGAAACGCCTGGCGAAGGGCCAGGGCCAGGAAGGCGGGCAAGCCGGCAAGCAGGGCGGCGGCAAGGGCCAGGGCGGCGAAGGTGATAAGGGGCAGCGTCAGGGCCAGCCCGGCGACGGCTTGGGCGGCGGCCTAGGCCAGGGCCTGCGCCCGTATCGCGAAGTCGCCGACCCCGGGTTCCAGGCCGAGAAGGTGAAGGGCAAACTACAGCACGGCGCCATCACGGGCCTGTCACACTTCCGCGGCCAGGGCGCAAAGGGCGATGCGCCCATTGAGTTCAAGGCCGCGCTCGCCGCCGCCGAACAGGAAGCCGCCAGCTCGCTGGAACTGGAGCGCATCCCTGCGGACGCGCGCGAGGTGGTCAGGGACTATTTCCTCAAAGTGAAGGAAGGCGCGAACATGCAGCCCCCTTCTGCCCCCGCCCCCACGCCGCCCAAGCCGCCTGCGGTCGAGAAGACGCCCGCGCTGGCCCCGCCCAAGACGCCCCCAAAGGAAGCGCTGAAGGAGTGAAGAATTCAGAATTCAAAATGCAGAATTGGATGGTTCCGTTTTTTGTTTTGAATTATTGATTCCGCGGGTGGCCACCCCGGCGGGGCGGGTGGTGTGGCCGCAGAGGCGCGGCGCGATGCTGAAGCGGGGGGAGAGATAGGAATGGTGTCACCGGAACTCCCCGCTCGATGCTTGACTGCACGACATTGCCGTGTATGATAACAAGATAATAAGTGGGGCAATAAGCAATGTCTCGAGAGATTGAGTTATTGACGGAGATTCGCGACCTACTGCAGGTGATGGCCGAGCCGCTTCTGGCGAAGCGAGAAGAGAAGCTGCGGGCGGCTTTGCGCGAGGTCGTGGGGTCCGGAAAGTACAAGCAGGGCGCGGTCGTTCTGATGGATGGCACCCGAACCCAGGCCGCAATCGCCAGAGAGGCCGGGATCAACCAAGGGTATCTTAGTCGGCTCATTAAGGCGCTTTCAGCCAAAGGCCTGATCGGCTCCGACAAAAGAGAACCCCGACTCTTGGTCAAAGTTCCTCCCATGTTCTTCAACGGGGACGATGACGATGACTGACGAACATGTTCAACTGTTGCTGGAGGAAGTGCGCCAGTTACGCAAGTTGGTTGAGCTCCTGGCCGAACCTGCAATCGCCCAGCGCGACGCCAAGCTCCGTGGCGAACTGCGGAACATCGTCGGCTCCAGTATCAAGAAACAGCGGTCCGTGTTCCTGATGGACGGGAGCCGGACGCAAAAGCAGATCCTCGCGCAGACCGGTGTGAATCAGGGTGACTTGAGCGATATGGTCGGCAAACTGGAAACCGCAGGGCTGCTCGCGGACGGGAGAAAGCAGCCAAAGTTGGCAATCTCCATTCCTCCGGATTTCTTCGACGTCAATGCAAAAGCAAAGTGATGACAGGCTGCTGACGGTACTAACGGATATGCGCAACTGGATCCGTGCGGCGGCGCACCGGCCAGTTCAAGCGATGCTCAAGGAGGCGCTGCCCGACGCGAAATCGCGCGCGGCGTACCAGATGTTCGACGGTACAGCCTCGGTCGATCAGGTGCGCATAGCCTGCAAGATGAGCCCGAACGCGGTCGTGGCCCTGGCGACGCGCTGCGTGGCGATGGGTTTGATGGAGGTGAAAGCGGATAAGAAACGCGCGCGTCTTTTCGACCTGAACGACTTCGGACTGATCGCTGATGAGACGAAGGCGGGGCATAAGGAATGAGCGACAAACGAGCCAAGAAGGACAGCGTCGAAGTATCCTCACAACCATTGCAGGAGGAGTTGGTGGCGATCAGAGACCGTCTGAGCGCGATCGAGACGATCCAGAGCATTTCGAACGCGACGGTGGTCAAGCAGTACGTCCAAGAGCATCTCAAGACAAAGGATGCCAAGAAGATCATGGCGGAGTGCGAGGAGCCGAAGACGAGGACGCAACTTAAGAAAGCATTCGATTACGGGAGCTTGCAGGCTCTTGACTACCATCTTAAGCCGCTCCGCGAGGCCGACCTGCTGCGTCCGAAAACCGAGGGCGACGGCACCGTAGTATTCGAGTGGAGCAATCTGTTTCGCCGACTTCCAAAGACGACGATCAAGGCGATTCTCTCCAACCGCTAGTGATCCACCGCCACGCGGGGGCAAGCCGCAATGGCCAAGAAGGCGACCAAGACTCAAGCCAAGCCGCGCGAGCGGGATAAGCTGCCGCTGAAGACGAAGGTGATTGTCCTGACAGAGTCGGGATACCGCTGCGCCGTCCCTAACTGCCGCAATATCCTAGCTCTCGACATGCACCACATTTGGGAGGTCTCCGCCGGTGGTGGAGACGACCCATCAAACCTAATCGCGCTCTGCCTGCAATGCCACGGCCTCTATACCCGTGGCACGATCAAAGCGGAGTCGATTTATGTGTACAAGGCGATGCTGGTCGCGATCACCCGAGCATTCGATCTGGAAGCAATTGACCGGCTCCTCTTCCTCGAATCGTGCAGCAAAGACTTCTTGGTGGTTTCAGGTGACGGTCTGCTTCACTTCGGCAGGCTGATCGCCGCCGGACTGGCATCGGTCTGTCAGAAATCAAATAACAACTGGCAGATCGTTACGTACGCCGTGAATATCAGCGACAAAGGTCGCCAGCTGATTTTAGCATGGAAGCGCGGCGATCGGACTCGACTTCGCAAGGTGATGGGTGGCCCGATACCCGGCGGTAACGCAAGCCGAGGCGTCACCGATTTTCCGAAGTACCCGGGGGTGTTCGTCATGGCCGCGACCAACATCACGGTTGACACGTTTGAGATCACCGGCAGCAACGGCGCCGGCAGCCGTAGCGGCTGAACCCTCCCGACTGGAGCAGGTATGTTGTTGCTGGCCATCTCCACGGTGCTTTCAGTTGCCGGTCCTTGGCGCTTGGCGCGGGGTGTGCTTCCCGGCGGCTGGCGCTGGGGGCGGCTGGCGCTGACCGTTGTGTTCTGGCACGGGATCATCTGCCTCAGCGGCATCGCGAGCGCACTCGTGGCGGGCCGCTTCTCCAGTCCGGCATTCGGGGTCACTGCGTGCGTGCTGAGTCTTGCGATGTGGCTGCTGGTGCCCCCACTCCCGCAAGAGACCGAGGTTCAGTCAGCCAGCCCGGAGCCCGCCCGGCGCTGGGAGTTGTGGCCCCTCCTGGGCCTTGCCGCCGCCGTGCTGCTGTGGGATCTGTACGCGCTGGATGTGCTGCCCGTGCGCATTCACGAGACGCTCAACTACCGGGCGGTGATGGTCGGATTGTGGATGCAGGGCGAACCACTGCGGGGGTTCGAGAGCAGCAGCTTTCTCTCCTTCTCGTATCCGGCGAACGCTGAGCTGCTTCAACTCTGGTGGTGCATTCACCCCCATTGCGACCGCTGGATCGAGCTGCCGCAATGGCTCTCCGCCATAGCGCTGGCGGATCTTGTCGGGCTGCTTGCCGCTGACGCCGGGCTGCCGCGCGCGGCGTGCTGGTGGGCAGCGGCTCTGGCGGTGCTCACGCCCGCGGTGGCCATTCAGGCCGCCACCGAACAGGACGATCTCATCACGACCGCGGCTTTCACCGCCGCACTCATCTTCACCAGGCGCTGGCTTTCGGGAACCGGGCCTTTGCGCTGGCAGGCGCTGGCCGCCGGAGCAGGCTTGGGGCTCGCGCTAGGCGCGAAAGTAACGATCATCCCTCTGTGCGTACCGCTGCTGATCTGGCTGGCCGTGTGCTTCCGCAGGATCAGAGCGCGCGAACTCGCGGCCTTTGCCGTGCCCTTTCTGGCGCTGGGGCTCTACTTCTATGTGGACAACCTCGTCCGTCTCGGCAACCCGTTGTACCCGTTCCCGGTGCGTTTGTTCGGCGTCACGCTGTTCGAGGCAGATGCTGCGCGTGGCATGCCGGCGATGGTGCCGGGCCTGCCCAATCTCGCTGTGCACCTGGCAAAGGCGCCACTGGAGTGGTTCGAGCTGCACAAGGACGTATCAGCGTACCTGGAGGAAAGCGGCTTCGGCGGCGCGTGGCCAGCACTGTTGCTGCCAGGCGTGGTCGTGGCGGCACTCTGGGCGCTGTGGAACCGCAGACCGGAACACCGTTCGTACTGGGCCTTGGCGCTTGTTGCCGCGAGCGGCCAGTTGGCGCTGTGGTCCAACACCCCCTGGACGCCGTTCGACCTCCGTTACAGCCTGCACTTGCCTGCGCTGGCCGCAGTGGCCGCGGCCTTCTGCTGGTGTCGTTGTCCAGGACGCTGGAGGGCAGGGCCAGCCTTGGCTGCGGTGACGCTCGGCATCTCCGTCTGCGGGGAGAACATCACCAACAACTGGAACTCGCCGTTGGGGCGAATCACCGAACTGCGCAAGCTGCCGTTCGAAGAACGCACCTATGCGCGTCTCGGGACCACACCGGAAGCACGGCTCTTCCAGCAACTGGAGGCCAGCGACGCATATCCGGAGTCTCGCTCGGTGGCGGTCTTGAGCGGTGCGTCCTCGCTGAAGAGCGCGGCTTTCGGGCCGCGGTTTCAGCGGCGCGTCTGGCTGCCGGATGCGGCGCGGATGCAGGGACCGCTTGCTCGCACGCGCTGGCGGCACGAACTGGATGCCAGGCAGGTGGACGCCGTCTTGGTCATTGATCATGCGGTGCCGTGGCACTTTGAGGGCTACCGCGAGGCGCAACAGGATCTCCAGGACCCGTCGCGCTGGAACAAAGTCTATGAGGAAAAGCTAGGGGACCGGACGCTGCTGGCCTTCCGTCGAGCACATAACAGCGAGGAGGCACGCCGATGAATGATCCCCGTCAGGGACGACTGCTGGTTCTCCTGCGCTGCTGGGCGGTCGCCGCGGTGCTGATCACCATCGCTTTCCTGGCTGTCCCCAGCCACCGCGATTTCTTTGAGAGAGCGCTTCGGTTTGCCTTGAGGCATCTGCACTGACCCCACTGGTCAGGAACCAGGAGGAGAAGAAGGGGCCATAGGGATTGACGAAGCATGAAATTCGGTGACAGGAATTCGGTGACGGACCATGGCAATTGCCGCACCAGGGGGCGAGGCACACGCGCCGTTCGCGTCGCAGCAACCTCATGGTTTGACCTTGTGTTCACCGGGGCTGAATGATGAGGACAGGGCTGAGCTTACTGCCTTTTCCAGGAGTTCCCTATTCACGGCAGGCCGCATTTGCACTCCTGCCTTAGCGAAGCCGCGCTCACAACTCCAAGCCGCTCCCTTCTCAAGCGTGGCGATGTGTTCGTCGGTCAGGGCCAGATCAATGTCCTTGAGGGATTTCGCGGAGTAGTTGGGTTCGACGCCGGCTGCCATAACGAGAATGTCCGGGGTGCACGTCAACCGAGCGTCTTCGATGTACCATTGGTTAACCTGGTCAGCGTGGGCCGCGAAGTAGGCCCAGGCAGACACCACCGCGCCGACGACATCCACGGCGGCGTCCGGGTGTGCGGCGATGAAGTCGTCGGAAATGGCGACGACGCAGAGCGCGCACGTGTAGTCCACAACCCGCGCCAGCTTCTTCGATTCAAACAGAGAGGTGGACGGATCCCATACGCACACGGCATCAATCTTGCCCCAGGACTTTTCCCCGCCCGCTTGGACGAGGCTGCTGATTTCGAGGATGTCGAGGTTGACGTTCTTCACATCCTTGTCGGCATCGAGACCCGCCGCCTGCTCCTTCAGAATCGCCTCGCGATGCGCGATCGAGGCAAACGGACTGGCGACGGTCTTGCCCTTCAAGTCCTCGATCTTCCGGATGGGCGAGCCCGGCGGCACCATGATGGCCGTCTTGGTATAGTGGAGGCGCGAGACGATCTTCCACTTGCCGCCCCGGGCAATCAGGTTGATGACAGGCTGGTCACCGATGAAGATGACGTCCAGCTCGCCGGCCAGCGCGGCCTCGCTTTGCGGCCCACCGTAGCTGAAGGGGATGAACTTGCCCTGCAGACCGTGCTGCTCCAGGAGTTCGGTCCGCTTGAGCACCTGCGCAATCTGGCCTTGGGTGGCCAAGAGAAGCTGCCAGCCGATTCGGACGGGAGTCACTGGCTTGGCGGGCGGAGGATTCTCACCGCAGCCAACCAAGACCAGCATCGCAGCGGCAACAGCCAGGATACGACGAGCTCCCTTGCATCTCATGTGAAAGCACCTTCATCCGCGGAAACCGGTACCTTCAGGCCTCTTTTGTCAGCGGGCCGACCATGGCCCACCTCAGAGCGCAACGCGTGCCAGAGCCGGTCAGCTATCTTGCGGAATCCACTTTCGAAGCGGAGTTCCGGTGGGCGTGGCCGAGGAAGGCCGACCGGGATGTCCAGGACGACTTTCGTCGGAATGTTCGAGAGCATCAGGATTCGGTCCGAGAGGAAGACTGCCTCTTCGACATTATGCGTCACGAGAAGGATTGTCTTTCGCGTCTTCTCCCAGATCTCCAGAATATCCTCCTGCAAGATCTGTCGCGTCTGCGAATCCAAAGCGGCAAAGGGCTCATCCATAAGAACACACTCCGGTTCGACGGCAAGCGCCCTGGCAATCGCCGCGCGCTGTTTCATGCCGCCCGAAAGCTCGTTAGGATACTTTCGCTCGGATCCGTGCAGATGGACCAACTCGATGAACCGTTGGGCAACCTCCCGCCTCTGATGTTTTGGAAGGCCCTTGGCCTTCAGCCCGAACTCCACGTTCTCGCGGACGGTCTTCCATTCGAACAGTCCATATTCCTGGAATATGACCGTGCGATCCGGGCTGGGGCTGGCGATTTCTCGACCATCCACACGAACGACACCCTGTACCGGCCGAAGAAGGCCAGCGAGAACCTTCACCAATGTGGTCTTTCCGCAACCGCTGGGACCCAAGATCGAAACGAACGCCCCTTCAGCCACGCCAAATGAGACACCGGACAGAACTTCAACGCCATGCTGATCGCCAGCGAAAGGAAACGCCATGTGAATCCCGGCGGCCTCAATCTTGAAGCGTGGCGAATCAGAGCCTGTGTGTTGGGTTCCAGTCATGCTCTAATGGATTCGACGCGCCAAGAGACGACCTTCCGATGGATGAACACCATCAACCGGTTCATGGCATACCCGATCACGCCGATCGCGATCATCCCGGAGATGACCTTCTCGCTTTGCAGAGTCATTCGGTTTAGCTGGATCATGTAGCCCAGGCCAGACTGCGCCCCAACCAGCTCCGCAACGATCACGCAGAACCAGGCCGTCCCCAACCCAGTTTTCAGGCCGGCAACGAGATATGGCATTGATGCGGGAAGAATCACGTCCGTAAGCATAAGCCGCCGACCAGCCCCCAGGCACAGCGCGGCATCACGGTGAATCTGACTTACAGACAGGACGCCAGCCAGTGCATTCGTGTAAATGGGAAAGAAGGCCCCGAAAGTAACCAGAAAGTAGGCCGGTCCGTTCCCGATGCCAAACCACAGAACAGAGATAGGGACGAACGCAACCGGCGGGATCGGCCGTGGAATTTCAAGCAGCGGGGTGGCATACTCTCTGAAGCCTCGGCTTAGGCCAGTCAGCGCCCCAAGGCTAATACCCAGAAGGGACGCACACGCGAACCCGACAAAGACCCGCCAAAGGCTCGTGGCAGCATCTCGCAGAAGATCGCCGGAGATAATCATCCGGGCCAGCGTGACGGCGACCACATGGGGCGGTGGGAGGATGGTCGTTGCGAACCAGCCCATACTGCACGCAGCTTCCCACAGCGCTATGACTGCGGCGAGCGCGACAACGCTCTTGCCGTAACGCAGTTTCGTTGACAGCGCCATCGGCAAGCAAGCCACGAAATGCTCTATCTCCTGGACTGGCAGCAGTCTAACGGCGATCCTGAAAGATTGCCAGCGCCGACTGGGCACGCATTCATGGCTCTCACCTTTGGCGGGGGCCTGCCACATGTTCGGCCGCTCGCGACACTCAGTCGCCGCCGCAATAGGCGGCGGGTGGCCCACCCCAGCGGGCTTGTCTTTACCCACATTTCAGACTCCACTCGCGGGCCAAGCGTACGCCTTCGGCGATGAGCATGAGCCGCTGCCAGCCGCGCCAGATTGACTGCCACCCTGGCGTGCCGTCGTGCTTGCGCGCCAGGAAGCCGCCG
>JAPLOD010000122.1 GCA_026692735.1 Planctomycetota bacterium | reverse complement strand
GCTCCTCCGGCGCGTAGTACAGCGGCTTCTCCTTCGGGATGACGACATCGCCCAGCTCTTTGTCCTTCTGCTCGTACGCGGCCTTGATGCGCGCCACGATGTAGTCTTCCACCTCCTGTGTGGACTTGTTGCTCAGCTCGCGGACCGTGATCTCCACGAGGAACTTGCGCCTGGCCCAGGTGGTGAGGGCGCGCAGCGCATCGGCCGGCGGCGGATCTTCGATGCCTGCCTCCCGCTGCGCCGCCAGCGCCACGACGTCCTCGATCCAGCCGAGCATCGTCTCTTTGAGTTCCCGGGCTTCGAGGAAGCTCTGCCGCAGGCCGTAGACCAGCTTGCGCTGCTCGTTCATCACATGGTCGTATTCGAGCAGGCGCTTGCGAGTGCCGTAGTGGTGCTCCTCAACGCGGCGCTGGGCCTTTGCGATCGAGCGGCTCACCATGCGCGACTCCAGCGGCACGCCGTCCTTCAGGCCGCTGGCGCGGAGGAAACTGCGCACCCAGTCCTTCGCGAAGATGCGCATCAGGTCGTCGTCCAGCGAGAGGAAAAAGCGCGAGCTGCCCGGGTCGCCCTGGCGGCCGGAGCGGCCGCGCAACTGGTTGTCAATGCGCCGCGCCTCGTGCCGTTCGGTGCCGACGATGTGCAGGCCGCCGAGCTCCTTGACGCTTTCGGCCAGACCCAGCGGGATACGCCCGTGCTCCTGGCACCATTTCAGGTGCGCCTCATGGCGCTTCCCCGGCGGCGTGGCCTCGAAGACGGCCTTGTCGAAGCGTTTGAGCCAGAAGCCGGCGAGGTCTTCCTCAAGCTGTTCGCGCGGCTTGCCCAGGTCCAGCTTGGGCGGCGCCACGTTCAGCTTCTTCCAGTGCTCGACCATGTCCGCGACGGTGAAGTTGCCGAGGACGATGTCGGTCCCGCGCCCGGCCATGTTGGTGGCGACGGTGATGGCGCCCAACTGGCCGGCCTTGGCCACGATCTGCGCCTCGCGCGCATGCTGCTTGGCGTTTCCAGTTTGTAGATCTGCCCAAACTCACGCGACTCCGTGACCGCCGTGCCGGTCATGCCCGCCAGTTTCCGATAGAGCTTGAAGAAGTTCTGGATGGTGATGGTGGCCAGCGTGTGCGTCTCGGCTTCCATCACGATCTTCTCGCCGGCCAGCACCTCCTTCGCCTCAACCGCTTGGTGCAGGCCGTCCGACCAGCGCCGCCCGTACATCATGCGCCCGGTGAACTCGTCCACGATGAGGACTTCGAGCTTGCCTTCGCGCCCGTCCGCGACGACGTACTGCACTTCCTTTTTGTAGAGCTCCTTGGCCTTGAGCGCGTTGTCAATGAAGTGCGGCCAGTCCATGTGTCTGCCGGTGTAGAAGTTCTCAATGCCCAGGAAGCGCTCGCATTCACGAATGCCTTCGGCCGTCAGCGTCACGGTGTGGTCCTTCTCGTCCACCATGTAATGGCCCATCGTCGGCTCCTCGAAGACGCCGTGCAGGCGCTGGTTGTCAATGCGTTCCTTTTCCTCTTCGGGGGTGGGCTTCAGGTGTTCGGTCAGCTTGGCGGCGAGCATGTACCGCTCATTGAGCTCCTCATCGGCGCCGCCGGAGATGATCAGCGGCGTGCGCGCTTCGTCAATGAGGATCGAGTCCACTTCGTCCACGATGGCGAAGTGCCTGACCTTCTGGACCTGTTTCTCGGCCTCCATCTTCATGTTGTCGCGCAGGTAATCGAAGCCGAACTCGGAGTTCGTGCCATAGACGATGTCACAGGCGTAGATCGGATGGCGCTCCCACGAATCCATGTGCGACTGGATCGCGCCGCAGGTCAGACCCAGCAGCTCGAAGAGCGGCCGGTTCCATTCCGAGTCCCGCTTGGCCAGGTAGTCGTTCACCGTGACCACGTGCACATACGCGTACTCGTCCGGCCGCCGCGGCAGCGAGTTAAGGTAACAGGGCAGCGTGGCCACCAGCGTCTTGCCTTCGCCGGTGACCATCTCGGAGATCATGCCGCGGTTCTGGCCGACCTTCCGCGGCGAGGCAGCGCCGTGCAACACCATGCCGCCGATCAACTGCACGTCGAAGTGCCGCATGCCCAGCGTACGCTTGCCCGCTTCCCGCACCAGGGCGAAGGCTTCGGGCAGAATCTCGTCCAGGTACCGTTCAATGACGAGCTTCTCGTCGGCCTTTGGGTCTTCCGCCCTGAGCCGGGCGATCTCCTTCCGGTAGCTTTCGGTTTTCTCTTTGAGCTGCTTGTCGGTAAGCCGCGCGATCTCCGCCTCGAGCACGTTGATCTTCTCGATCCGCGGCGCGAGTTTTCTGAGCACGCTCGCGGAACGCGAGGGGAAAATGGTGCCTACAAGATTGCCGACAAACTCAGTCATCTCGTCAAGCATGGGTAATCTCCGCCTCACAAGAGCCGCGCGCGTGAGCGGCGGCAAGCCGTTGTGGTAGCGCCGCCGTCCCGGCGGCTTGCCGGCTCTTTCGCCGGCGCTACACTACGGAGCGGAGTGCTGGTGGGTGCTGTGAGCGGGCTGCTGGGCCGGCGAGACGATGGTCGTGCCAGGCCCGGCCATCGCCGCGGGTTGCGCGACCCCCAGCGCATCGCAGGGGGTCTTGGCGGCACTTGATATCTGGTCCAGCGTACGGATAGCCGTCGCCGCGCGGCGCGCCAGATAGGCTCTGGTCATGCGCCCGCCATGCGTTGCGCCCCCCTGCAGCGCCCACGATAGATCGGGCGTCTGGGCAGAGGCAAGGACGTGATCGCTCGCCGCGGCGGCGTTCACCACCGTCGCAAGGACCACCACAGCGGGTGCGCCAACCTTCAGGCTAAAGCGCAACATACTCATAAAACCTACTTTACCCGCTCGCAGGCGAATTGTCCACAGGCAAGACGGCTGAACCGCTGCTCCGGGTGCATGTCCGTAACTGTAGCGCCGGCGTCTCGCCGCCCACCCCGCACTGCTAACGTCCGAAATCTTCTCGCGGCGCGAGGATTTCCATGCCGTTACCTCCCTGCTGCCGCTCGGTTACAGGTCACAAGTTACACGTTACAAATGTGCGCAGCGCTGTTCTGAAACATGTAACTTATGGGCTGAACGGGTTTCCACACGCACAAGTCCTCATTTTTCAAAGGCTTCCTGACGATACCCAACAAGGGGGGGTAGCGTCAGGAGAGCCTCTCATGCGTACGTCCTCCCCCTTGAACCTCGAAGACACAGTGACGGCC
>JAPLOD010000121.1 GCA_026692735.1 Planctomycetota bacterium | reverse complement strand
CCACCCCGGCAATACCTTCGATTAAAGCCGGACAAATCGGCAAAGTCAACGCTTGGAGGCGCACTCACAACTCCCGGCACTCGGAGTTCGAGCGGCGCGTCCGGCTCGCCATCGCCAACTCACTTCGTGGCCGGGGCAATCACCTGTAGTTCCTGAAAGGCCGTGTTCTCACCGCCGACCTCGCCTGTCACGGGGAAAACCTTCCACACGAGCCACCGGTAACTGCCCAGCGGCTTGCCGCTGCTGTGGCGAATGCCGGTTGCCTGGAATTCGAGCGGTTCAACCTGGCGGGTGTCGACGGCGATAATCGGCGTGAATACTGCCGCGTCGGCGACGTTCCAGCCCGGATCGGCTGCGGTGTCGCTGCCGTAGAGCACATAGTTCTGCTTGGCACGGTTCTTTCCGCCGGACGAGAAGGTGTTCACCTGGGCAATGCTGCGCACGGCGCCCAGGTCAAGTTTGTAGGCGCCGTCGATCACGCCGTTGGCGAAGATCGGGCCGAAGCCCTTGACGACTTTGCCATCCACGAGAGCGTCGATCGGATCGTTCCTGGGGACGGCTCCTCCGGCGGACACTTTCGCCGGGATCGCGGCCGGCGCCGGAGCCACGGCGACCGTCTTGAACTCGGCCGTTGCCGAGCACTCGGTGACCACGTACGCGTAGTCGGTCAACTCGACGGTCAGAGGTATGGAATGGCGGACGACCGCAAGGGCCAGTTTCTTTCCGGCGGCCTGATCCTGCAATGCGTTAAGATCGCTGACCGTCCGGATTTGCTTGGCGTTGCAGGCGAGGATGACGTCGTCCTTCTTCAGGCCGGCCTTGGCGGCGGCGCTGCCGGCTGGCACGTTGAGCAGGAGCACGCCGCCTTCAGCGGCCAGGCCGTAGGCCGCGCGGTCGTCGTCGCCTGAAATGCTGCGAGCCTTGGCCTGCCAGAGAAGCCTGACCGCCGGCTTGAGCCCGGGGATCGGACCGGAGAACGTCAACTTGATCGGGTAGGCGTTGCATTCATAGGGCGCCTTGGCCGGGAATGTCACCTCAAGAGCATCGGTATTCTGACTGTAGGTCAGTTTGTCGGGCGCTCCCAGCAGCGACACGCTCTGGAGCCCCTTCATGCTGAAACGGTATTCGTTGAGGGTCTTGATCCTGACGGTGGCCCCGTCGCCGGGCCAGCCCATGACCGTGGCATACAGAGTGGTGTTTGCCTTGTTCCGCGTGAACCGAATATCCAGCGGAGTCAGGGCGCCGATGCCGTTGAGGTTGTTGGAACCCTCGCCGAACGCCTCCCACGTGCGAGTCGAGAAGATCGCCTCGCCGATCAGATCGAAGTCATGCGCCATCACCTTGAGCATCGTGATGACCTCTTCTTCCAACTCGCCATCGCCGTCCAACGGCACGTTCAACAGC
Organism: Planctomycetota bacterium; assembly: GCA_026692735.1. Classification (GTDB taxonomy): domain Bacteria; phylum Planctomycetota; class SZUA-567; order H5-PLA8; family H5-PLA8; genus JAPLOD01. The sequence goes on along the minus strand of JAPLOD010000121.1, from coordinate 9,806 downwards.
AGGTTGCCGTTCTTGCTGACGACATCAATCAGGGTATGAACTATCTCGTGGCCCTTCTTGTAATCCCTGTTGCGATTGCGCAGCCAATACCATTCGGCACCCATGGTCTTGTCCGTCTGCCAGAAGTTCTTCTGGAGGGTGGCGGGGAACTCAAACTCGAAGTTCTCGGCTCCGATGGGACAGCCGCCCTTGAAATTGGCCACCGCCTGCAATTTCCCACCGTGCAGCTTCAGGCTCTGGTTGTAGAGATGCGAGACGATATTGTAGCCGGCCGTCTTGAATGGCGGCCCGCCGTCGGTGTAGTACAGATCGGGGTGATACCTGTCTATGAGATCGAACATCCGGTCCTGGAAGTTCTTCTCGAACGCCGGCGGGCCTACATCCTGCGGCCCTTCATATCCGGGATCGCTGCTGTTCCACGGCACGCCGTAGAGGTCCGCGTAGTTCGGATCCTGTCCGTCGTATGGCACGCCGGCCAGGGGGCCGGTCTTGTCGGCCCCGTGGGACGTCTGGAGCCAGCGGAAGGATCTCGCGACGTGGGAGGCCACGCCGAAATGCAGCCCGTTAGCCACGGTCGCCTTCTGCCACATCCCGCAGATGTCTTTGCCCGCGGTGGCCATGGAATTCCAACGGGGCTGGTACTTCGAATCCCACATGTCGAAATTGTCGTGGTGCGACGCGACCGGAACCACGTAGCGCGCCCCCGCCTGCTTGTAGAGCTTGACCAGCCGATCCGCCTGGGCCTGATCGAACTTAGACGCCTTGAAGAGCCTGCAAATATCCTTGTACCCGAACTTCGAGGGATGTCCGTATGTGGCACAATGATACTTATAGCCCTCGCTGCCCTGCTCGTACATCCATCGGGCATACCAGGTTGATGCAACGCCGGGGATACTCTCCGGCCCCCAGTGCATGAAGATTCCGAGCTTGCCGTCAATGAACCACTCGGGTATTTCAGCCTGCTTGAGTGATTCGACGGTCGGCTCGTACATGACCGGGGCCGGAGCGGCCGGGTCGGCGGCCTGGACAAGCACTGTCGTCGCCAGCAACATGGCGGTTGTCCCGCACAACATGACAAACCGGTTTTTCATCTACTTTTTCCTTTCTGCATTTCCTTCGGTGAGCTTCAGGCACAATGCAGCTATTCACCTACAATATCTGATCACCACATTGTCGATCAGGACATGACCGTCGGGACCCTCTCCGAGGGTGAAGGCCAGCGTATGGGTGCCTGAATCCACAGGAAACATGGGTGACGTGTACCTGTTCCAGTCCTTCACGATCTTGGCGGACTCAAGGGTGTACACTTGCCTGCCGTCGATCGACACGATCAGATTCGCGCCGAAAGTGCCTCGACGCATTACCACATCGAAACTGACCTCGTAATTCCCCTTGTCGAGAACCACGGACTGCGAGATGCCGTTGCCGATGCCGTGAATGAATGCGGCGTGCCGCGTGCCATCCGGAGCGGGCCCGGCGCCGATGACTCCCGCGACAACACTGATGCCGACCTCATCCCCCGGCTTTGTCTGCTTGAAGTTCCAGATAGCGCCGCGAGGCGCCTTGCCGTATTCCGCGTCGCCTTCATTCAAGGCCTTGGCGTCGAACTTCTCGAAGCTGGGATTGGAGATGCCGACCGCGCCCAGAGTGGGCTTGACCTTCACGATAAACGCCTTCGTGGAGCCGTCCGCCGCAGTGACCGTGTAGGTCTGCGGCCGGGTGAAGTCATTGGGGGTTCCCGACGCCGGCTTGCCCGTGACCTGCGGCGACCCGGTTTTGTAGATGGGCACGAGTTTCGTCAGATCCGTCGCCATCGGCACGTTCACAAGAATCTCATTTTTGGAAATCGTGGCCGCAGGCAGTCCCGGAAAGACGAAATCCGTGACGGTTGCTATCGGCCCGCCTTTCAGTTCGGCGACAATCACCACCGGGCCGTCGCCGTAATCCGCCGGTGAAAACTCCGGCACGACGATGGTTTGCAGGCCGCTATCCGCCTTGATGATGGTCAGCGGCTTTTTCTTGCTGTCCGCGAGCATCCAGGCACTCGTCATCCTGGTGGTCAGGTCCGGTAATGTCAGCTTGCGGTCGGCGGGAAGTTGATCCACACAGAAATAGAGCCGGTTGTCTTTGGCCGTCACGCCGCCCCAGACCTGGGTATGGCGGTATGCTAACAATTGCGTGATTTTCGCGGCATCCACATACTTGGCGACATCCCGCATGGAAATTACGGTGTATTGATTGTCCTTCAAATACGTCATCAATTCTTCAAAGCGTTTGGGCTCAACGCCGACCGTCGGGTGTTCCAGATCAGGAACTCCATGAAACGTAAAAATGGCGATACATCCGTTAGTCGCCATCTTGGCAACCTCGGTGAAGCAATTCTTATTTCCGTTTAAACGCTCATCGTGGAACGTGAACGAGGGCGCATCGAGCGGATTATCCACCAGCGGCCTGTAAGCGCGTTCGTGGCCGCCCCGCGCAAAAATGTATCCATTCGCGGTCATTGCGTCGAACATCCCCGGGTTCACGGCGTAGATCGGCCAGCAAAAGGTCGATGGTTTGGACATTTTGTTCTTCACGATAATATCTTCCATCGCCGCGATGTCATTGATGCCGGACTCCACGCTGCCGCAATTCATGTAGCCATGGCCAAAGCCGTGATTCCCGATTTCGAATCCCATGCCCTCAACAGCCTTGGCTTGTTCCCAGGACATATACTGTTTCGGATCAAGAGCCGTCCTGCCGAACATCGTCACGTAAAACGTCGCGCCAAACCCAAACTTTTTCAACAGCGGCGTGACGACCGTCGCATGACTGAGGCATGCGTCGTCGAACGTCAGAACCACCAGTTTATCAGGGATCGGCTTCAACAGGATCCCATACGGGTCCGGGTCCGCCGCACGGACCATCGCCAGCGGCATCAACAACATCGCGACCATTCCACACAACATAACGAATCGGTTCTTCATCGGCTGCTCTCCTTTGTTTCCCACACTTTCAGCACCTGTTTCCCGCCCTCGGAGATTTCGAACGGTCCCGGGAACGGATTGTTTTCATTTCTTTTCTTGCCGAAGTAATCGGTGTCGATGCCAAGCGGCGTGCCATCCGGATTTTCGTACGCCTGGTCGGGTATGACCGCCTTGCCAAGCAGCTCGGTCGTCACAAGTTTGCGCGTCCGTTCGGCGATCCAGGCTTTATCGAACGCCAGTTCGAGGCATAAGCCGTCGGACTTCTCAACCAGTTTGAGCGCCGGATCGAAGTCCGGTTTGAGCAGCGGCTCGGCCTCATGTTTGGAGGGCTTGGCGCCCTTGAGGAACACATTGCCGCTCATCCATACCGGCAACTTAGCCGCATCATACTCGCTCAAATCACCATGCTCGACCAGATTGTTGTAATAGCGGTCATCGCCGGACGGATGCCCATGCATTTTCGCGAATTCGGTGGAGTGCGGCTTGTGGAGCGGCGTCTGGTTGCCGGACTGGTCGACCACGCCCATCCCTTCGACCATCAGGTTATGAACGAAGGCGACGCCTTGCGAATTGCTGAGAAGCTTCACCCGGGAAAGCAGAATATTGTTATCAACAAGGATCGGCCCGTGATTGACCTCGAAGAACAGGTCCTGTGAATTGTCGTGAAACAGGTTACGGGTGATCCGCGTGCCCTGCCCCATCCAGTCCAGCCAGATCCCGCGACAGGTCCGGTAGATGTGATTTCCACTGATTGTGACGTCGATGGCGGCATGGAACTTGATGCCCGCCATCTCGGCGCCGCCGAACAGCCCTCGCACGTGGATGTCATGGATCGTGTTGCCGGCAACGGTGCTGAAAACGGCGCCCAGGCTGCCGACGATGCCGGACTGCTCGCAATGAGAGATGGTGTTGTTGCGGACGATGTGTCGCCCGATGTTATCCCTGGACCAGCCGTTTTCACGCGCGAGTTTGATCGTCCGGATGTAGCCATCGTTCGATTCCCCCTTGTTGTCCCACTGGTCGCCGTATTTGCCAAGTGTGACCCCCACGCAGGTGGAGTGACTGATCACATTGTTCTCAATGATCCACCCTTTGCTCCAGTGTGTGCCGACCAGGCCGATCTGCTCGGCCGTGGGGGGTGACCACGGCGTGGCCGCGTGGCACATGGTGAATCCGCGGACGGTGATGTAGTTCATGCCGGGCTTTTCCGGATAGAACACCGTCCGCCGCACGTTGATCTCCACCAGTTGTTCGTTGGGATTGATCCCCTTGAACTGTGCCCGGATCGTGGTGTTCGCGTCGTCCACCTGTGCATGCCAAAGCAGGGTGTCTCCCGCGGGTTTCATCACATCATCCAGCCTGGGCGTCTCCCTTAGCCAGTCGCCGTTGAGATAAACGGCGCCCGTGTGGTTCGTCCGCCCAGCGGGGTCAAACCAGTCGCCGTGAATGAGGTCGCTGTAGGGATTGAACTTCCCGAAGAAACCGTTTGGGATGGTTGCCTTCCAGGTGTCGTCCCGGACCTTTACCCAGTTCTTGACGATTTCCGAACCCTTGATCTCGACCTTCTCACCCGGTGCCGCCTGATAGACGATGCGCTTCGCGTCGGACTCGCCTCCGCGCGGCGGGCTGATGCGCTCGCGGTAAACACCCGCATGCACGGTGATGACATCACCCGGCTGCGCGAGATTGGCCCCGCGCTGGATCGTGCGGAGCGGGGCCGTCTGTGTGCCGGGGTTGGCGTCTTTGCCGCCGGGAGCGACATGAATGTCGGCGGCGTGGAGCACTGCCGTCGGTGCCAACAACAGGGCGACACACATAAGACTCTTCATGATTGTGTTCATTGGTATTGGCTCCTGTAGGAGAGTCAGTCCGGGACCGCTCAGTGCCCGCTCATTCTCGCGCCGCCCGGACCTCCACCGGCGTAGTGGGACCATCGTCGAGCGGCACCTCCACGCGCTCTTTCCGCCCGGCTGCGGAACGAAAGCCGCCCCGCGGCTGCCCGCGCACCAGGACCTCATAGTTGCCCGGCGGCAGGCCCGAGATGCCCAGGCGCGTCGTATGTCCGCTGCCGGAGCGGTTCTCCAGAACGAAGCGCAGCGCGCCCGGCGACGGCCCGGCCACGATCGGCTCTTCTCGCGCGAAGCCATCGCGCTCCAGCGTCACGTGCAGCCGCTGGCGGCCGCGGACCAGCCAGAACTGCTGGCGGACGCCGTCGCGGGGGATGACCTCGATCATCCCGCCCGACTGCTTCAGCAGGCCGCCGTATGCAATCAGGCCGAAGATCGGATCCTTGATCACCACGGTGGCCGCTGCCTCAACGCCAGCCGCCAACCCGTGGTCGATCTCGCCGTCGACCGGCCAGGGGCCGCGGGGGATCGCCTGGCAAGCCGGGTTCCATTCCCGGCCGGACTTCTGTGGCATGAAGCCCCAGGCCGCCGCCCCGTCGTGCTGAGCCGCGCCGGGTCGCCAATAGCCGTAGTTTGTCTCCGGCCGGCCCGAATTGACCAGCGCCCAGGAACTGAGCAGCGAGGCATAGCCCAATTGCGCCAGTTCCGCCGGCTCATCGGCGAAACGCAAGGCATGGTCGAGGATCGCCCAGCCTCCCATCTGAGACATGTAGCTCAGCGTATAGCCTCCGCTGCCGGAGGCGCGGAAGTCGCTGCCTAGGTGGTAATAGCTCGCCTCCAGCCAGCCGCGGCAGGCCAGGTTTGCCAGAAGTTGCCGATGGAGGAAGTCCTCGCGGCGCTTGCGGTCAATCTCGCCGTAGGAGTACCAGCGGAGCGAGTTCTTGTCCTGCCACAACCGTTCGACGGGCCTGAGTTCCGCGCCGTCCTGCAAGGCCCAGCGGGCGATGGCGTAGGTGGATTCATACGCGGTGGAGTCCACCGGCATCTCGGAGGCCCAGGGGTACGGGTTGTCGCAGAGGAAGTACCGCACCTTCTTCTCCCATTGGCCGCGAAGCCAGGCCGCCTTCTCCGGCTGGCCGCACTCGTCCAGCGCCGCGATGATGTCCAGCAGGTACTTCTCGTGGAAATTGCCCACCTTGTAGGCCCAATCGCACCAGCCGTTGAAATCCCAGCCCTTCATGCGGATGCTGTAAGGTATCTCAAAATAAGCCCGGGCGGTACCGTACGCCCGCTCCAGGTATCCATTGGCGTCGAGATACTTGACTAATTGCGGGTTCTGCCGGGCGATGCGGTACATGTTGTAGTACAGGGCGAAGTATGTCGTGTAGTCGAAGGTTCGCCACATCCGCTCCTGGCCGTGCCCGCCGGAGTTCAGCCCAGTAGAGCTGGTGCGGCACTGCCGCCAACTGTCGCTGCCGTAAATGCCGTAGGGATGAGGCTGCTCCCGGTCGGTTCGCTGGTGCTTGCCCCAGACGAAGTGCTCGATGAAATACTCCAGGGCCTCGATCTCGCGGGCCTCGGGATAGGCGACGTTCTTCTGCGAAAGATATATGCACTTGCTGTTCGAGGGGTCGTCGGAGCCGCTGACCGCGTAGGCCGCCTGGCCGCCGAGATTCTCCGGACCAAGCAGGTTCCTGCCCGCCGGTTGGCGCACATCCCACAGGCTCAGCAAGCCGTCGTACCACTTGTCCAGGCAGCGGTGCTGCTGCCGGCCGGCGATGAATGCCGCCCGCTTCTTTACGAGCGTCTCCAGCGGTTCGGTGACGAAGAACTCCAGCACCATCGACCGCCCGCCGGCACAGTTGACCGTCAGCATGTTTTCCCCCAGCCGAGAAAACTTTACCTTGTAGATGTGCGTGTCCTTTTGTTTGGCTCCCACGTATTCCAGGCTGGTTTGTTTGGGATGCTCGGCCGTGATGGACTCGATGCGGCTGCTGGTCCGCAGGGCCACCAGCGCGGAAAGGTCCTCCGGCACGACCATGCCAGGTGTCACGCGGATGTCGAATCCGCCGCCCTGGTACAGGGTCTCGCGCACGCCGCGATAGTCATCCGCCCAGCGGAAGCTGAATCCGCAGGTCATCTGGTCGCCCGGCGTGCCGCGCGGCTGGAGGACCGCCGAGGTGTGCTTCTGCCGCCATGTGCCGGCCAGTTCGCCGCCGGTGGCGGCCGAGTGGATGAACACGCGATACTCGCCGAGGCCGGTGGCGTAATCGGTGTCGCGGTCGGTGAACATTTCAAGCTTCGTGTCCTGGCGAGGCATCATCACCAGGTGCGGCCCGTCGCCGCCGGCCGGCAGCCAGAAGAGGAACGAGCCGTGGCCGGAAATGAAGGCGTGGCGGAAGACCCGCCTGGCGAAGGTTTCCTCGGCGTCTTTCGTGTAGGCGTTGTTCATCCGCAGCGGCAGGGCCAGGTCGCCTATCTCCAGCGGCCCGTCGGTGGCGTTTTGCAGGTGGATGGTCCATTCGAGCGAGTCGGCCTTGAGGGCGTATGTCTCAGTCAGCACGACGTCCCGCACACCGCCCGCGGCTTTCGACGGCCTGGGATAAGTCACGCTCAAGGTTCGGCCGTCCGCTTCCAGCCTGGCCTGGCGGATGTCGGCGGAAGCCGCCGTGCGGTTGTCGCGCCACGGCCCGCCGGCAGACCGGACGCGGATTTCCACCTCGCCCAGCATCGCGCCGTCGAGGATGAAGTTCAGCGCGGGGCTTTTGGGGCTGGCCAGCCGCGTGATACCGCCCCGCGCGGCATCCAACTTCACATCGAACGCCTCGCCGCCGGCGGCAGGAGGCACAGCCAGTGCGAGGCAGATGAGGGTATGTGTAATCGCGATGAGGTCCATGCCGCTCGGCTGTCGCGCCGGCAAGAAGATCGAGACACTTCAAGGCGGATCGTGTTGAAGACCGCAGCGGGCGCGACCGTGGTCTTGGGCCCGCAAGGCGCGGGATTTCCGATCGCCGAATAAGCCGCCAAGACCGTGCAAGACGACGCATCGAAAGGTGAAGCAATGATTTTCGCTCACTCTTATTTCGCAATGACGATGAGAACTATGGGCATCTGCCATCGCGGGGTTGCGGCGGCGATTCTTGCCTTGGGCCTGGCCATCGCGGCCCTCGCCACCGGCATATTGAACTCAGAACCGCTGATTGCCGGCAGTTTACCGGCGGAGTTGTACCAGAAGGACAAGGACGGCCTGCTTGTGCCCCGCATGGCGTATCCACGCTTTATCGAACGGACCTATCATTTCGTGTTGCATGACCTCGACGGCGGCTGGGCCGCGGGCAATGCCTACAAGGATCAGGACGGCAAAGCAATTCCGGCCTATGTGAACTATGCCCTGGCCAACGGCGAGCGCAAAGTGGGCGTCGGTCATCCGCTCAATGCCGATACCGTTTACCCGGCCTTCCATCACTCGCTGTTCATCCGCGGCTTTCTGGCCCAGTGGCGCTACACGGGCGATGCCGCGTGTCTGGCCCGGGCGCGTCAACTGGCGGATTGGAACCTCGCGCGACGAACGCCGGCCGACTGCAAGTTCGCCTCGCTCTTCTACAGCACCGCGCATAAGGGCAAGGTGGGCGGCTCGGTGGACGGCGATGCGATCATGACCGACAAGCCGGCCATCATGGCGCTGGCCATGCTGGAGCTTTCCGGGGCGACGGGCGACGCGCACTATCGTCAGGCGGCCGAGGCCGTCGCGGCGACGTTGGCCAAGACGCAGTTGCCGGAAGGCAACTGGCCCTTCCGCGTCAACCCCATCACCGGCGAGGTTCGCGAGGCGTACACGTCCTCGGCGATCTACGCGGTGATACTGTTTGAAGAATTGGATAAGCCCGACGGCAAACGCTGGCGCGAGTGCAGGGACAAGGCCCTGAAATGGATTCTCGAAGGGCCGGTGAAAACCATGCAATGGAAGGGCTTTTATGAAGATGTCTCCCCCGAGACGGGCAAAAACAATCTGACCAATTGGGACTGCATCGACACGGCCCGCTGGCTCATTGCGCACCGCGGCGACAATCCGGAGTACCTTCCCATGGCGCGGCGCTTGCACGACTGGATCGCCAAGGAGTTTGTGGAGAAGAACAACACATGGGCGCAGGCCGAAGGGCTGCGGGAGCAGAAGTGCTGCTTCGCGACCATGGGCGTCCACACGCTGCATTGGGCCGCTTTGCTGGCGGATTTCCATGCGGCCACCGGCGAGGCGTCGTTCAAGCAGCGAGCCATCCAGGCGTGCTCATTGGTTACCTATTGGATGCGCGAGGACGGGGCGAACCGCGTCGGCCCGACCTGGGGCAATGAAATCTGGTTCAGTTGCCACTTTGGGCCCGCGCTATACATGTACGACACGTTGAGCCGTTTTCCCGAGCTTCTCGCCGACACCCGGCCGCACCTGGTGAAGGCCGGCAGTGCCGTCCGGAATGTGGTTAATGGCGACAAGAAGCTCATGTACACCGGGGCCGCTGCCGGCCAGGATGTCCTGCTCATTGGGTCCAGGCCGCTGAAGGTCGTCGTTTCCGGTCAGGAACTGGAAGCTTCCGAATGGGAATACTATCCGGAATCGACGGTGTTGCACATTAGAAGGCCGCTGGGCGATGTTGAGATCACGTGGTAATCCCCAAACAACAGAAAAGAGGTCCGCGAATCATGTGTACTATGAAAAGACTGACGGCTTGCTTGGCATGGGCGGTACTGGCGTCGAGCTGCCTGGCGGCGGATGCGGGATTCTTCCTTCGCGGAGGCGGCCGCATTGTGTTTCTCGGTGACAGCATTACCGAGCAGAAACTCTACACCACGTACATCGAGGCATATACGGTAACCCGTTTCCCCAAGCAGGCATTCGCCTTCTGGAACTCCGGCTGGGGCGGCGACACCTCCTGGTTGCGTATGCGGTCCCACACGGATGAAAAGGCGTTGTTTGCCGCCAAAGAGGATGAGCAGC
>JAPLOD010000120.1 GCA_026692735.1 Planctomycetota bacterium | reverse complement strand
CGCCGTCTTGAGGGGGCGGTGGCGAAAGTCGTGCCGGTTCGAATCCGGCCCAGGGCACTTCCCTCAGCCACCGTAGCTCAGTGGTAGAGCTCTCGATTCGTAATCGAGTGGTCGTCGGTTCAAGTCCGACCGGTGGCTCTGTGTAACGCGAGGCCTCATCATCACTTGCGGATGGGGCCTTTGTCGTCTCCGCCTGCCGTTCGTACCTAATTCGCACCTTTCGGGGCATTCCGGAACTCGTTCAAGGCCCTCGCGGCGTCCACCAGCCGGCTCTTCCGCCGCTTCAGGTACTTCACCATCATCTTGGGATCTCGGTCGCCGATGAAGTCCATGGCCTGCTTGGCGTCGCCGGTGGTCTCGGCAACATCGCCGGCGACCATCTTCCCCAGGCCGTGGCTGGCGCGTCAGTTGGCCGTCAGATGCCCGATGGCGCTACGTGGAGGAAGATCCTGCCGGGCTGTGACAGTGGATAGGGCCGGGCAGGGGTCGCGTAGAGCGATTGGGCCTGCCGGCTGGTCGCCGCTGGCGGGGTGCATCGGGACGAGTTCAGGATCTGGATGTACGGTGCCCGGCGTCGCCCGCCTGACCGAGCGCGCCTTCATGATTCGAGCTAACCGGAAATCGCTCCGGCGCTGTCACCCGCGTTCGCTGTTGCTCACGTCGGAGGATTCCCGTTCGACGACGCTGGCGGCAATGCCATGCTTCACTGCCACGCGCATGAACCGCGCTTGCTCCCTGCTAGGCGTGTCCCAGCGGGGGCATTTCACTTCGACGAGGCGAACTGTCTCCGCATCCCAGATGACTAGATCAGGACATCCCCCGGCAAGCGGTGAAACCCTGCGATCCTAGCCGGATACATGAGGCGGGGTAACGTCACGCCTCATTCACAGCGACCTATCCTGCCGGGTCGAACAGCGCCTACTTCTTGTTGTCTTGCAGAGAAGTGAGGAGTCTCTCCATCATCCTAGTATTGCGCTCAATTCCGAGAAGGCTAAGCGCCAGGCCTGCAACGACGAGTGCGCCAATAGTCCATGGAAGGTATATGAGCGCGCGCGCACGAGTGGTGGCCCGGGCGAGCCGTTTGGCCTGGTACTGCGCTTCGATCAACATCAGGCGCTGCGCGTGTTCGCCTTCCGCCGCCAACAGCGCCCCACGGCGGGCCTGCTCACGTTCTTCACGCAACGAGCGCCAAGCCGTCATGTACGCCAATTCCTGACCTTGCGGCGACGATTGGACGATGGGAAGCAGTTCGTGCAGAATCGTCTGCTTGTCCTCGAAGCCAGAAGGATTGATGAGGTACGTCTCGCCGCTTGCCGCCCGCGACTCTATCGACCGGCCGCCGCTATCGTACCTCCCAAGTAGGTTGATGACCAGCGGGCCAGCCTGCTGCGCCCACGAGACCCCACGACCAGTCAGCGCCTTGCGCAAACTGTCCACGAGGGTTGCTAGGGCGGCCGCATTCTGTGCAGTCGGCGCAACGGTGGAAGCTGTCGGTGGCGATTGAGCAGGCAGCGATGGAACAGGGCCAGCTAGCACGGCCTGCGGAATCCGTGCCTGCAGAAGCGCGGCGACGTCCGCACCTGTGACTTGGACCGGCTGTGAAGACGCTAGCGGTTGAGGCGGGGCCGGCTCGCGAGAGACGGGAAGGTAGGACACGCCGAGCGTAATCACTCCCACCAGGAGCGCGACCAGAACGCCGGCGGATACCAAGAGCTGAGCGGTCCTACTGAAGCGAAAGAGAACACCCTGCTCGAACTTGTCGACGGCCACCAGCCACTGAGCCTTCATGAGCTTGTCCCCCGTGGGCTTCTACTGGCGAACCTCCGTAACTCTGCCATCCATGAATTCGACCACGACACGTTGATAGTGCCAGCGCGTCACGGACCCCACCTGCGTGGTCGCACGCGACTCGCGCAACGGGTCGCCGAGGATCGCTCGAACCGCACGAGATGTCATCCCTGGCGTGACGACGCCGGCCAGCCCCGACTGGACCTGTTCCTCGGAAGCGCCAGCGGCTCGCAAACGGGCAATCCGGGCTTGTCGCTCACGCGTGCTGCGAGCCGCGGCTGAATCGGCACGCGCCCGCTCACGGGCCGCGACCGAATCGGTGCGTGCCCGCTCACCGGCCGCGACCGAATCGGCGCGTGCCCGCTCACCGGCCGCGCGAACTGAATCTGTCACTGTTTGCCGACGGGCCTTTCGTCTCAGATCGGCGTCCCGCCCCGCGTCGGAAATGGTAACGCGACAGTTCTGGTTGCATACCGAGTCTATTCGGGCAGGCGCAACGGTGCCGGACGGACCGCGCAGGTACACGGACCCCAACGAGATGGTGCCGGTGTCGCCCACGGCAGTGAACTGCGCGGTATCAAGGGCAACATACCAACCGAGGCGTTCAACAAGGAACGAGGCGGGTCGGCCGGTCGGGCCGCAGAGTGCGCGAACGACCCTGACCGTCACCTCGGCTCGAAGGCTGTCCGCGAGAATCGCCGCGTCACCAACTGCGGTCCAAGCGCGCCCCAACACGGCGGACCTGACTGCTCGAGCGCGATTCGTGCGCAGAACCAGAGAGTCTGGGAGTTCCGAAGCAACCGAGCACTTGCGCAGCGTGTCAGGTAGCATCAGTCGACGCGTGCCGCGAACGCTGCGGATGATGCGCTGCCACTCCAACGCTGGATACTGACTAACCCTATCCTCAGCCGATGACAAGTTAATGAGGTGAACGCTTCCATCCTGGCTGGCCGTGGCGAGCAAGTCCCCCAAAGGAGAAAAGGCCACATCCAAGACCCGGTCAGTGTGCTCGCCGTGCGTGACTATGCTTGTTCTGGGAAACGGTTCCGAATAGGAGTAGCTCCTGTTCCAGCGACCAGGCTGAATGTCCCATACACGCACTGTGTCGTCGCGACCTGACGATGCCAGTAGGGCACCGTCTGGGGAGAAGGCGAGCGCTGTGATAGCGTCGGAGTGACCTGACAGACTGTCGATTGGGTCGGTAGATGAGAAGCCGGGTCCCCATCCGAAGAAGAAGATGACGCCCGGTCTCGCCCGGCCAAACGCCGCTAGGACGTTCCCCGAGACGCTAGAGAGAGCCGCACGTCGCCTAACTACGACTTGCCGCCCATATGGCGAGGACACCTGAGAAAAGGCCCCATGCACAACGCTGTCGGCATAGATGACAGCTGATTCAACGTCCCGGACGATGACTCTCCCATCGGTATCTTCGCTAGCAAGCAACCGGCCATTCGCCAAGAAGTTCATTCCTACTACTGTCGAGATGTGCCTCGGGTACTCGCGTATGGACGCGAAGCTCGTAGCATCCCAGAGAGCAACATACCGAGTGCGAGGCTGAGCTATGCTCCCGCCGTCACGAGAAGTCCGGCCGGGAGTCGCGATGTACCGACCGTCAGGGGAAAAGGCGACACAACCTTCCCCGCCGGCATAAGCCTGCCACCGCGCGATTTGCACGGTGTCGCTCACTCGCCACACCGTCGCAAACCCTTGTGCGTCGACGGCGGCCAGCCGCTGACCGTCTGGCGAGAACGCCACGCAGTTGACCGGACTGCCGACAGCAATCCGTCGAACGGCCTGCGCAGCCGCTGGCGCGGCCGCCAGGCAGGCCCCGATGCTGAGCACGCCAAGGCTTCGAGCGCTCGTGAAGAAGTACATTCGTGGCCCCGCCGCGGGATTAGAGAAGTGTTTCGGGGTCGCAAACATGCAGGCCGGGTTGGGGATGCGCAAGCGGCGATATTGTTGTGTGGTCCACGGTGGGTGGAGCCTACGCCGCTGCGAGGGAGCGGGTCGGTGAGCAGGTGCGCGCCGAGGGCCGATGCGCGGTGTGGGTGTGGGTGCGTGGCCCCAAGACGCTGGACGCCGGCTGCTGGGCAGGTTGGCGTGTGCGGAGGCGGCCTCGCGGCGGTGCGCGGCGGTTGCAGGCGCGCGAAGGGACGGCCGTCCCCCGACTCTCTATTCGCTCTCCAGCGCCTCCCGGACACTGGCGGCCAGGCCCTTGATGGAGAAGGGCTTCTGGAGGAAATGCACCCCGTCATCCAGCACGCCGCGGTGGGCGATGACGTCGGCCGTGTATCCTGACATGAACAAGCGCTTGAGGTGCGGATAGATGGACAGCAGGTTTCTGGCCAGATCCCGGCCGTTCATCTCGGGCATCACTACGTCGGTCATGAGCAGGTGTGTGCAAGTACACCCAAACTCCCGCACCGGGGGAACAGGCAAAGTCCCGCACTCGGGGGGCAACATCAGGTGGGGGATCCTCCCTTCGTGGTTGGGGGGTGGCGGGGCGGCTCGGCGCTGGGGCCGAGCAGTGCCCCGAGT
>JAPLOD010000119.1 GCA_026692735.1 Planctomycetota bacterium | reverse complement strand
AAGCACTTTCTTCCTTCAGGAACTTGGCTGCGGATCATTTCAGGTGCTTTGCAGCCTCGCAAGCGGGGCCGCGGAGGCGCGCCTGTTCGGCTGAAGCACTTCTCGCTGGAATCCTTGAGGAACAGCAGGGGTTTCATAATTTTTTCTCGCGCATTTTCGTAAGATGCTGTTTTCTCACATAGTTACAGCAACACGCGAGACTTACCTCGCTTCTCGACGAGCCGCCCGGAACTGCAATTTACCGTGAAAACCGCTCCTCCGGTTGTCGCGACAACCGCCTCTTTCAAGTGACTGCGCCTCCAAAAACCGTTGGCCTTCGCCGAACGCTTACGCGATGTAGACTACAGCCGGAGGTTTACGAGTGGCAACTTGGGCCGCTGCCGATGGGCATGAAAGTCGGATGCGCCTTGTTGAGAATTGATAGTCGGCCGACTCGGCGCCCTCAGACCATCGCCTTCCTGTGCCAGGCGAGCTTTATGCACCATCCGATTGTGAGGCCCAGAGGCAGGCCCATCAGCAGGCCGCTCGCAACGGATACCGGCAGGCCGTACGTCAGGAAGGTGAGTGCAACTCCCAATTCTCCGTAGAACTCGTAGATGACCCACGCGAACAGGTTCAGGAGAACCAGCGCGCTTGCCCACCCTATGCCTCCCATGATAGCCGGAGACACGGACCGACCAGAAACGGCCCGGCCCAAAATGATCCCGAAGACCGTGCCGGCGCAGGCCCCTACGCCTGCGCTGTAGATGCAGACGGCCAGTTGATACGGAAGACCGCCGAACCAGCCTAAATCACTGCTGAATTCCCGGAAAAAGACATTCCCCACCCACATCAGAATCCATGGCACCGAAAGGATGAGAAGATACCGCCACTTGATCGGACCAACTCTGCGGCGTATTAGCAGCATAGTCACCGCCACCTGAGCCAAGGATATCCCCGCTACTGCCCAAGCTCCGAAGCCTGTACGCGATGAAAGAAAACTCACCCCCGCGTTGATTGCGGCATAAGCCAAGGCCAGTAGCACCGCGAACCAGAGAACAGAAAATGACTTGCCGGCGATTGCCCCTGCCTTGCCCGTAGCGCCGAGAAAAGCAGCCGGCGAAGCAGCCCATGCTGGAATTGGCGGAGGCCCACCCACGACGGCGCGTGTCGCCGGCAACTCCGGCGGCTCGGCGACCGGAGACAACACCACCGGTGTGGCTATGGCCGCATGCAACTCCGGAGCCAAGCCCGTCAACTCGGGCGCCCGCGAGCCGGAGGGCTCGGTCGTTTCGATAACGGAGACAATATTGGTCGGCCGCTCCTGGGGCCTCTTTGCCAACCCCGCCGCAAGGAGCCTGTTGGCCTCAGCCGGCGCGCCCGCCAGGGGCTGAAAGAGCTTCTCCTGCACCTGCCACGCCACCGATCCCGATGGACTGACAAACGGCATGCCCGCCAGCGCTTCGTATATCACGCTGCAGAACGAGTACACATCGCTCCTGCCATCACACCGCTCGCCACGAAACTGCTCCGGCGACATGTACGGCAGCGTCCCGGATGTGTCCTCGCGCCCGGTCACCCGTGTCATCGAGTTGCGGATCTCCCGCGCGATACCGAAGTCCAGCAGCTTCGCCGTGCCGCCCGGCGTCACCATGATGTTGCCGGGCTTTATGTCGCGATGCAGCACCGGGGGAGTAATGCCGTGTGCGTAATCCAATGCCGAGCCGATCTGCCGGACCAGCGGGAGAAGCTCGGACCAGGCCAACCTGCGGCCTGGCCTCTCCGACAGCATCATCTCCAACGTCAGCCCCTCGATGAACTCCATCGACAGGAACTTGATGCTCCCATCGGAGTGAAACGTGTGCAGCCGGCATATATGTGGGTGGCTCAGGCGGATGGCAATGGCGGCCTCGCGGCGCAGGTCGGCGATGCTGCGCTCGTTGTGTGCGAGTATCGCCGGCAGGACCTTGATCGCCACCGGCATATCATCCATCTCTCTGTCGGCCGCCCGCCAAACATCCCCCATGCCCCCGGAGCCGATACGCTCGATCAGGTGATACCGCCCCGCCAGCACCTTGCCCGGAACAATCGCCTCGGCAGAGATGGTCTGACCATAGCTCAGCGTGTCCATCAGCCCCGCCGCAGGCCCAGTCGGCGCGGAACCCGCCACCGTCGAGCCGCAGTACTTGCACTTGACCGCCTCATCCAGGATATCCTCAGCACAGTAGGGGCACTTCTTCATCCTCGAATCTCCGCATGGCCCGCCGTGAGGCCCGCCAGGGCCTGGCTGCTGTCCTACTGCCTCGTCTCCTGGAACCGCGAGTATCTGGCCAACTGCGCTTTCGACACAGATGGGCGGACTCGCTGTTTCGCGGCGGCGACGTCCTCGACCTCCAGCCGCTGCCCAACTCCGGTCTGGATTTCCCGCTCGTATGGGCCATCCTTGGCTATCTCGCACAAGGCCACCAGATCCGCCCCGCTGTAACCGTCCGTCTCGCCGGCCAAGGCTGTTACGTCAATCTCCTCGGCAAGTGGGATGCCTTTCAGGGCGGCGGCGAGGATCTGATGGCGCGCCGGCTGGTCGGGCAGCGTCACATAAATAAGCTCGCCGAACCGCCCCGGCCGAAGCGCCGCCTCGTCCATGTCCCATGGGCGGTTGGTCGCCCCCAGCAGAAGCAGGCCGCTGTGCTGGCCCTGAAGCCCATCAACCTGGGCGAGAAACTCCGGGATCACTCGGTTCATCACGGTGGAATCGCCGCCCCGCTTGGCGACGATGGCCTCCGTCTCATCCATGAAGACCACCGCTCGCGGGTGCTGCCGCGCAGCATCGAACAGCCGCTTGAGGTTCTTCTCCGCCTCACCCACCCACTTCGTCATGATGTCGCTGCACTTGACCGAGAAGAACGTCGCATCGATCTCGGCCGCGATGGCCTTGGCCATCATCGTCTTGCCGGTGCCCGGCGGGCCGTAAAGCAGCACCCCACCCCCAGCCTGCTTACGGTACTTCCTGGAAACATCCGGGTGCTGGAATGGGTAGATCACGCGCTTGCGGATGACCGACTTCACATCCTCCAGCCCTGCCACCTCATCCATCTTCACATCCGGCAGCGATGAGATGATCCACTGGTCCCCGCCGCCTTCACCCTCATCGACCTCCGCGGCCGCCGGCGATTTCCCGGACCCGCGCGCAGGCGCCGCCCCTTTCGCCGCCTTCACCGGCGCATCGGGGTCGATGGACTTCGCCAGGTCCAGCAGTTTCTGGGCCTTCTCCTTCCGCACCCGCTGAAGCTCACCTGCCGACCCCGCCGCAAGCTTGAACAGCACTTCCGCCGCCTTCAGGAAGCTACGCCGGGCCGTCCCCGCATCGCCGCCCCGGTACGCCTCCAGGCCGCGCTGGTGATACCGCTCGAAGATGTCCAGGTAGAATTGCTGTATCATTGGTCTTTCGCCAGTTCGTCCTGAATGGCCTTGAGCCCCTTGTCGATCTCCACGTCGGCCGAGCGCTCCGCCTGGGCTGCCTCAGCCTCGACCAGCCGGTCAATCTCATCGTCGCTGACGATTTCGCCGCCATCGACCGACTCGCCGAACATACCGCCCGACGCGCTGGTCAGGAACAGGTCCACCCGCTGCTCCATCGACTGGGCCTTGGCCATAGCCATCTCAAAGTCCTTCTGCGTCTTGACCAGGTCGGCCGAGCCGAACATATCCGCGATGGTCTTGCTGACGCCCGTGAGCGCCTTGGCAAACTCAGCGTGCGTCTCGGACTGCTCCTTCATCTGCACGGCTATCTTGAGCGTCAGGAGCTGCTGGTCAAGACGCCTGCGCTGGGCCATCGTGGTCTTGAGCGCCTTCTTGGCCAGCTCAAGCTGCTGGGGGGCACCCACCCGCCTGGCCTCGCGGCCCGCGGCGATGTAGACATCCTCCTGCTTCTTGAGCTTCTTGATCTGGTGTATGGGTCCAGCGACTTTCGGCCCGCACACTTACTGAACAGACTCGGGGGTCTTGATCGCACAGAATCACGCGCTAAGCTATGGCCTCACCGAAAGTAACGAGGCTCAGGAGGCTTACCCTTGCCAGACCGAGCTTTGCCACACATCCCTGTGCCTTCCGGATGGGCCAAGAACGTCAAATCAGCCGTCCTGCACGTCGTCTCTCTGGCCCACTTTGCCATCATAGACGCTCGCGGCCTGGCTGCCAAGGGCTCGGAGGGCTCGGATGGCTCGGATGACCGACGTAGCGGCCCGACCACTCTCGACCACCGTGGTCAGGTATCAGCGGCTGAACCTGTCCCGCCGCCGGGGCAACAGGGAACACGTCGCGACCAGCCCGGCAGTTTCCCTTAAATCAACTTCTCCTCAAAGGGTCCGGACGGTAGAATGCCCCAATGCCTTGGAGACATCGAGTCTTGCCCCTATCGGCCTTTGCCAGCAGGAAGAACCGGCCCCGGCCGGGAAAGGCAGCCCTGGTATCCGAAAGCCGGCTGCCGAAGGGCCCACATTATGGCTCGGACGAAACCTGTCTTACGGTCGCAGGCGGGTATCTCGCCGCAGATGTCCGGAGCCTTTCTGAACGCTAGGCCGATGGGTTCTGCAGTTTGATCTCGGTCCGGCCCTGTCCCGCAGAATAATCCGGTCGCGATGGCCTAACTTCGCCAACCATTGCCGTAAGTCCTTTGTTTACGTCCAAAACGCCCCAGAGTCTCCACTATGCCGCATTCAGTTCTCGTCCGTCGTCTCCGGCCGCGAAGTAACGCCGTCAGGGGGCGATCAAGAACCGGCCAAGCAATCGCCCCTCAGCTCAAACTCAGCCACGAACGCACCCACCACCCTAAACGACATCGGCTCCGATCGGCAAACCCGTGACACCCAAGCTCATTCTTCTCCTTGCAGACCGTCATGATGGCGGCGGAACGATTAACTGGCATGATCCGGCTCTGTATTGCCAATGATGACGCGGAGAAGCCTTTGGCCTTCGGGGGTTTCCGCCAAGCCCACAAACTGGAGGCAGACCAGAGCATGATCGCCGAGGTCATCGCCATGGTCGAATCGTGCATCGGAATATGCGACGACGTCACCGGGCCCGGCAACAACGCGCAGTCCCACCAGATCGCCAGCCTTCAGGAAATGCAAGACCATCGGGTAGACCCGCATCGTGAGGCCACTGGCAGTGATGTTGATCACGACGCCTGACCAGACCGGCGTGTCTTGGCCGATGGCGATCGGCTCGGCCTTGCGCCCGCCCGGCCAGAATGCGGCACGGAAGATCCTGCTCGGCCAAGACTCGAAGTAGGTGATCTGGCGGCACAGGAGCCGGTGCATCTTCGTTGGCCAGCGAATGACCAACAGGGCTGTCGAATGTTGCTGGTCGGGAGTCTGCCGCGCCGGCCGGAGTTCGGCAATCACGGAGTTGAGCACGTATTTGTGCCGCTTGAGCTTGAAGGTGACTCCAACCCTGTCGGACGGCTGAAACGCGCGAAGCCGTGACTCGTCATCCATGGCCGTCAGTTGAACCACGATGCCCTGGGCGTCCGCGCTTATAAGGCGGCCGTGCGAGCTAATCCACGCGCTGGCGTCGTGGCCGCGAGATGTAATAGTAGTGATAGTAGTGATAGTAGTGGTTACACGCTTCTCCACTGCGGCAAGAAGGGCCTCGGAGATCTGCGAGTCTTGCAGTTCTTCAATCATGGACATGCCCTATGCGCCTCTGCCGCCGTCAAGCCGACAGCAGAAGCAGACTGGCCAACGCGTTCCTGGCCACTCTCGTACAAGCCACGGCCGCTAGTCCCGCACTCGTCGCACCGGCCCGACGGTCTTCGCCGGCCTCGTTGCGAACTGGGGGCGCCCACGGGATAAGTCCTGGAAATGGTCGTACTCGCGAACGATGCCGATCTCATACTGCCCAGGGGGAATCTCGATTTCCTTGTGCTCAGCGTGAGTGATTCGAGCACCGGAGGGCGCATTGAGATACAGAGTCCCCTCGCGCTCCAAGACTGCCACACCATCGCCCACGGCCACATGGCGATGCCCTGTAGCCTCGCCTTCGGCCAGCACCGATCCACCGACTCTTGTCCCATCGGCGGGGATCGCCTCGACGGGCTTGATCATTACGTCGCCCTGTTGGTACCAGTCCATGATGCAACTCCTCAGGTAAGTTTGGCCGGTGGCTGGTCGGTACCGTTCCGCCAAGCCAAGGCCTCAAGTACAGTCGTGCATGACGGGGTAACTCCCTCTACATGCCACGTCCCAATCGACGGATTGAGCATCTTCAAATATGGGCGCATCCGGCGGTCGCCGAGGTCCAGAAGGAGGTTGGAGATGGTGACCAGCCACCGGGGGTCAATCTCCCCTTCGGGCAGTTCCACGAGCCACCAGGGAACCGGCACGTCGTGCAGATACCACAGCGAGAAGCCGTCCCGGAACCGAATCACCGGGCCGTGGTCACAGTGAAGTTGGCCTCGTCTCAGGTTCGCAACGGCCGTGGCGCGTTCCGCAATGACGCACACGTTTTCGCACGGCCACCACCATCCGCAGGATTCCAGCACGGCGGCCCAGAGGTCGAGAAGGTCGCATTCTCTCTGGCTGTACGGCTGGACACCGGAGTCCCGACGTTCGAGATGATAGGCCACCCAGCGGATGCTCTGCGGGCTGTGGGACCGGCTTGCTGTGGCCTCTTCCGGAATAAAACCCAGCCAGTCGGCCAACAGGTTCTGGATGGCGCCCAGCATCGCCCGCCGAAAAGGATCGACCAATATGCCCAGATAGCGGTCGAAGCCTGCCCCCCAGTTTGAGCACAGCCTACCGGTAAGCCGCAGCAGATCGGCCGCGACGGGTCTTCCGGTAGCACAGCCCACTGGGCGAGGCTCTGGGATGGCGTGGCTCGTGGAGGGGACACTGAGGGTCGCAAAAGGAGGAACCTTGGGGACGGGTCTGAGCCGGGAGGGATCAACCAGACTCATAACTCCTGCCAGAGGGGATTCCCGCCAACGGAACTGCGGAACTGCAAGTCCCGCCAGTTGATAGATCTGGCCGATGGCGTTCTGAGCCTTTGCGTAATCCGATGGTCCTGCGCTTAGGATCAGTTGCTGCCATTGGTGCCTGGATCGCGGCGAAGCACGCAGGACCTTATCAGTTCCGAGTCCGTTTTGAGATGGCAGCGTGGGCATGACTTTCCAGTCCATGATGCGCGGACAACTTCATCTACTTTGCGGAGATCACCACTTCACCAAGCAAGCATCATACCGCAAACTTGACCGCAACGCAACAGCCAGCCGTGAAGAACCGGTGAGCCCTCGGGGGGCGAATGCGACCCACGGGCGGAGGTGGGCGGACGCGGCGTAGGGAGGCAGGAGCCGAGGCTGGTTGTTCAGCGGTGTAGCGGCTGGCAAGTAGGCGGGGTTCACGGGCCGGCCACGGCATGCCTCCGTGCATGGATGGTTCCCATGTTCCGAAGGTACCCTGTGCAGAAATAGAGCCAGAAAACTCCTCGCTCGCTAACGGCGAATCGTTACAGATATGAACAAACGGACCTCGTGCGCCAGGCTTGGCCAACGCGAAGTGCCTACATGGAAGCTAACTCTGCTGCCGCTCAGCCTCGCCGGCGCCGCATCAAAGCCAGCCCGCCCAGGCACATCAGCACGAACGTGCCAGGCTCCGGCACGGGCGCAAGAGGATTGGCCCAGTGATCAGCCTCCCCCGCCTGCAAGCACGCAAGCCCAAACCAACTGCTGCTCGCACTATGCAGAAGTTTATAGTACCACGCATCCGGCCCATAGCCGGTCCATGCGCCTTCCGAGCAGGGGGTAGCCACGAGCCCCATACCGCCATCGATGCCGTCATACGACGGGGAGGCATTGATGCGAATCCACTCAAGAAGGTCGAGAAACCCGTCCGCTTCGCCGGTTTCATAGCTGAGCCAGTGCAAGGCCAGCGCCGCGCTGGCCGTTATCTCGCACTGCATGTTCTTGCCCACGTCGCTGAACCTTACACCGTCGGAAGGCAGTCCGCCGCTCTCGCACCCGTCTTTGAGATTGTCGAGCAGCCAGCGCATGGCCTTCCTCGCCCGCTCGTCGCTGTCTATCCGGGAATCTTTCCACCGCGCAAGGGCGGTCCATGCCTGCGCGTCCGCTGGTATGGGCGATGGGTTCGGCGTTACCCCATCAGGCAGCGTCCCAGTCCGGTAATATCCCGTGTCCGCATCGATGTCGACGTACATCGATTGCACGAAGCACGCCGCGCTCTGCGCCATCGCTTCCCACGCGCCTTCGCCGGTCAGACCGTGCAGGTTGCGTGCTAATACCCAAGCGTCGATGTTGTGCTCGGTGCTCTTCCACGTAAACGGCGTCTGGCTCCAACCCTCATAACCTCCGGTGAATCCACATGGGTCCGAGCCTGCGCAGTTGTCGATGATCCATTGCCCCTTCTCCTTGGCTGTGTCCAAATACGCCCCTCTGGTCACCGAGTCGAGGTAACCGGCGCGTTGAGCCACATCGACGAATCGTGTAAGGGCGATCCCGGACCAAGCGATATTGCCTGTTCCTGAATCGGGGGCCATGATAGACGATTCGGTCCCAGCGAGGTTCAGGAGGTTATTGGCCCAGTACGCAGCCCTCAAGCGGCCATCGGGGATCGGGTCGTGGTCCTCGAGGAAGATGCCGGCATCGAGCAGTTCTCGAGCACGGCCGAGGTTGGCGGTTGGGTCGGTCCCGCCAATAAGGTCAAGTCGGGCTCGCTCCGTGAACCAGATAGCAGTCAGCGACAGGTCGTAGGTGTCCCCCCGCCATTTCATATCCGTCAGCGGTGCCCGGGCGTTTGGAAGGGTCAAGGAAGCCGGCGGCGGATTCAGTTCCGGCGGAGGAAAGCTCAGGGACGTGTCCCAGCCGAACGTCTGTGTCAAGGGAGGTTGCCCCGAAGGCCGAGCGCTGTCGAACCAGTCCATCTGCCGAACCAGGAAGGAATTCATGCCATTGATGGCGTCTTCGTGATCACCCGCCCAAGCATTCCCCAAATGAACCATCAACACCATCGACAATAATGCCGGCCATGATATGCGAACCATAGCGATCTCTCCTTTCACCAGTGGGTGGCATCGCTTGAGCATGATGTGCAGCGAGCCGACAGCCGCACCGAGCACATTTATCGTACAGCAGGAAGCGGAATTGTCAAGGTCATTCTCGCAGCATTCTCGCAGCATTCTGCAGCATTCTCGCGGGCTCGCGGGCGTTGTCGGCAGGTCTTACCACGCCTCTCCGCCGACCCTTTCCCACGTTACTCTCCTGCCGCAGAATGCTCCTCCGTCCAAGCCGCCGACGCGCAAACGCGTTCGGACGACCATGTCGCAGCGGCCGCCCCACATGGGATCCCGCGACATCGCCCGGAGAGCATTAGCCTGGATGCCGGAGACAACATCCGTGACCAACTACTTCTCTTTCCGCTC
>JAPLOD010000118.1 GCA_026692735.1 Planctomycetota bacterium | reverse complement strand
CCCGGCCCGGTGCACTTCCCGCTGCTCGGCTGGTCGGTGTTTGCGCAGCGGCTGCAGCCGCTGATTGAAAGGGACTTCTATGGTAAAGCTCCGACCGCATCCATCACGGCGCCCGATATCAAACGGGCTTATTATTCGAGCCCGGCGAAGGATGCGATTGCACTGGAGTTTAATCAGCCTGTGATCTGGAAGGATGAGCTGGTCAGTGATTTCTACCTTGATGATAGCGCCGGGAAAGTCGCCTCGGGATCGGTGGCAGGCAACGTGATCACGCTTAAGCTGAAGGAGCCCTCGACGGCGAAGAAGATCCAGTATCTCAAGGAGATGAGCTGGAATCAGGACAGGCTGCTCATCGGCGCCAATGGATTGGAAGCGCTGACGTTCTGCGACGTGGAGATTGGGACAGGGCGGTAAGAGACCTTAATAGGTGGCCCGTCCGCTCCGCCGGGCGGGCAAGTCGAAAGATGAAGAGCCCGCGCAACGGAGTGCGCGGGCCACCTTGAAGAGAAAATCGGATTAGAGACAAACAAAGGAAGTGCAATATGACAAAACCGCTGATGATAAGTTCATTAATGCTGCTGTCAACGCTTGCGACGGCTGCCGCCGCAGATGATGGCACTCACACATTGAAGGCGAGCGCCGCGACGGGGCAGGACTTGAAGTTGTGGTACAATCGTCCAGCCGGGCAGTGGGTAGAGGCCCTGCCGGTGGGGAACGGACGGCTCGGCGCCATGGTGTTCGGCACCGTGGACCAGGAACGCTTGCAACTGAACGAAGGGACGCTGTGGGGAGGCGGCCCCTATGACCCGAGCAGTCCGGAAGCCCTGCAGGCTCTGCCCGAGGCACGCCGGCTGATTTTTGATGGTAAGCATTATGGCGAGGCGCACGACCTCATTGGCGGGAAGATGATGGCGCGTCCGCTTCAGCAAATGCCATACGAGCCGGTGGGCGATTTGAAGTTAAGTATTCCCCGAAACGGCGACGTGACCGAGTACCGGCGTGAACTCGATCTCGACACGGCCATCGCGCGAGTGACCTACACGGTCGCTGGGGTGAAATATTTTCGCGAAGTTTTCTCCAGTCCGGTGGACCAGGTGATTGTTGTTCGCCTAACTGCCGACACGCCGGGCCAGATCAACTTCACTGCGACGATGGCTACGCCACAGAAAGCCACAGTCGAGGCAGAGACGCCGGGCACGCTTGTCATGCGCGGCGTGAACGCCGAGGCCAAAGGCATCCCCGGGGCGCTGAAGTTCCAGGCCCGCGTCCGCGTTCTCGCGCAAGGAGGCGAGACGACCGCCGGGAAAGACAGTGTTTCCGTCCGTGGCGCGGATTCGGCAACATTGCTGATTGCCGCCGCCACGAGCTACAAGAATTTCAAGGATGTCAGTGGCGATCCCGAGGCGTTGACCCAGGCGTACCTCGCCAAACCGGTCCAAAAACCGTTTGACACCCTGCGCAAGGACCACGTCGCCGAACATCAACGACTCTTCCGTCGCGTGTCGCTTGATCTCGGCGTGACCGACCAGGCGAAACTGCCGACTGACCAGCGCATCAACGGGTTTGCCGAGGGCAAGGACCCGCAGTTGGCGGCGCTCTACTTTCAATTCGGCCGGTACCTGCTGATTTCCTGCTCGCGTGCGGGTGGTCAGACGGCGACGTTGATGGGGCTGTGGAACGACAGCATGACGCCACCGTGGGACAGCAAGTACACGATCAACATCAATACGGAGATGAACTACTGGCCCGCAGAACCGGCCAACCTCGACGAGTGCACCGCCCCTCTGATCCAGATGGTCACCGAGCTGGTCGAGCCGGGCAGCCGCACGGCAAAGGTGAATTGGGGCGCGGGCGGCTGGGTATGCCATCACAACACCGACTTATGGCGGGCGACGGCGCCGATCGACGGACCGACCTGGGGCTTCTGGCCCACGGGCGGCGCGTGGCTCTGCAAGCATCTTTTTGACCGCTACGAATTCGGTGGCGACAAGAAGTACCTGGCGAAGGTTTATCCGGTCATGAAGGGCGCCGCGCAGTTCTTCCTCGATACGCTCGTGGAAGAGCCGAAACACAAGTGGCTGGTGACCTGTCCGTCGCTCTCGCCGGAAAACGCGCATCACGGCGGCGTGAGCGTCTGTGCCGGCCCGACGATGGACAGCCAGATCATCCGCGACCTGTTCTCGAACTGTATCCAGGCGTCGGAGATCCTGGGCGTGGACGCCGACTTGCGCGCTAAGTTTGTTGCCACCCGCTCGCGGCTGGCGCCGAACCAGATTGGCAAGGTTGGCCAACTCCAGGAATGGCTGGAAGACTGGGACATGGAGGCGCCGGAGCGTCAACACCGCCACGTCTCGCATCTGTACGGTCTTTACCCCAGCGCGCAGATCACGCCCCGCGGCACGCCTGAACTGGCGGCTGCGGCGCGCAAATCGCTGGAAATCCGCGGCGACGACACCACCGGCTGGGGCGTGGGCTGGCGGATCAATCTCTGGGCAAGGCTGCTCGACGGCGATCACGCGTATAAACTGCTGGAGATGTTGATGACGCCGCCCCGGACGCTGCCCAACATGTTCGATAATTGCCCGCCGTTCTGTATCGACGGCAACTTCGGTGGCTGTTCGGGTATCGCCGAGATGCTCTTGCAGAGTCAGAACGGCGAGATCAACTTGCTGCCCGCGCTGCCGAAGGCATGGCCAAACGGATCAATCAAAGGGCTGCGTGCCCGAGGCGGCTTCGAGGTGGATATGGCTTGGGCGGACGGCAAGATGACCTCGGTGACGGTGCGCAGTCTTGCCGGCAAGGCCTGCCAAGTACGCTACGGTGAAAAAACTGTGGAGCTGAAGATGAAACCGGGGGCTGTGATCCGCCTCAGCAGCGACCTGTCACGCAATTGAAGCAAACTGAAAAATCATGAAAAACATCATTCAATTCACAGTGGCCATGACCCTGGCACTGGGCGCATCGGCCCCGGTCGGAGCGCGCGGCGCGCAACTGTATGTGGCTTCCAACGGAAATGACACGAATCCGGGCACGCTGGAGAAACCCTTCGCCACCTTGCAACGCGCCCAACAGGCAGCACGCAAGGCCGCCGGCCGCGAAGCGGTGGCGGTCTTCATTCGGGATGGAATATACTATCTTCCCGAAACCCTGGTCTTCAGCGCCGCGGATTCCGGCACCAAGGCCGCGCCGGTAGTCTATCAGGCGTATCAGAAGGAGCAGCCGGTCATCAGCGGCGGCATCCAGATGCGCAATCTCAAGTGGGAACCCTTCAAGGACGGGATCATGCGGGCGAAGCTGCCGGCGGGCTTCACCACCGACCAGTTGTTCGTGAATGGTGAAGGCCAGCCGCTGGCGCGCTATCCGAACTTCGATCCCAAGGCGCGCATTTTCCACGGCAGCGCGGCGAATGCGTTCAGTCCGGAACGCGCGGCGCGCTGGAAGAATCCCGCCGGCGGGTTCATCCATGCGTTGCATGCCGCGGAATGGGGCAGCATGCATTATCGCATCACCGGCAAGGGCGCGGACAACAAGGTCACATACGAGGGCGGTTGGCAGAGCCACTGGCAGATGGGCATGCACAAGGAACACCAGTTCGTGGAAAATATCTTTGAGGAACTCGACGCTCCCGGCGAGTGGTTCCTGGATGCAAAAGACAGCACGCTCTATTTCC
This sequence comes from Planctomycetota bacterium, assembly GCA_026692735.1. Classification (GTDB taxonomy): domain Bacteria; phylum Planctomycetota; class SZUA-567; order H5-PLA8; family H5-PLA8; genus JAPLOD01. Next base: position 7,416 of record JAPLOD010000118.1, on the reverse strand, counting down.
AACCGCCGGCGGGCCTCGACCTCGCCAAGGCCAACTTCGACGCGGTGCGCCTGAAGCATCTGATAGAATTCCGCGGCACGGAAAATGCGCCGGTGCGTTTCGTGAGTTTCAAAGGGCTGGTATTCCGCCACGCCGCGCGCACTTTCATGGAGACCAAGGAGCCGCTGTTGCGCACCGACTGGGCGATTTACCGCGGCGGCGCGTTGTTTGTGAACGGCGCGGAAGACTGCGTGATCGAGGATTGTCAGATCGATCAGGTCGGCGGCAATGCCGTCTTCATTAACAATTACAACCGCCGGATCACGCTGCGCGGCTGCCATATCGCGCGTGCGGGCGGCAGCGGCGTGCTGGTCATCGGCGACCCCGCCGCCTGCTTCAACCCGGTCAACGGGGACAACAAGGGCAACCAACTCGCCGACATCGACAAGACACCCGGACCCAGGACGAACAATTACCCGGCCGACTGCCTGGTCGACGACTGCCTGATCCATGACATCGGCCAGATCGAAAAACAGACGGCGGGTGTTTCGGTGGACATGGCGCAGGGCATCACCATCCGCCACTGCTCGATCTATGACACGCCGCGTGCGGGCATCAACATCGGCGACGGCTGCTGGGGCGGTCATCTCATCGAGTTCTGCGATGTGTTTGACAACGTCAAGGAAACCAGCGACCACGGCTCGTTCAACTCGTGGGGCCGCGACCGCTATTGGGGACTCGGCGGCCTGAATCTCCACGATGACGCGGGCTGGGAGACCAACAAGAGCCTCGTAACCCTCGACGCGGTCAAGACCACCGTCATCCGTAACAGCCGTTGGCGCTGCGCCGGCGGCTGGGACGTGGACCTCGACGACGGCTCCAGCAATTACCACATCTACAACAACCTCTTCCTGAGAGGCGGCATCAAGAACCGCGAAGGTTTCTATCGTGTGGTGGAAAACAACATCATGGTCAACAACGGCTTCCACCCGCATTGCTGGTACAAGCACAGCGCGGACATCTTCCGCCGCAACATCATGGGCATCGATCATTATCTCCCTGCCGGCGGCATGCCCGCGACGCCTTGGGGCAAGGAGTTCGACAATAACCTCGTACATGGCGAGGGGCTCATGAATCTCGGGCACGCCGATGCCCTCTCCGACCAATCCAACCGTGACGAGCATTCCATGGTCGGTGACGCGATGTTCATCGATCCGGCCAACGGCGACTTCCGCGTCAAAGACGGCTCGCCGGCTCTCAAACTTGGCTTCGTCAATTTTCCCATGGACCAATTCGGCGTGCGGAAACCCGAACTCAAGGCCATTGCCCGCGCCCCGGAAATCCCCAAACTCGAAAATCATGTTGGAGAGAAAAAGGTTGTCAAGCGCGCCAATTACGTTGGGCAGGCCTCGATCCGCGACATCGAGGGCTTGGGCGACCGCTTGGCCCACGGTCTGGTCGACGAATCCGGGGTGCTTGTGTTGGATGTGCCTGCCGCCAGCCCGGCGGCCAAGGCCGGCCTCCTGAAGGACGATGTGATTGTCGGCTGTGACGGCCAGCCCGTTAGAACCATGTATGACCTGCGGAAATTGCAGGACAAGGCCGCCGGCAAGCCACTCGCGCTGCTCGTTTCACGCAAGCAAAAGAAGGCGACCATCGAGATCAAGGACTACACGTATGTGGTCACCGAGACTTCGGGCAACAGCGAGTTCAAAACAGTCCCGCTGACGCCGGCGGCGGGCGTGGTGCCTGCCAAGGTGAGCGCCGGCGGCGCCACACCAGGCAACGAGCCGGTTGACTCTCTGGTCGATGGCAAAATCGGCAATGGCATGGGCCCGATCTTCGCCAACGGTGTGGCCACTGGCATGTACAAACTCGATCTGGGCGCGGTCACCCGCATTGCCCGGGTCAACACGTACTCACGCGGTGGTGAGCGCGGCCGGCAGAACTTCGTGATCTACGGCAGCGTCGCTGCCATTGATCCCGGCTGGAACGTCGCAGATGCCAAGCTCTTCACGCCAGTTGGCACCGTCGATGCCCGCCAGGATGCCGAGTACAAAGCCACCAGCATCCGCGCCAGCGATGGCAAGCCGCTGGGCTCGTATCGCTGGCTGGTCTGGGCCGTGTTTCCGATCAACAACTTTGAAAACACCGCCTATCAGGAATTGCAGGTGATACCGGCGGAGGTTGGGAAGCAGTGATCAGTCATCATTGACCGCCATTTGCTGAAACCGTAGTCAGGCGAAGATACAGAAACAAAATCAAAAACAGAAAAGTCATCTATGAAAGCATCTCAATTCGCAGCGAGTATTCTCGCGTTGTTCATCATCATGCCCCTGCACGCCAAGGAGCCAAGCTGGGGGGAGTTGGAAAAACAGTTTGACACCCTTCCGATGGAGGCCCGCCGACTCACAGGGCCTTTGTTCTGGATGCACGGCGATGAGACCCGCGCCCAGTTGGAAGGCGAACTGCAGAAAGTTCTGGAAGGCGGTAACGGCTGTTTCACCGCCGAGTCACGGCCTCACAAAGACTGGCTCGGCGAGGGCTGGTATCGCGATCTCGATATCTGCTTGCAGGCGGCGAAAACACACGACATGAAGATGTGGATCTTCGACGAGAAATGGTGGCCGAGCCAGATGATGGGCGGACGCGTCCCGCCGCAGTACGGCAGCAAGCGGCTCGTGGCCTCAGACATCCGCGTCGAGGGGCCGAAGGCTGTCAGCGAGAGCGGCTACGGCGACACGAACCTCATCAAGGTGATCGCCGGCCGCGAGATCGAGGGCGGCCTGGACAGCGCGAGCCTGGTGGATCTCACGGCAGCGGTGCGCGCTGGCACGCTGACGTGGAACGCTCCGGCGGGCACATGGCGCATCATGAAATTTACCTGGGTCTTCAATGCCGCCAAGGGCGGCCACGTGTCAGTGGACGGTGCCGATCCCGCATGCGTCGACTGGTTCATCAAGACCGTGTATCAGCCACATTACGACCGCTTCAAGGATGATTTCGGCAAGACCATAGTCGGCTACTTCTATGACGAACCGGAAACGCAAGGCGACTGGGGCAGCGACGTTCCCAAGTTAATCGCCGAGCGCAAACTCGACCTGAACACATTGCTGGTCGCCTACAAGTTCAAGCTCGCCGGCGAAGAGCAGACGGCTGCCTCTTATTCCTACCGGGACTGTTTCGCCGAGTCGTGGGGCCGCACGATGTATGGTGGCATGAGCCGCTGGTGCCGCGAGCGCAAGGTCGTCTCCATGGGTCACTTCATGGAACACGGCGACTGTATGTTCGACAGAAATCTGTCCGCCGGCAACATGATGCAATTGCAGAAATACAGCGACATGGGCGGCATTGACCTGGTTTGTGGCCAGCTCAAGCCGGGCAACCGCAACATGCGCGAATACCAGATGGCCAAGATTGCCAGCTCGATTTCACATACCTACAACAAAACCGATGATATTGCCTTCAGCGAAATCTTCGGCGCATATGACCAGGACTTGACCTATCCGGCAATGAAGTGGCTGGCCGACTGGCATCAGGTGCGCGGGGTCAATTTTCTGATTCCGCATTCCTTCAATCCGCGCGCGCCGTTCGACACGGACTGTCCGCCGTATTTCTATAACGGCGGTTTCGAACCGCGCTGGCCGCTCTACCGCGTGTGGGCCGACTACACCAGCCGCCTGAGCACGATGCTGACCGGCGGAAAACATGTCTGCCCGATTGCATTCCTCCACTTCGGCCAGAGCATGCATTCCGGTAACGCTATTCGCCCTGAAGAACTGACCAGCACCATCCAGGACGCGCTCTACGATTGCGACTGGCTGAACTACGACGCCTTTGAGAATGATGCCAAACTCTCAGGCCGGGAAATTAACCTGCACAAGGAGAACTATCAGGTCCTGATCGTCCCGCCGGTTGAGGTGATTCCTTATGCCACGCTGGCAAAAGCCAAAGAATTCTTCGACCGTGGCGGAATCGTCATCGGTTACGGATTCCTGCCGACCAAGTCCGCAACGATCGGCAAAACATCCTCGGACATAGCCATTCTCAACAAGGCAATATGGGGCGAGGGCGTCAAGTCCGGCACCACCGCCAGCAACAAGAATGGCAAGGGTGGCAGATCGTACCTGCTTCCCGAGAAGCCGTCGGTGGCGGAGCTTTCGCAGGTCCTCGCAAAGGACGCAGGCGTCCCGCCGGTGCTGGAAGTTACTGAAGGCGACACCGGCAACTGGCTGCATGTCCTGCATCGCGTAAAGAGCGGACAGGATGTGTTTTTAGTCTGCAACCAGAAGACCGACAGCACGACCCGCAAATTCAAGTTCCGCACCGCCGTGAAGGGAACACCTGAGATATGGGACGCCATGCGCAACGAAATGACATCTGTTGCAACTAAACGTGATGGCAAGAACACGGAATTCTCCCTCGCTCTCGAACCCATGGAGAGCGTCCTGCTGGTGTTTCAGAATAGAGACCGCAAACTTCCGGCCCGTATTGACAGCGAAACAAAACTGGTACGCGCGATTCCTGTGAGCGATACGCGTCCTGATGCCGGGAAGACTTCGCCAGCCAGGCTGGTCGTTGTGAAAGCCACATACGGAGTTCCTGGCGATGCCCAGCGCACCCGCGATGTGCGCGAGCGCGTGCAGAAAATCATTGATGCTGGCGCTCGCCGTCTTGAAGTCGCACGTCTGGGGGATAACGATGACCCGGCGTATGGCGTGATGAAAACCCTGGAAGCCGAGTTCACTGCCGGGGACGAGCACATCACCCTTAAAGGTACTGATCAGGAAAACATGATCTTGCCTTCCGTCATGAATCAGGAATTGAAGCGTATTGCCGCCGGAAGGCACTACGCCACCAGTCCGGTGGAGGCAATGCCGTTCAACGGCACTTGCACTATTCCTGGCGACCTCGATCTGGCCAAGGCGCGGGTCTATCTGGAGGTGGACGACCTAACTCCAGAAGCCGCAGCCAGCGTGACCGTCAACGGCCGCTCCGCAGGCGGCTTTATCGGCAAGCCGCTGCGCCTGAACGTCACGCGCTTCCTCAAGCCCGGTCCGAACACGATCCGCCTCGACCCCTTCGCGCCGAAGTCGGTGCGGCTGGTGATCTATTGAGCCCCGCCGCTTTGATCAAACAGGAATCACTCATGATGAAAACAAGCTTTTTAATAAATCAATCCAATGAATCGAAGGGAAAACTCCAAATGAAACACCTCTTCCACCGCGTTGCGGCCTGTCTGCTCGCCGCCAGTGCTTCGCTGTCAAGCATTCCGTCGACTCAGGCTGCCGACGTGCCCGACGTGACCAACCTGCGCTGCGAATACAGGGGAAACCCGCTCGGGATTGATGCGACCCAGCCGCGGCTGAGCTGGGTGATTGACTCCGCTCGTCGCGGAGAGCGTCAGACGGCGTATCAGTTGCTGGTGGCGAGTTCGGAAGCGTTGTTGAAGAAAGACAAGGGCGATTTGTGGGACAGCGGGAAGGTGGAGTCGGACCAGTCGATTCATGTGGAATATGCAGGCAAGCCGCTGAGATGTAGTCAGCAGTGTTTTTGGAAAGTGAGAGTATGGACGACGGCAAGTTTGGGAGGTTCACGGTTCACGGTTCACGGTTCGGAGTGGAGCAAGCCTGCGTCGTGGACGATGGGGTTGCTCTCACCTTCTGACTGGAAGGCGAAGTGGATCAAGCCTGACGTTGTTGCCGACAAGGGGATGCACGCGTTCGATAACTGCGCCTGGATTTTGTTTCAGTCATCCGCTTCGGCCGATCAGATTCCGCAGGGCAATGCCTATTTTAGAGCACGCATGACACTGCCGGAAGGCGTTGGCATCAGGCACGCCTTCGCGACGATGACCGCCGATAATGGCTTTACGTTGTTTGTCAATGGACAGGAAGCGCTGAAAGGTGGCGACTATCATAACCCCTACCAGAGCGGGGATGTCGCCAGGCTGTTGAAGGCCGGCGAGAACTTCGTCACCGTTGTGGCCAACAATACTGTCCTTGGTTATGCGGGGTTGATCGGCCGCTTGAAAGTGGAACTGGACGATGGACGCCAGGTCACACTTGAAACGGGGGCTTCATGGAAGGCCGCCGATCGAGAGCAGACCGGGTGGCAGCAGGCTGGTTTCGACGACACAGGCTGGCCCAGGGCCCGGGAGATCGGGAAGTATGGTGCAGAGCCATGGAATCTTCTCTTCAGGGAGCTTCCTCAGTCGTCCGCGCCATGGGTGCGCAAGGTTTTCACACTTGCGGCTGCGCCCAAACGGGCACTCGCCTATGTTAACGTGAAAGGTTATCATGAGCTATGGGTTAACGGCAAAAAGGCTGGTGATGCTGTCTTGACTCCGGCGGTTTCGGTTCTCAAGAAAAGGTTTTTTTATGTTACCTACGATGTCAGCCCCATGTTGAGGCAGGGGCGCAATACAATTGGTCTCTGGCTCGGGCGTGGTTGGAATGCGAAAGGCATTCCCGGAGTAACCGACGAACACCCGCTGGCACGAGTCCAGATGGACTGTGTATCAGGAAATGAAACAATACAAATCGCGTCTGACGAAACATGGTTGTGTTCTCAGAGTCCATATACCACGCTTGGTCCATGGATGTGGAATAATTATGGCGGCGAAGGGTATGATGCCCGCCTGGAGAACCTCAAATGGTGTGATCCGAATATGGATGAGTCGGGATGGAAGAAAGTGGAAGTTGTTCCTGCTCCGGATGGGCGTACGGAATCGCAAGCCGCGCCGTTGAACCGGAGAGGGGAAAAGATTGCCGCGGTCAAGGTCAGAGAGTTAGGGGCTGGAAAATACGAAGTTGATTTTGGAAAGAATCTTGCGGGGTGGGTGAATGTGAAAATGCCGCAACTCAAAGAGGGGGCAGAGGTTGCTCTCTTGTTTAATGATGGTTATACGACGTACAACCAGGAGAGCAGGTTTATATCCGCAGGGAAGCCGGGAGAATTCTTCGAGAATAAATTCAACTATGCCGGATTTCGTTACCTGACGATTGAAGGACTACCTTCGGCTCCCGAAGGACTACCTTCGGCTCCCGTCCCCGGCGATGTCACAGCGTACCTGGTTGAAAGTGATCTGGAGGAGACCGGTTCGTTCGAATGTTCAAATGAATTGTTCAACCGGATACACCGGTTGAATCTCTGGACCCTTCGCTGTCTTAATCTTGGTGGATACCTGGTGGATTGTCCGCACCGTGAGCGCCTGGGTTACGGGGATGGGCAGGTTTCGGTTGAGACGTGCATCATGAACTGGCGGATGCCGAATTTGTATGAGAAATGGCTTCGTGACTGGGTGGATACCCAGAATCCAGTTACCGGCGCGTTGCCGTTCGCCACTCCGTATCATGAGCCGGCGGGTACGAATAATTTCGGACGGGAAGGGCCTCCGGGCTGGGGCGGCGCCATGCCTGCCATTGCCTGGCGGAC
>JAPLOD010000117.1 GCA_026692735.1 Planctomycetota bacterium | reverse complement strand
CCAACGTCAGATGATTGGCCCTGACGTGCATGACTGGTTCAAGCAGGCGGCGATCTATGCGCGGAAAAAGGGCATCGGCATTGTCCTGGAACTCGATGTCCGTCATTCGATTCCCGCCTTCAAGAATCGATACCCGGATGACTTGCAGGAGCGGCTCTGGCTTCAAGAGTTCACGCTTCCCGAAAGCGGCGATCTGCTGGCCGACGTTGACTATCCGTGCGGACATGGTGACGCGATATGCGGCGCAGGCGCGATCGCCATTCGCCTGGAGCGAGTTTACAGCTACACGAAGACCGCCGCGGGCATCGACCCTGATACGGTCACCGACATCACTGCCTCCTGTAAGACGCCAAAGACCGCGCCCCGCAGTTTTTCTGCCGCCCTATCGTGCGGCTCGGGCGTCAAGGATCGCAAGGTGTGCATCATCGCCCGAGTCGCTTTCGACTATCCGGCGGTGTTTGGCCCGCATCTGATCCCCTTTGAGGAGGAAACGATCCGGCAGTATGCCGACCTGCCGCTGGCCGGACTGATGAAGGACGAATTGGGATTTCCGGTGTGCCAAGACGGCAATCCCGGGAAGAACGGATTCTGGTTCTCCCGCTGGCAAGCCGACGCTTATGCCAAAGCCACCGGCGGCCGCGACCTGGTCCGCGACTCGTTGTTGATGTGCTTTGGGGAACGGGGCCGGGAGGGCCAGCGCCAGGCGGCCGTCAATCACGTCATGGAGCTTCATCGCCTCCGCAACACCGAGATCGAACAAGCCTTCTATCGCGCAACAAAGGCCACCTTTGGCCCCGTCACCTTTGTCGGCACGCACGACACGGACATCCCTTATCCTGACGTGAGCGAGTGAGAGCGAAACGGCCTGAACTGGTGGACCGCGACGCGCAGCTACGCCCAATCCGACGAGACCACGCCCTACAGTTGCCGCACATCGATGGCAAAAAAGTTCGGCGCCCCGTGGTACAACCAGTGGTACGCGTCAACGGCCGAATCCTACGAGAAGCTGATCTGGAGTTATGCCTTGGCTGGCGGGCGGATGAATTTTCATGTTCTGTACCCCGGCAATCCACCGTGGACAGAACGGGGCAAGCAGCTCCTGCGCAGCCCTGTTATTCGCGCCGACTGCCGGATTCGTCTCTTGAACTTCATTTCCGCTGCGCCGGTCGACTGTCCCGTGGCCGTGATCTTTGGCCACTCCTGCGCGATGAATTGGGCGGGGCCTGCTTATGACGACGTGGGCATGGAACTGACCGACGCCTTCTGGCGAGCCGGGTATTACGCGGATCTGATTCCCTCAAGCGAGTTGCGCGACCAAGCGTTGCGGGTTGACGCCGACGGGAACATCTGGTTCGGGCAACAGCGCTATGCGGCCGTCGTACTGTATCACCCCGAGTTCGAGAACGCCACCACCGCCGAGTTCTTTCAGAAAGCCGCCAAAGGCAAAACCATCCTCTATCGTGTCGGCGATTGGACCCAGAACTTCGACGCCAAAGCATTCGACGGAAATGCGGCCCTGCCAAGCCGGATGAAAGTTGCTCGCGACATCAACGGTTGTGCCGAAGCCGTCCTCGCCGAACTGCGCCACGCGGGAATCGAACCGCAGACATGCGCAACCATGACATTTCCCAAGTGGGGGGGCATGGGCCGAACGTCTGCCGCGCTGCCTTCGTCCGGAATCTGCCGACTCGTGGACGGCACGGTCATTCTCGCCTCCGGCCAGAATGACGTGAGGGGCGACCCGATCCAGAAGACCATTAAAGTGGCCCCTCGACACGGCTCGGGGCAGGACGGCCACGATGTCGCCTTCGACGCCGTGGGCGTGGCAGCCGTGCGACTCGACAAAGACGGCAAACTCGAAGCCCTGGCCGCGGGTGGATTGAAGTCGTTTGTCGTAGGCGAAACGAAAATCGAACTGCCACAACGCGCTGATGTCGCCTTATGGAAAGACCCGAAGGGTGTCTGGCAGGGCGTGCTGCAGGACTACGCGGGACACGTGCCGAAGGACCTCGCCGCGCTCTGCAAGAACTGGATTCGATTGCAGGTACCGGAACCCCTGAAGGAGTAAGTCACCCCATATTGCCACAGTGCTGGCCGAACCGGGCAGGAACAAGAAAGAAGGAAACGCACCATGAAACACACTTTGATTGCCAGCCTCGCCGCCCTGCTGCTGGTGCCGCTCGTCGCGCTCCACGCCGCTGAAACGACGCATCCGTCTGACGCCATCATGTCCCTCGATCAATTGGCCAGAGAGCGGACCACAATCTCGCTAAATGGCACGTGGCAGATCGACGAGAGCGTCTCGGCAACCGAGATCCCCAAGGCGTTCGGTCACACCATCGTCGTGCCGGGCCTGGTAAGTCTCGCAAAGCCCGAGTTTCCAGAGGTCGGCACCACCTCGGCAAAGCGGAATTACTTCTGGTGTCAGAAGTCGTTTGTCGCGCCGGCCAGGCGCGAAGCGGCAATTCTGAGGATCGGCAAATCGCAATTCAGCACGGCTGTTTGGCTCAACGGCAAGCCCGCGGGCGAACACCTCAGTTGTTGGACGGCGGGCTATTTCAACCTGACCGAGGCCATGAACTGGTCTGGTGAGAACCGGTTGGTGGTGCGCATCGGCGCGCATCCGGCGCTTCTGCCTGCAAACATTCCCGGCGCGGGCATAGCCGGTTCAAGCAAGTATTGGATACCCGGGATTTGGGATGAGGTCGGCCTGATTCTCTGCGACAATCCGGTCATCGAGACGATTCAGGTGGCGCCGCGCGTCAATGCGTCGGAAGCCGTGGTGCAGACAAAGGTCAAGAACTACGGTCCGGCGCGGAGCTTTGAACTGAGCCATCTGGTCAAGAGTTGGAAAGCAGGAAAGGAAGTTGCCCGGGGCGAACCGCAGAAGGGACGGATTGCGGCCGGCGAAGAGAGGACCTTCACGCAGACTATCAAGATTCCCCATGCCCATCTCTGGTCGCCCGACGATCCGTTCTTGTACGTGGTGGAGAGCCGGACGACGGGCGACAGCATCCGGACGCGGTTTGGGATGCGGGAATATACATTTGACAATGCGACGCGGCGGGGGATGTTGAACGGCAAGCCGTATTTCCTGCGGGGCGGGAACATCGAGTGGAACCTTCACGTTGAAGATCCGCTCTGCGGTGATCGCGCGTGGAATCGCGCGTGGGTGAAGAAGGTTGTCGCCGACATTCCCAAGAAGCTGGACTGGAACACATTTCGCTTCACCATCGGCACCACGCCCGAAATGTGGCTGGACATTGCGGATGAAGAGGGGATCTTGATTCAATTGGAGCCGCGCATCTGGGGCTATCGCGCGGAATGGGACAGGCAGGAGCTGATCGCAGAGTTCGGCCGCTGGATGCGCGACAACTGGAACCACCCCTGTGTGTTCATGTGGGATTCCAACAACGAAGCCGAAAAGGGAAGAGAATTGGTGCCGGTAATCAATGCGGTGCGGCCGCTGGATTTGTCGGGCCGCGCTTGGGAGAACGGTTGGGGTCCGCCCGCCTCGCCAACCGATCCTTGTGAGGCACATCCTTATCTTCTCAATCAAGAGCAGTGGCAGGACCTGCGGAAGCTCAATACGCTCAACCCCGACGACAGTTGGGCCGGCTGGTCCAAAAATCCGAAGGGATGGGCCCGATCTCCGGAGGGAGCAGGGCATTGCCTGATCATCAACGAGTATTGTTGGCTGTGGCTGTACTCCGATGGCACGCCCGTTCCGCTCTCGGCCGGCATTTACGACAAGGCGTTGCCGGGCGGCAAGGCCGGGGAACGGCAGGAGTACCGCTGGTACATGACCGCCGCGCTGACGGAATTCTGGCGGTTCCAGCGTTGTGCCATCGGTGTCCTCTACTACGACTACCTGGGGTCCTATCCGCTGGGACGCCCGGGGCCCGGGCCGTACCACTTCGGTGCTTTTTCCGATATAGTTACGTTGCAACTCCAGCCGGAATTCGAGAAGTATATGACCGAGGCATTTAAACCGCTTGGGGTCTATATCAAGTTCTGGGGCGATGGTGAACCGGGAAAACAGCCTTATGTTCCCTACGGTCAGTGGTTCCCTGTAGAGGGAGGTGCGAATCATGATTTCGCAGTCGGCATGATCAATGATGATCTGGAGCCAGTCACGGGCAAGCTGGTTCTTTCGGTTGAGAATCTGGAAGGCAAGACGATTGCCTCGACCGAAAAGCTATTCCGATTGGATGGCGCCGGCAAGTATACGTATGAACTGGCTGTGTCAGTTCCGAAAGAGAACGGCAAGTACTTGTTGAAGGCTGTGGCCTATCCGCAGGGAGTCCGCCACAAGAGCCCGACCGTATGCCTCCGGAAAATCTCCGTGGAGCCTGTTGCCGATGCCCTGGTGTCTCCCGCTGCCAAGGTCAAGACCGCAACCGGTTTGCACTAAACCAGCAAAGGAGAATCCAAATGAAAGATCTCACCACACACCGCACTGCGGCCTGCCTCATGGTTGCCGTTACGGTTCTATCCTCCATCCTGGCAGCATCGCTGGCATGCGGGGCGTCATCGGCCGAGGCGGATGCCGCAGCGTACCGGTCGCTGCAAGTCGAGTTGTCAGGTCAGGAACACAACGCCATCAAGACCTCGTGGCCGGGAATCGGCTGTTGGTTCCCGATGGCCGAGGAGTTTAAGCCGGAAGGCTACAAGCGGTTCCTCGACCTGCACGCGAAGCATTCCGCCTTTAAACTACTGACGACCAGTATCCGCTATCCCGTCGAGGTGACGGATCCGAAAGTCCATGCCCAGTTCAAGGCCGCAGCCGAGTACGCCCGCAGCCTCGGCATGGGCATC
>JAPLOD010000116.1 GCA_026692735.1 Planctomycetota bacterium | reverse complement strand
TTAAGGAAGATTTAAACGACAATGATGATATTGATTTAGAAATTCAAGATATTGACTCTGATATGAAAGAATTAGAAGAAATAAACGAAACAGAAAACACAGAAAAACTTGAAGAAATAAAAGAATATTCTCCTGTTAGTTCTAGTAATTGTTCCTCAAGAACTTCTTATACTGATGAAAACCCTGATGAACAAAAAAAGAAAGATGATGAGGAGAGTGGTAGTGAAAGCGGTAGTGAAAGCGGAGAAGAAAGCGGTGATGAAAGCGGTCGGATGAAATAAAGATTTAATTCACACAGAGGCACAGAGAACCCATCGCGGCCGGCGGCCGCAACCAAAGACGCCTTTTAGCCAAAGACGCTGGTTTGCCTCTTGATGAAGTGCGTTTATCGCTTTGCGGGCTGCCAGGGGGGAGATGGCCGACTCCTTCCCCTGACGGTCTTCCCGGCGCCCGTTGTCGCGGCCCGATTCTCCGGCAAACCCAACCTCCCGAGGCTCCCCCCTGGCAGCCCGCAAAGCGATAAACGCTCCCTCCAATGCGCCAACATCGCCGCGAGGGTCTCAGCCACTGCCGTGACCGATCCACATGAAATCTCGCCAACTTATGAATCACAACGTCGAAAGTGCAAAGAAATTTAGAGATCTTTAATGTTAGTAGTACAGAGGAAAGAGAAGAGAAGAAAGATTTCTATTTATAATATTTTATTTTTTATTTCTTCTCTGTACTACTAACATTCAAGATGTGTAAATTTGTTTGCACTTTCATGCCGCCGCCTTTGTAAGTTGGCCAATCGTAAGCTTTTGACTCACGATGGCAGCGGTGGCGACTCGTTGGCCTTTGACCGTGATGCGATAGCACCTGGTGTTGGACAGTTTGGCGATCAGGCCGTGGGCGCGGAGGATGCCGAGCCGGTAACTGACTTTGGCCGCCGCCCGGCGTTTGGCCTCGGGCGCGTGGTGTTGGTCGGGATAAAGCAGAGCGGCCAAGTCGCGGTTGCGGAACCCGGCGAGGAGGAATTCGGGACGTTGAATGGCTTGGAGCAAATCCTGGTCTTGAGCGGTCCAGGGTCGGAGGGCGCGGACCGAGTGGCCGTTTCGTTTTCTGGGCCGGGAGACCGGGGCGAGGATGTCTTCGAGGCGCATGGAGGAGTCGAGTTGGGCGAGGGCGTCGAGATAGCGCTCATTGGTATTCTGGGAGAGTTGGGCCCGGCGCTGGAGGTCGGCGATACCCTTGCGCATCGGCCGCCACTGGGGTTGGCCCTGGGGATCGCCCTCGGCGGTCCGGTAGACTTTGAGGTCGCGGGCATAATTGATGGTGGTCTCGATGCGGAGCAGGTTCGGTCCCTTGTCATAGATCTTGACCGAGTTGCCGTTGGCCGCGTGCTTGACGCGGATGCCCTCGGCGCGGTCTTTGAAATCACTGGTGACCTCGCCGGCGAACCGGCTATTGTAGGTGCGCCCGAGAAAACGGAGCACGTCGGGGCTTTGAAAGGCGGTCATAGCGCCCCAAACCAACTGCGGATAGATCGCGGCCAAGTCGGCCGGGGTGTTGAAGGCCACGTCGGTGGCCCACTCGGTCTGGTGGGCGCTCCAGTAGTAGGAGGTCTCGAAATCGCCGAACATCTCCGCGGCCGCCGGGTTGATCCGCCGGGCCACGCCGTCGAGGAACTCGGGCCAGTTCGTGCGCAGCAGCCGGTCCATCAGCTTTTGGGCCCGGGGAAAATCGGCGATCCAGGGGAAGCAGTTGTCGTCGCGCTCGTAGGCCAAGCCCACCGCGTCCATCCGGCGGGCCAGCCATTCGCGGCCATTGAGACACACCTGCACCGTGAAGGGGAACCAGGTTTGAATCCGGGCGTGCATCAAACCGAAAACGGGGTCCAGGAAATAGTGGTAGAGATGGAGGCACTTGCGGCGCTGGGCCTGCAACTCCAGCTTTTTAGCTGCGCGGTTGCGGTGAATATCGTAACTCATGCAGGGCTCGACGCATTTGATGACGCAGATCAACCCCGCCTCGACCGGCTGCTCGCGCAGGACGCCTTGGACCACGTCCTCCTTGCGCGTCTGGCTCGAGGCCAAGTACAACACCGGCCGGCCCGCGCGCTCCGCCGCCGCCAGCGAAGCCTCCATCAGCCGCCGCGTCATCGCCTCGGCGTGTGCGCCGAAGTCCTTGAGCAGGACGCTGGTCTGCCACAAGTATCCCATCATCCCCGAGACCACGCACAACATGCGATAACTCCCCCGAAACAAAACGCGGTCCCAGCCGCTGAGCACTCCGCTAACACCCGAACGATGTTTTGCGATAAACTCTTCCATGGTGGGTTTCCTCCGATCAATGACGCTTTTTTCAACCAACGTCATTATCGGATGGATTCCCACCGCTTGTCATTTGGTTGCGGCCGAAGGCCGCGATGGGATCTCTGTGCCTCTGTACTACTAAAAACAAAGATTTAGAAATTTCTTTGCGCTTTTAGGCGCGGTGATGTATAAGTCGGCAAGATTTCATGGGAATTGGTCCCGGCAACGGCTGAGGTCCTCGCGGGGGGAATGGCGCCTTGGGGGATTGCGTTTATCGCTTTACGGGCTGCCAGGGGGTAGCTTGAGCGAACGAGCGGGAAGATCGCCAAAATTATCACCAGATCTTGATCTCCCCCCTGGCAGCCCGAAAGCGATAAACGCACTTCACGAGCGGCTGACCGTTGTCCTTGGCCAAGAGACTTTTTTGGTTGCGGCCAAAGGCCGCGATGGGTAATAACCGTCAACGTCAAAAACCGGGAGGTAAAAGGATGAACAGCCGGATGACCGAGTCAATAGTTTTTGCATTTCTTGCCAGTTTGACACTTTTCTTCTCACGTGAGCCTCTTACAAAAGTCCCAATGTAGCGCAGATGTCTCTCCGTCAGTCCTTGATTTATCTTTGGCTTTCCCGGCGGCCGCCA
>JAPLOD010000115.1 GCA_026692735.1 Planctomycetota bacterium | reverse complement strand
GGGCCTGCATGACCTCGCTGGGAGTGATAGCGCCGACGATGCTGACAACCCCGTGGCTCCGGCACGCCTGGATCATCTCTGCGCTGAGGCCGGGGCTGGCGATGAACTTCGCCCCGGCGGCAACGGCGCTGGCGACGGCCGGCCCGTCCAGGACCGTCCCCGCACCAACCAGAAGATCCGCAGGCAGACTGGCGGCGGCCTCCTTGAGAAGGTCGAGGGCGTTGGGCATGGTCAGCGTGTATTCGACGCACCCGATGCCGGCGTCGCGGTAGGCCTTGCTCGCGGCAAAGAGGTGCCTCACATCGCTGGTCCTGAAGACGGGCAGGATGCCCGATTCGCACATCCGCTCGATCACGTGCTGTTTGTTCAACATCGGTTGCCTATCCTCCGCCGGCAAGATGCCGGCGCTACAACCACGCGGCCTTCATCCCCAGTTCGTCCGCCAGCGCCTGGAGGCTGGCCACTACCTCCTGCGGCAGAGCGATGCCTTGAGCCAACGCCTGGCGGCGCTTCTCCCATTCCATCTCGCCCGGGAGATAGATGCGCTCGGCCCCTTTGGCTTTGGGGCGGGAGCGGATGTCGCGGACCATTGTGTCTATGCGGCCCTTGAACTCAGGCAGCGGCGTGATGGTGCCAACGTTAAGGGCCAGAAACGCGGCGCAGTGCTGAGTGGGAAGGGACGGGTCGGAGTCTATCCAGCCCCGGATTTGGGTCATGGTCGCTCCGGCCGTCAACATCCCGGAGAGCGTCTCGATCATGGCCGCAAAGCCGTAGCCTTTGTGGCCCGCGAATGGCATCAGCGCGCCTTTGTAGGGATAGACGAACGGGTCGCTCGTCGGCACGCCCTCCGCGTCCACCAGCCACGTGTCCGGCACTTTCTGATTGAGTTCCTGGAAGATCCGCACCTTCCCGCCCGCCACGGCGCTTGAGGCAATGTCCATGAAGATCGGGTCCTCCTCGCCGGCCGGGACGGCGTAGGCAAACGGATTCGTGCCGAACACCGCCTGCTTCGAGCCAGGGACGGCCATGCTTGGCGTATCGTTGGCCATCGCCATGCCGATCATCTCGACCTTGGCCGCGAGGAGGGCGTAGTAACCGGCCGCCCCGAAGTGGCAACTGTTCCTCACACCCACGTACGCGATGCCGGCGGTCCGGGCCTTGCTGACCGCCGTGTTCATCGCAAAGACCGACGTGACCATGCCGATTGCGGACTGGCCGTCAACGATCGCCCACGCCGGGCCTTCCCGTGCCACGAAGGGCGCCGCCTGCGCCTTCAGACCTCCGGCCCGAAGCCGTCGCACATAACCGCGCAGGCTCTTGGTCCCGTGGGTGAAGACGCCGAAGGTGTCGGTCGTCACCAGCGCCTCGGTCGTTACGCGCGCGTGCTCTTCGCTCAGGCCGCAGGCGCGAAGCGCCGCCTGGCAGAACTGCTCAAGCGCAGCCACAGGAATGCTCTTGGTTTTCTGTTCCATACCACAGCCTATGCGGTCACGCCGTTGACGATGTTGGGCAGCTTCTCTCCGCGAGCCGCCAGCGCGACGATGTTGGCTGCCTGGCGGCGGAGTTTCAGGACCGCCTTGGGACTGGCCGAGGCAATGTGCGAGGTGATGATGACGTTGTCCATCTTCCGCAACGGGCTGTCGGGATCGGGCGGCTCCGGGTCGGTCACGTCCAGCGCTGCGGCGGAGATCGTGCCGGCCTGGAGTGCGGCAATCAGGTCCCCGGTTTTCACCAGGGTGCCGCGCGACGTGTTCACCAGCATCGCGCATGCCTTCATCCGCGCGAGGCTCTGCGCGTTGATCATCTGCCTGTTTCCCTCGTTGCTCGGGCAGTGCAGTGTGACCAGGTCGCTGCGCCGCAGAAGCTCATCCAGACCCACGGGCGTGAAGCCCGCGGCACTGATCGTCGAGTCCCCGACGGCGGGATCGTGTACCAGTATCTCGCACTTGAACGCCTTCAGCCGGCCCGCCACCTCGCGGCCGATCCGTCCCCACCCTACGATGCCAATGCACAGGTCTTTTACGGCGGACAGGGCCTGCAGCGGGACCGCCGACCCCCAGCCGCCAGACTTGACCTTTGCGGCGTTGGCGGTGATCTTGCGCGTCAGGTCCAGGATCATGGCCAGGGCGTGGTCGGCCACCTCGTTGATGCAGTAGTCCGGCACGTTGCAGACGGGGATACACTTGGCTGCCGCAGCGCGCAGATCCACGTTGTCAACGCCGATGCCGTAGCGCACGATGACCTTGCACTTCTGCATCGCGCTGACGACGGCGGCGTTGACGGGCGCGAATTGGGTGAGGACGTAGTCGGCGTCCTTGACCAGATCCGCGAGCTGCTGCGGGTCCTTGCCCGTCTTCTGGCCCACCACCTGGCAGCCCAACGGCTCCAAGATCGTCCGCTCAACGTCCAGGGAATCGAATGTGTAGTCTGTGACCGCCACTTTACGTGTCGTCATCGTGATTGCTCCTGGAGTGAGTACCTGACAGCAAGACTCTCATATAACGTGGCGCGCAACTGTCGAGTGGCAAATGTCCGCTGCGCTTGTCTTCGGCAAACGCCCCAGTACATTATGGCACGCGCCGGTTGCCCCGGATGCAGCCAGCCTCTTTTCTCCGAGATCACGAAGATGATGAACGTTGATCTGTCCGACCAGGTCGCGTTGGTAACCGGGGCCGCCCGCAACATCGGCAAGGCCATTGCGGATGTCTACGCTCAGAACGGCGCGCGGGTGGTCTATGCCGACATCCTCGGCGATGAGGCCGCCCAAGCCGCCTCCACGCACCCCGGCTGCAAGGCCGCAGTCATGGATGTGACCAACGAGGGCCAGGTCGAGGCCGTCATTGCGCAGCTCGTCAAAGACTTTGGGCGGTTGGACATCCTGGTCAACAACGCGGGCACGAATACGGCCAAGTACCGCGTGCCCATTGACCAGTTCCCCAGTGCGGAATGGAACCGGCTGGTCAACGTGGACCTGAACGGACTGTACCTGGTCAGCAAAGCCGGCGCCGCCGCCATGGTGCGGCAGGGCAGCGGC
>JAPLOD010000114.1 GCA_026692735.1 Planctomycetota bacterium | reverse complement strand
CTTGGATCAACCACCCCAACCGTTACATCGGGAACGTACACTCCAGGTCTTGCCATGCGCCCCTCCCATTCCCCCTGGGAGGGTATCGTCACCATAGCTTGCCAAACTTACGCAATTCCCGACTTCGTTACTACAGTCTCTAGAAATATCGCTTGCCGTCGCAGACAGGGCTGGAGGCGTCGGGCACGGGCGCTTCGCCCGACCAGGCTATGGCCGACTTCGAGACGTCGCCCCGGCCGCCGGGCTTGAGAGCCAACAATTCGCTGCCGCCCTGGCCGGCCGCCGCGTAGATCAGGTTGTTGGAGGCGACCGGGCAGGCCGCGACATCGCCGCTGAGCGTTCCGGCTCGCCACAGCTCCATGCCGGTCTGCGGCTGATAGGCGATCACCAAAGGCGACGCCGTCGTGACCAGCTCATCCCCGTTGGGGCCACGATGCAGCAGCGGCGTGCTCCAGGCCGAGCGCACGGGCCGCTCCTGCCCCCAGGCTGCGATGCCGTCCCTGGTCCGCACAGCCACGATGAAGGACAAGTTGTCTTTGGGTGCCATGCCCAGATCCACCACCTGGATCACCAGGTTGCCGTAGAGAACCGGGCTGGACGCCAGACCGTAGCTGCTGCGCGGCTTGCCCAGGACGAGGCGTGTGGTCCAGAGTTGCTGGCCGTCGCAGTCCGTGCAACCGAGAACGCCGCTGCCAAAGAACGCGTACACGCGCTTGCCGTCGGTACACGGCGTGGGGGCGGCCATGCCGGTGTCTTTGGTGAGCGGTTTGAACTTCTCGTCGTCTGGTATGCTTGCCGGAACCGGAGCCTTCAGCGCAATGTTCCACAGCAGCTTGCCGCTGGCCCGGTCGAAGGCCATCACCCGGTCACCCTCGCCGGTCAGGAAGATCCGCTCGCCCCAGACAATCGGCGAACTGTGGCCCTTGGCCGGCACGTCCACCCTGAAGAGCACGTCCTTAGCCAGGTCGAACTTGATGGGCGGGTCGGCATCGGCGGCGGTCGCGCCACTGCCAGACGGCCCGCGAAACCGCGGCCAGTTCTTCGACCAGTCCGGCGGATCCTCAGGACGTAGCGCAGGCGTCTCGCCAGCAGCGGCAGGCCGCGGCAGCGCGATTCTCAAGTCCGCCGGCTTGGTCTGGGGCGCCTCCACCGCAGATGACTTCAGGGCAGTGACAGATTCGGGAATATCGCCTCCCGCAGCCAGGTCCTGCCCGCCATAGGCCGCGGCCGTCAGTTCGTAGCAGGCGGTGGTGTTCCTCAAACGCAAGTAGAGTTTGCCTCCGGCGATAGAAGGTGAGCAACTGAGACATAACGTGTCGCCCGTTCGAGGGGTGGTGGCCAGCCCCTCAAATTTCTCCGGCGTAGCCTTGTACATGATCACGCGCGACGGGTTCTTTTCTCCATAACCCTCGACGATGGCGAAGATCTTGCCATCGGCCAGGACTGGGGAGGAAACTTCGGTGTGGTCCAACTTCAGTTCCCACTTGACCTCGCCGCTCCTCAAGCTCAGACAGCGTGCGGACGGCTTGTCGTATGCGCCGCCGACAGTGTAGATGTGGTCCTGGTAGATTAGCGGGCTGGAGCCGCGGTCACCACCAAAGCCCTTTCCTTGCCAGGCTATGGCCGCCTTCTGGGGCGTGAGGTTGTAGGCGAACAGGCCTCCGTACCCGTACACCACTGCCATGTCGCCGCTGATTGCCGGGGTCGAATAGCAGGCGCCGCCGCCGCAGTGCGCGCGCCAAAGCACTGCTCCCTGGGTTGGTTCCACGCAGACGAGCTCGGAACTGTTGCTCCCTTTCCGTGGAAGACTGTTGCACAGGAGATAGTCCTTGCCGCCGCTCGCCCACACTATGGCCGAGCTGGAAGTGTTCCTTACCTCGGGTTGGCTCCAGAGCGGCTGGCCGCTTTCAGACTTGAAGGCGAGCAAGCCGTCGAGCGTGGTGATGAAGACGGCGCCGTTGTGGACCAGAGGCGAGGAGTTGCTGAACTTGCACGTGGCCTGCCAGACCACGCCGCCGTCCTTGACGGCCAGACAGTAAAGGCCGGCGCTGCCCGCGACGTAACACTTGCCCTCCGAGATCGTCGGAGTGCTCGACGCTCCGTAACTGAAATTGTGGGCATCCGCTCCAGCGCTGCCCTCGAACTCCTTCCTCCAGACCTCCTCGCCCGTCCCGGCGGCCAGGCAGATGACGGTGTCGGTGTACCTGCTGCCCTTCGCATTCAGGAGGTTCCGTATCTCTCCCGCGTGCGCGCCGTGAGGATGCAGAATATCGCCGGGAGACTTGCGAGCCCAGTCCTCCACGGACGCGAACTCCTGGTCGCGCATCTTGGACAGCCTTACCAGGAGATCGCAGGAGTACCGGTCCTCCCAGTTTGTGGCCAGATTGTTGCGGACCAGATCGCCGAACTTCTGGGCATCGGCAGGGTCGAGCGTGGCGATGAACTCTTTGATGTGAGCGTCTTGCGCGGCGCCCTTCAAGCTGAAGTTGTACGCCTTGTCTATCTTCTTGGCCAGATCCTCCGTCAAGCCCTCGACCCACCCCAGGTCTTTCAGCGCCTGGGTGCTGAACACCACCTTGTCCTTCTTATACTTGCAGTTGGCGAAGAAGAAGGCCCTGCCACCCGCCACGGTGATGCTGCCGCAGCCGCCCAGTTGCCCTTTATTGCCCACCGGCCCGCCATCGGCTTCGCCCGAGATCGGCTCGGCCTTCCATAGCAGCTTCGGTCCTTCCTTGGGCCAGGCGTCGGAGAGTTTGGGGCTTTCGGGTGCGATGGCGTCTCGGGTGGGGCCGCGCCATTGCGGCCAATCAGCGCCGGCTGAGGGCATCCCGGCCCGCACACTGCCAGCCAGTGCGAACAGCAGGGCGCCTGTCCGACATGCCAGGGTCAACTTGCTATTCACAGTGCTACTCCTTCCCCGCTGCGCGTGTCTTAAGCACGAAGATATCGGTCACCTCCATATGCGACGTGAACGTGTGGGAGTCTACACGGGAGTGTATGCCGTTGCCGCACCATGTCACAAAAAACCCTGGAAGGATACTGAGAAGAGGGCCTCGGCCGTGTACATGTGCCGTAGGCCGCTTGCTGAGGATTCCTGTTTCGCTTGGCAGCGGCAGCAAAGGCCCGCGCGAGCCATGGCCGGCAGATCGTCAGCCCCATGCGCAGGCATCGCAGGCTCGTGCTCATGGCGTGCTCTTCCCCGCCGCGTGGACCGGCGCCGCGAACTGGTACGTACCCGAACCTACGGTGAAGACCGCCGCGCCGCCTTCCATGCGCAGGAACTTGACTCCCGCAGCCTCCCCGACCGCTTTGCCGTTCTCCGTCACCGCCGCGGCGTCCTTGGCCGGGACGTACACGGTGGCCGTCGTGTTCGCCGGGATCGCGACCTTCAACGACAGCGCACCGCCTTCGCGCTTCCACTCACTGACGATGCGGCCGTACGGCGCATCGTACTCCACGTTCGCCCCGCCCAGATCCCCGGCGATCTGCGGCTTCAGGATGATCTTCTTGAAGCCCGGACCCGAGGGATCGGACGAGATGCCGCCGAGCCCGCGGTAGAACCACTCTTCGATGTGGCCCAGCATGCAATGGTTCTGCGACGAGCCCGGATTCGTGTCCCACGCTTCCGTCAGCGACGTTGCACCCTTCTTGAGTTGGAAGGCGTAACCAGGACCGTCGTCGCGAACCAGCATGTCGTACAGGACGTTCCCGTGGCCCCCATCGGAGAGCGCCCGCACGAGGTAGTTGAAGCCCACGTCCCCGGCCGTGACGCGGTTGCCTCCGGCGCGGATCTGCGCCACCAATCCGTCCAACACCGCGGCGCGCCGGTCATCCGGCACAAGCCCAAGCACCAGCGGCATCGCGTTGGCCGTCTGGCTGTTGCGGTCGTACTGGTTCTTATCGGCGTTGAAGAATTTCCGGTTGAAGGCTTCCTTCACCGCACGCGCCTGTTCCTCGAACTGGCGCGCCTCGTCGGCCTTGCCCAGCAGCGCCGCAGTTTCCGTCAGAATCACCACGTCCTGATAGTAGACCGCGGTCGCCGTCAGGCCTTTCGACGTGAGCTTCGATTCGCCGGGACCGCCCGGGCCGATGTCGTACCAGTCGCCGAGGCCGTGCGCGACGATGTGCTCTTTCGAGGTGCTCTTCAGGTACTCGACGTACCGCTTCATCCCCGCGTAGTGCCGCGCCAGCAGCGTGCGGTCGCCGTACATCTGATAGACCTGCCACGGTGTGATGACGTAGGCGCTGCCCCATTCGGGCGAGTCGCGGAAGCCGCCGCCGAAGACGGTGTACTCCGGGGCGATGTCAGGCACCATGCCGTTGGCGAGTTGCGCTTCGCTCATGTCGTTGGCGATCTTGGCATAGAACGTCGGGACGTCGTAGTTGTACATGACGCAGCCGGCCAGCAGGTGCGCGCACTCCAGCCAGCCGAGCTTCTCGCGGTGCGGACAGTCGGTCAGCACGCTCTGCAGGTTGCTCTTGATCGCAGCGTCAATCAGATCGTGAATCCGATTCACCAGCGGGTTGGCGCACGTGAACGTGCCGACGGTCTCCGCGGACGAATGCACGAACTGCGAAGTCAGCTCAATAATCTGCGGCGCGGCGCCGGGCTCATGGCCAGAGGTCTCGACCTGGAGGTAGCGCGAGCCGTAATAGAAGAAGCGTGGCGCCCACGTCTCCGTCCCCTCCCCTTTCAGCGTGTACGTGTAGTATGCCGGACCGCCGGAACTGCCCTGCGAGACGAGGCCGTTTCCATGCAGCAGTTCGCCGGGGGTGAGCCGCACGCTGGCGCCCGCGGGGCCCTTCACCGTCAGCTTCGGCATCGAGGCGCAGTTCTGCCCGAAGTCATAGACCGAGACGCCGGGCTTGGGCTGCGTGACCTTGGCGGGCTTGTACTCCTTCATCACCTTGATCGGCGGCGCCGCCTGCGATGAGAGCCGCCCGCCGGGACCGTCCATCACGACCGCCGGCTTGAGCGCGCCGGCATCGAAACCCGCCTTGTCCCACCCCGGCATCTCCTTGCGCGCGTCGTAGTCCTCCCCGCCGTAGATGCAGGAGAAGACCACGGGACTGGGCGCCCACGTCCACGACTCGTCGCTGACCACCACCGTGGACGTCCCGTCCGCGTGCTCGACGTAGAGTTGCACGATGACTTTGGGCGGGCCGAAGGACCCCTTGAACTTCACGTAGCGGCCGCCCGGCACGTTGTACATGCCGTTGCCCAGCATCACGCCGAGGGCATTCCGGCCGCGCGTCAGTTGAGCGGTCACATCGTAGGCCGTGTAGAGGCAGGTCTTCCGATAGTTGGTCCAGCCGGGATCGAGCACGCGGTCGCCAACCTTCCGGCCGTTCATGCGCAGTTCGTAGAAGCCCAACCCGCAGACGTACGCCACCGCGCGCTTGATCTCTTTGTCCAGCGCAAACTCCTTGCGGAGCTGAATCGTGGCCGACGGCTTCAAGTCAACCGCATCGCCTTTGGGCTGCTCCTTGGCTTGCGCGGAATGCCGCTGGCCGTCCGTCAGGTTCGCCTTGGCCCAACCCCAACTCTCGACGCTGTCCTTCGCCGTCACCGCCGCCTTCAGCGCCGCGTTCTTGCCGCCCGAGATGACTTC
>JAPLOD010000113.1 GCA_026692735.1 Planctomycetota bacterium | reverse complement strand
TGCCTCCGCAGGCCGAATTTGGCGTTTTTGCGCATTTTCGGCGTCTGAAAATCGAGGTGGCGGCCAAATGTTGACGAAACGACCGCGCCAGGGCATATCGGTGCGCCCCGGCGAAGCCCGTCGTGGGCCGCGCGCCATTGCCGCGATGCAAATATACGCTCAGGCGCGGCGGAAGATCATGGGGGAAAAGGATGGCGCGACGGGTGGAATGGCCATGCGCTTGACTTTGCGCCTGATCCTGTCGATGCTGTTCTGGAGGGCTGCGGCGGCATCGCGTGCGTAGCTGGCGAGCGTGAGGGTGACTGTGCGCGCATGCAGCGTCACGCGCGCGGCGACGGCGAAGTCTCGCTGCACGATGGTGGGCAGGCGCAGCGGCATCTGCTCCTTGCCGAGACAGTCGTGCTTGTACCACTCGAAGACGTTGTGGAGCATGGCAGCCAGATAGCCATAGGCGCAGTTGGCAGGAAGGCCGTACGCGCCGCGGCAGGGCAGCGCGCCGAGCATCACGTCGTTCTTGAGCTTGTCGTTGCCCTGCTCGTCGTTGCCCTGACGTCTGTTGTAGAAGGCGAGCACGTCGGCGCATGACAAGGAGTGGTCGTTGGTGGCAATGGCCTGGTGCGTCGTCACGACGCGGGGCACGCGCACCAGCAGGCCATCCTGCTCCTCGGTGTCGGCTTCCTCTTCCTGCCGCCGTTCGACTACGAGCCGGAATCCCTCCTTCGCCTTGGCCATCGCATGGGCCGTGTCGGCCAGCACGGCATCCCGCAGCTTCTCGTGCGCCATGCGCACCTGCCACGGCGTCCATTCGTGAGAAGGGATGGCGCGCTCGGATGCCTGCACCGCGTCGTCCTGCCGCGCGCGGACAAAGTACTTCACCTGCCGCCCCTTCTCCTCGCACAGGTCGAACAGGCCTGCCGTGTAGCCCGCCGCGTCGCTGCGCAGCTTGCGCACCGGCATGCCCGCCTTCGCGCACACGTCCATGCACGACCGCACGCGCTCGGCGATGTGATCGTTGGGCGAATGGTTGCCAGGCTCCAGTTCCGCCATCACGCACACGCTGCCCACAAAGCCTAAGTAGCTCATTGTGCCGCGCTCGCCTGTGTACATCCACTCCGCGTACTGCTTGCTCTCCGCGATGCACATCGCGTCGAAGTCCAGCGTCCGATCCACCACGCCTCTCAGCTCGCGCAGCACCTGCGCCGCACTCTCATAGAACAGATCTTGCACCTTCCGCAGTCCGTCCGCGCAACCGCTGCGCTCCTCCCCGCGCAACTCAACCTCGCCCAGCCGCCGCAACCAGTCCGCCATCGTCGTTGACGACGGCATCTCCTTCATCCCCAGCAGCGCCATCAGCCCCGCATTCCGCCGCAGCGTGTCGACCGTCTCCAGCACCGTCCGGCTCCCGCGCAGCAGCATCGCCACCCACAGCGTCAGCACCATGTCCTCCGGCGGATATCCCGTACTCCCCGCCGCCGGCAGCCGTTTGGCAATCAGCCTGAGGATGCCCTTCCGCACGCACCACTGGACAAATGCCAGCAGCCCCGCGTGCGCCACCAGCAGTTCGTCGCCCGCCTCCACCTCGATCCGGTCGATCACACGACGGTTGTCACGCGCCATGACGCACCCCCTTCACTCCAGGCTTGTAGTCGCCGGTCATCGCGTCGCACAACCGGTCACTCAATTCCATCGCGCGCTGGTGCAGCGTACGCAGATGTGCCTGCGTCGCCCGGTACGCCCGGTGCTTTGCCAGCGGCTCCTCCAGCCACTCCATGTCCTCCACCCGCACCCGGTGCTTGGTCTGCGCTCCGCCCGCAGTGACCGAGATGTTCGGGTACCTCCTGCCACCTGCGCGACGCGACCAGTAGATCGTCCCGCGCACCATCTCCACCGCCCCAGGCAGTGTCAGCGCCGCGGCGCAGTACTCTTCGATGCACGCGCGCAGATCCCGCCGCAGCGCGCTGGTTGCTTCCTTTGTCGAACGGGCCATTGCAGCCTCCTTGTGTTCTGGTTATCGGCTTGCACGCACCGTG
Source organism: Planctomycetota bacterium (assembly GCA_026692735.1). Lineage (GTDB taxonomy): Bacteria > Planctomycetota > SZUA-567 > H5-PLA8 > H5-PLA8 > JAPLOD01. Next base: position 338 of record JAPLOD010000113.1, on the reverse strand, counting down.
CGTGCTGGCTTATATTATATCAAACCAGCACTCTTTTGTCAAGCCCCCCCGTTTCCCGGAATTCACCCACCCGCACACGCCGCACAGCGATGGTGGGCCTCAGTGTTCATCGGCAGAAATTAAGTTCCGTCTCCGTAGTCGCCGGAACTGGGCAGCCCCAGTTCCGGCGACTAATTTTTGCGGAACGCACGGTTGGCTGCCTCCGCAGGCCGAATTTGGCGTTTTTGCGCATTTTCGGCGTCTGAAAATCGAGGTGGCGGCCAAATGTTGACGAAACGACCGCGCCAGGGCATATCGGTGCGCCCCGGCGAAGCCCGTCGTGGGCCGCGCGCCATTGC
>JAPLOD010000112.1 GCA_026692735.1 Planctomycetota bacterium | reverse complement strand
CGAGGCGGGCGGGTGGCGCTATAACCCGCAGCCGGAAACGGCCGACGTGTCAGTGACCGCGATGCAGGTGGTGGCGCTGGCCGCGGCCCGGCAGGCTGGGATCTTCGTGCCCGACGAGACCATCACCCGGGCCGTCCGCTATGTGAACATGTGCCATCAGACAGAAAGCGGCGGCTTCAGCTACGAGGCGGGCCTTGGTCCGCCCGGGTTCTCGCGGACAGCGGCCGCAACCTTCTCGCTGATGATGCTGGGCCGGCACGAGTTCAAGGAGGTCAAGGACGGCGTCCGCTACCTGCAAAAGGAAGCCCCCACCGCGGTGAAGAACACCGATCATTACATGTACGGCCACTACTACGCCGCGCTGGCGATGTACCAGGCGGGAAGCCAGGAGTTCAAGGACTGGTATCCGCGGATCCGCGACATCATGCTTTCCAAGCAGGCGGCCAACGGCAGCTTCGCTCAGGGGGGGCGAAGCACCTACGATACGGCCATCGCCCTGATCATCCTCAGCATTCCCTATGGCTACGTCCCCGCTTACCAGAGGTGATGTCATGCGGCAGGCGAGCGGCGCGCACCGTAGGACGGGTTTTCCAAACCGTCAAGGAATCGCGTGGACTGGTTGGAAGACCCGTCCCGCGGCGACCCGAATCGCCGTCGCGCTGATCTGGCTGCTCTCAGCGGCGGCCCTGGCCGGCGAACCGTCCTCAAAGCCCGCCCCGCCCGCATCCCAAACCGAAGTCCCCGCCGCGCTGCTGGCCCGGCTGCGCGCCCAATACATCCCCGAGGAAACCAAGACACCCGACATCTCCGAGAGCGACAAGGTCCGCCGCTACGAGGCAATCCTCCGCGAGGGCGGTTGGGCCGAGCGGCAGTACGCACAGGCGCCAAACCTCCACGAGGTCCGGGAGTTGATGATGGCGGCCGCTAAAGGCATGGCGACCCTGGAAGGCACGGTCGAGGCCCGCCAGTTCCTGTTCGAGATCGCCCGCCGGCTTGCGAACTCTTCGGCGCCGCCCGAGAGCCGCGTCGTGGCCGAGATGCTGTTCGTGCGGGGCAGGATCGACGAGCTGGCCGAGTACCCGGCCGAGGCCGCCGATGAAGTGGCGGCGTTCGTGGCCCGCTACCGCGGTACGCCCGGCGAGCCCAAGGCCCTGGTGGGTGCGGCGGAACTGTGCCGTATCGCCGATGCCGACTCGGCCCGGATCGCCTTCCTGCGGCAACTCTCGGAAAAGCATTTCAGCGCCCCGGGAGTGAGCGAGTTCCTGGAATCCGCCGGCGCCAACCCTTACATTGGCCGGTTGATGACCGCAAGGCTGCGCAGCCTGGACGGGTCGGTGCTCACCATGCCCCGCGACACGCTTGGCAAGTTCACGGTGGTCCACTTCTGGTCCAAGGATAAATCCGGCCTGGGGCAGCGCGAAGCCAATGGCGTCTACAATCTCATGCCGATCTACAAATCCCTCCGCGACGCCGGGGTGCAATTCGTGGGCGTCAACCTCGATACGGACCTCGCGCAGGTCGCCGATTTCGTCCGCGACGCGGGTGAGGACATGGATTGGACCCAGACGTGCAGCGGGCTGGGCCTGAAAGACCCGACGTTCCTGCGGTACCCCGTCCCCGCGCTGCCGGCCTACTGGCTCATCGGCCCCGACGGGTGCGCGTTTTCCAACAACTACCTCAGAGGCTTCAGGGAGTGGCCGAACTTCAGCAACGGGGTCAACCAGGTCGTCGGCCAGCTCGGCGAAATGGCCGTGCGGGCACCGTACTACCGCTCGGGCGAATTCCTGCTGGACTTGCCCGCACCGGCCCAGTCCGCTCCGCCCGGCGCCGCCGACGTGCCGGCTGGGCAACTGGATGAGCTCCGCCGCAAATCGCTCCTCCCGCCTGCCCTGGGCCTTAACAAGGATAAGAAGGCCGCCTCTTTCCGAGAAACGCTGGAACTTGGCCGGGCGATCGAGAAGAAGCACCCCCAAGCGGCGAATCTCCCCGTGGTGCGCAGCGCGATGCTCGTGGCTGCGCGGTGGCTGGCCGTGGAGGCCCCAGACAAGGCCGCCGCCAAGCAGGCTCAGGAGATTGCCGCGCGGATCCTGGAATCCAAGGCGGAAGGTCCGGCGCGGCTCCTGGCCGACTACGTGCGGGCGTCCGGCGAGCTGGCCGCCGGCGAGATTTCCCGCCAGGAATCAGCCCGGCGGATCGACGCGCTCGTGGAGAAATACGCCGGCGGCGAGTTGAACTGGGCGGCTGCGATCCTCGGCGTGATGCTCGCCGCCGAGTGCGGCGACGAGGACAGCCGCACGACGCTGATTGACGAGCTTCGCGGCTACGCGGAGCGGCGGTCAAGCGTCCGCGGCTTTCTCCGAGACTACTGCAACGTGAACATCGACGCCCGCACCACGTTCATCCAGATCCAGCCTTTGCCGCTGCCCGTCGGGACAGCGCCGCCGGCGGTTGCCGGAGTGTTGCCGCTGCTCGGCGGCGGAACGCTCAAGCTGGAGGACCTGAAAGACAAATGGGTGATGATCCACTTCTGGTCCACCGCCTGCCCGGCGTTCACTGACCCTGGCATGCGTGGGGCGCGAGGCATGACGCCCGATGCAGCCTTCGAGCTGGCCGTAGTCGGCGTGAACCTCGACCGCTCGCGCGAGGAGGTGGAAAAGTACCTCAGCCAGCACGACGGGTACAAGGGCTGGATTCACGTCTTCAGCGGCCGGGGGCAGGACGATCCACTCGCCCGGGAACTGGATGTCTACGGCCTGCCGCGGTCGGTGCTGCTGGACCGCAACGGCTCGATCTACCGATGGGGGCGCCCCGGGCAGATGCCCAACATTGACTACCGGATGATGGAACCGCGGCCCAAGGACCGGCCCCAGCCCGCGCGCGGCGGGCCGAAGACCGCATCCGGCGGCCCCGCACCGGGCACTGCGGAGAAAGCCGGGACTGCCGAGGCCGCGGTGGACAATCTCCCCAAGGAGATCTCGCTCGATCTGGGCGGCAAGACCGCCATGAAACTGGCCCTCATTGCCGCCGGGGAGTTTCGCATGGGCTCGCTGCCTACCGACAAAGGGCATTTCGACGATGAGGAGCCCGCGCGGAGGAGGATCTTCACCAAACCGTTCTACATGGGCGTCCATCACGTGACCCGCGGCCAGTTTGCCGCCTTCGTCCGGCAGGCCAACTACAAGACCGAGGCTGAGCGGCAAGGCTGGGCACTGTTATGGAACGGCGCCTGGCAGAAGGTCGAGGGGGCCTTCTGGCGCAAGTGCGGCTTCGACCAGGACGACGACCACCCGGTCGTCTGCGTGTCGTGGAACGATGCGGTCGAGTTCTGCAATTGGCTCGGACGAACCAGCGGCAGGACCGTCCGCCTTCCCACTGAGGCCCAATGGGAATATGCCTGCCGGGCTGGAACTGAAACGACCTATCCCTGGGGCCAGCGGCCCGAGGATGGAAACGGTTGGTGCAATGCCGCCGACCTCTCCGCCGCCGGGAAGTTCCCCGGGTGGATCGCCTTTCAGTGGGACGACGGGTACGTCTTCACGTCGCCCGTGGGGAAGTTCAAGGCCAATGCGTGCGGGCTTTACGACATGACGGGCAACGCCTGGCAGTGGTGCTCCGACTGGTATGAGGCCCACAAGCCGCGAGAGGCGAAGGACCAGGCCGGTCCGGCTACCGGCACGTCTCGCGTGACCCGCGGCGGAAGCTGGAACGGCGGCCCGGACTACTGCCGCTCCGCCGCTCGCCGCCAGGAGCCCCCCGCCACCAGCACCAACATGGTCGGGTTCCGGGTTGTTGTGGAGGCGCCATAGCCGTGTCTGTTCCTCTTCTGGACGTTCGCGGGTTATTCTGGCCGGACATTCAGGCCGTAATTGACTCGGCCCAGGTCGTCCGAGACGACGGGCCGGACAGGCTCCGGCGAGCAAAATGGCGCATTCGTGGCCGGACAACCGACAGACTGGACCTGGAAATCGTGTGCGCCTTGGACCGTGACCAACGCGGCAACCTGACGGTGTTTATTACCGCCTATTGGGATTGAGGAAACAGACGATGGCAACCACAAAGACCACGAAAAGACCGCAGCACGGCGGCCGGCCGGCGCGAAACGAACTCCGCGCCCCCGGCATTGCCCACACTATGATGCTGGCTGACGGGCGCACGGTATTTGTGGAAGTGCCCGCACGCATGGCGACGCGGGGCCGTTCCGGGGAACTGGCCTTCACCCCGGAGGCCGTCCGCTTCCTGGATCGTGTGCGGGCACTGGCCTTGGAACCCGGCGCGACGCCAAGCCCCGCTTACCTGGCCGCCCTGCGTGAATCGCTGGGGCTGACCCAGGCCCAATTGGGGGAGCGGATTGGACGGGACAAACTGACAGTATCCCGCTGGGAATGCGGCACCCTTCGCCCCAGCCTCGAAGCCATGGTAAAGCTCTATACACTGGCCCGCAAGATGAAACAAACCGGCGTTGTGCTGGCAGGATAGGAAAACGAACATGGCAACCGTCTACTGAAAGACGTTCACCAAACCCATGCCGGCAGGGGCGGGTTTGCAGAAACCCCTTGTATTATCAATGCAAAACGGCCGCTGTCATTCGCTGACACCGGCCGTCCATCAAATCCGGCTTTGCCTGTCCCGCCTTCGCCTCCGCTTCGGCGTGGCAAGGCGGCTACGCCGTGATAAAGCGGGCGATGAGGCTCGAACTCACGACATTCACGTTGGCAAGAGCGGGCGCATGGGTTCCAAGGCTAGGCGTATAAAAGACTTGCGAAACAGCGACGCGCCCCGGTGCCCGAATCGGTGACACGCGGTTCCCGTAGGCCAAGGGCACATGCTTCTGTGTCGGAATCGGGACAGTCTAATAACGCGCATTCGCAGGTTCGAATCCAGCGCGCTCTAGGCAAGCCTAACCGCGAAATTCGTCCAAGCGGTTATGTCACGTGGGCGCGGCCGCTCTCTCGGAAGCCTCCACTTCGTCTCTGCTGAGGCGGAGCCATTGTCTCTGTTCGGTTCTCGGCCACGGGGTGACCGTTCTACTTGCGGACATACAGCATTGCGACTGCAAAATGAGTTGCGGTCTGTCAGAAAACCGTATACACTTTTCTGACGAGGTGATGAGCATGGACACCGTGCAACAGACCATCCTTGATCGAATCCGCTCGGCTGGGCGCGGCGAGGTCTTCACGCCAAAGGACTTCCTCGACGCTGGCACGCGCTACGCGACCGACCAGACCCTTTCCCGGCTGGTGCGCTCTGGCGACATCCAGCGTTTGGGGCGTGGCCTTTACTACTACCCGCGGGTCAACCCTCGCCTTGGAATCCCGCTCACCCCAGGCGTGGACCAAATCGCCCAGGCCATCGGACGCCGAACCGGCAGCCGCATGGTTCCCACGGGTGCGGTCGCCGCCAATCTTTTCGGGCTCTCCACTCAGGTGCCCGCCAAGTTCGTGTACCTGAGCGATGGACGGTCCCGCCGCCTTCGTGTCGGAAAGGTCGATATTCAGATCAAGCACGTCACCCCCAAAGAATTGCCCCCGGGCAGCCAAACCAGCGCCATGGTCTTTCAAGCCCTGCGATACCTGGGCAAAGGCGCGGTGGATGCGCAGGTCATCGCGAGACTAAAGGCTGTGCTTCCGGCCAAGCAGAAACGCGAACTGGCGCGGGATGCCCGTTACACCACCGACTGGATCGCGGATGCAGTTCGCCAGATCGCCAGCCGCAGCAAGAAGACGGCGGAGGTCGCACATGGATGAATTCGCACAGCGCTCCGCCGGCGACCGGGCCGACCTGTTCCGTGCCGTGGCAACGCAACGCGGTCTGAATGCCGCCATCGTCGAGAAGGACTTCTGGGTCTGCTGGACACTCAAGCGGTTGTTCGCCTTGGACGCCCCGCCAGCCGGATTGCTCTTCAAAGGCGGCACATCCCTGGCCAAGGTGTTCAAGGTGATAGAGCGGTTCTCCGAAGACATCGATCTTTCCTTCAATCGCGCTGACCTGGGTTTCGGTGGTACGGACGATCCCAAGGCTGCCAGCACAGGCAAGCAGCGACAGAAACGCCTCGACTCACTGACGGATGCCTGTAGGCAGATCATCCGCGACGCTCTTCTGCCCCGCCTCCAGAGCGCCTTCGGCACCGCCTTGGCCAAGGCCGCTGGGCAGGCATGGGCGTTAGACTTCGCCGGCGACGATCCCGACCAGCAGACGTTGGTGTTCCAGTATCCGAGCAGCGTCGCGGCAGCGTCCGCAGGGCCGGCGTACATCCGGCCCATGGTGCGTCTGGAAATCGGCGCTCGCTCCGATCACTGGCCAGCCGTCGAGGGAATTGTGACACCCTACGCGGCAGAAGATTTTCCCCGCATCTTCTTGACCCCGACGTGCTCCGTACACGTTCTCGCGGCCGAACGCACCTTCTGGGAAAAGGCGACGATCCTGCACGTCTGGCACCATGCGCCGGCGGACAAGGTTCTGCGCGACCGGCAGTCGCGCCACTATTACGATCTGGTCCGAATGTACGAACATGGCGTCGGCCGCGAGGCGATGAAGAACACGGACCTACTGCTGAAAGTGGCCGAGCATAAGAGCATCTTCTTTGCCTCGGCGGCGGCGAAGTATGCGGAGGCCCGTCCCGGCACGCTGAGGCTTGTTCCGCCTGATTCCCGGCTTGGCGAGTTGCGGCGGGATTACCAGAGCATGCAGGAAATGATCTTTGGCCCGGCCCCGACCTTCGAGCATGTCATGTCCGTCCTCGGCGAGATCGAGTCCGCGATCAACGCGGCGTAGCGATTGGCCCCGTCACAACCCCAGTATACCGCTTCAATGGGGCCGCGTCATCGATGACGCGGAAATAGCCGCCCTCGCAACTGGCGGCAGCACAACGACCTACAGGGCCGTTTTCGAGCGGTGGTGATTATCCAACTGTCAGGACGGTTTGGCAAGGCGCATTTATCCTTCTCAACTCTTTAGTTGTCAACGGGTTCGAGCGGCTGCCGGGAATATCGAATCACTGGACCGCTCGAAACCTCTATATCACCATCACCCTAGCGGGTGGCGAGTAGGCCATGCCGATGCATTCGAGCCTGATGCCCACAGGACTGTCGGCCGGGCCGAGGTTGAGGACGATGATCTGGTCCTGTCGCTGGTTAATCGCCTCGGTCAGGCTGCCCTTAATGCGGGCCAGTTCCACGTCGCTGAGATCACACAGGAATACGCTGAACTGCACATGGTCGCCGTTGCCCATGAGGGTCTTGAAGATGCGGTTTCGCCGCTTGTCATCAGCCACATCATACGCGATGAGATAGCGGTTTCTCATGGTTTTTTTCTACCGCGTTACCATGCCGGAGTACTGGGGCACATCTCCCATAAGCCAGCGGGCCAGCAGGCGGGCCTGGAGGCGGATGATCGAACGCCAGGAGCAGCGGTAGTCGAATACCGGGTGAGTGACGAGTTGGTCGAGCCTGGCCTCGTATGCGCGGATGAAGGCCTTTCGGCCGGTATCGGTGAGCATGCAGCCCGCCTGGGAGCGGACAAAACTCCCGGCCGTCACCATGCCGGTGTTGATGGCGGTGATGACGGCACTATCGACGATGAGCGGTCGAAACTCTTCCATGAGGTCCAGTGCCAGCGCGGGCCGGCCGTGGCGTGGCTGATGGTACAGGCCCCACCATGGGTCGAGGCCCTCGGACATCGCGGCGATGGTGCATTCCTTGGCGAGCATGGCGTAGCCGAAGGAGAGCAAGGCGTTGACGGGGTCTTTGGGCGGGCGGCGGTTGCGGTTGGTGAACTCCCATGAGGAGTCGAAGTCGCGTGGGGAAAGCAGGGCGGAGAAGTTGGCGTAGTAGCGTGCGGCAAGATTGCCTTCGAGCCCAAGCAGTTGGTCCAGGGCGTGGGCATGCTCGACCTTGGTGAGCAGTTCGGCCATCTGGTCGAGATCCGCGGTTGGAGGCGGCGATGCGTTGCGGCGGAGGAACGTTCGCTGATTGGCGCCCTTGGCGGCGACGATAGCCTTGGCCAGGGCGAGGCACCTGGCGGGCTCGCTGGCAGCCTGAAACTGTGCGGCGCGGACGTAGGCGTTGCGCAGCGTGATTCCCGTGGTGATGCCGCAGAACCAGTGGCCCATGGTCAGGTGTACGACGGGGATGCCTTCCTGGCAGAGCAGGTGGAGGGTCTGGGCGGACACGGAGATGCTGCCGCACAGAACGAGTTGGCATCCAGGGGCGGGGGCATGTTGGGGTTGCCGGTGGCCTGGCGGGCCTGGGCGATCAGCTCGAGCGTGCGGGCCTCCAACTCTGGTGTGAATGGCACATCCACACGGGTGCGGGAGCCGGCGAAGTAGAGCACGCCGTGGTCGCACTGGTAGCCGTGCTCGCGGAGCAGAAGGCCCTGGGCCATGAGCTGGACTCTTTCGGGTTCCCAGCATCGCTGCTCATTGTCCGGCACGCGGCCGCGCTTGGTCTCGACGGGCACGGCCTGGTCATCGGCGGTGGAGACGAGGTCGAGCTTGCCGGTGAGGCCGAGCGTGTCGGAGCCGAGGGGGATGGAGCGGCTGACGGCGGGCGGCTCATCGCCGACTGGCGCAACGGATTCGGGGCGGTCGCCTTCGCCGCCCGCCGCATCGGTGAGGGGCGCCTCGGCAGGTGGGGCGGAGGCATCCGGCAGGATGTGGTCGAGCTGGTCGACTCGACGGTGGACGTTTCGTCCTTCGACAGTGAAGGCATTATCGGCCCAGCGGCCTTGGACGTGCATAAGGTGGAACAGCCGCGGGCAGTAGGCATACTCGTTGAGCATGCGAAGTGGGAGAAGGTCGGATGGTTCTTCCGAGGTACTGTCAAGCATGACTACCTCGCATCGAGTCTAAGGTCAACGCACGGCTCCTCCGGTATCGCCGCGAAGAGACCGAGACCAAAATGGCTGGCGTAGCCAAGCGCAAGTGGGCCAATAATAGGTTCAGGAAAGTGCAGTTGCAGGGCGTAACCGATGTCCACCGGGGATGGCGAGCCGCCTCGTCGACGCCGGCGGACGTAATGCCGTAGAGCAAGCGTGCTGCCCCAAGGCAAGACTTCAACACGATCAGCCGATGGTCGGCCACGCGACGCCAATTCGGCGTTGATCTGACCGACTAGGCTATTGGCGCCTCGGGATTTCAGGTGGCGCGGCGGAATGAAAGGTGTCATGCTGGACCACACGCGGGAACCTTCGGGCGGACCAAGCAGACTCTTGATCTGCGTACCAAGAGGGTCTGGAAGTTGGCGCAGGGCGGCAAGATCACCGGCCCCGGCCAAGGCGAGTTGTAAATCGCCGACACCACCCTTGGTCCATGTGCGTTTCAGTCTGCGAATCGCGTTCTGGGCAACATCGCTCAATCCCATCAACGCATACACGATGAAGTGATCAATTCGGCCGTCGCCATCAAGGTCCACAGGGAGGATGTGGGCATGACGGTGGCCTTCCTTCAAGCGATTACCGGCGTCATCCTTGCCGGTCAGTTCGGGGCAATGGACACGCCCCCCGTTGGCGGCGAGTCGTATGACGGCGTCATGGAAGAGTTCGGCCTGGGGCAGCGTGCGAGCGCATGGCGGGAGGGCCGAACGATTGCCGCTGGTGGTGGTCAAAGCCAGCAGCATGGCGGTGACAGGCTTCGCATGGGGGCGAGCGGCCTGCTGGGGAACACCGACCACCAAAGCATCCGCACGACGCCAATACAGCACCTTGCGCGATCCGGGCGGCTGGCTCCAACGGTGCTGCTTCCACCAAGCGGTGTCGCGTTGAAGACAGTCGAGCAAGTCTTCGGGATAAGGCGCGACGGCCTTGTTGCGGTCATTCAGGCACTTCTGGGTCGGCTTCCTCTTGCCTTCCGGCAACGGGTAATCAGCAAGGGCTGTTTCCACCGCTTGGTGCCGCCAGGTAGAATAACGACCCGGTTCTTCAGCGGCCATCAACGACACCTGTTCCCAACCTGGGCCGGGGTTGTGGCCCTCGACGTGTGCATAGGCATCGTTATCCGGCGGCAGCGAAGAGTCATCGCCGATGGCTTGTGCCTCTACCCAGCTCTCACTGCGGCCGAGGTAACCCAGATTATCAGCCAGAGTGGAAAACAAGTCCATGGCCTCATCATCCAGCATGCAGTCCCATTTAATCACCATGGCGCCATTGCCAACGTTAGCCCAAGTGTCGAAGACAAGGGTGGTATCCTCAACATAGTAGTTGTCAACATCCGCTCGCTGGTTGCCTGTGGCCGCAAATGTAAGACCAGTCCTGTCGGAAGACTTCTTGAATTTGCCCAATGGCATGTAGTGCCGACTATGAGCGGGACTGGCGGGAGGCAGATGGAAGGTCGGCAGCGTGCCGGCCAGGACCTCAATCAGACGCCGTCCGACGGGCGGTACGGTTTGCCAGCCCAGCGCGGCGTAGCCGCAGGCGATCAGTGCGCGCAGCAACCGCCAGGGGCTGGGCGGCCATTCAATCTGGCCTTCGTTAACGTGGTAGCCCCAGGGCGTTGCGTGGTAACGCCCGCCCGGGAAACGCAGCAAAAGGGTGGGCATGATTAGTCCTTTTCGTTCTGAGCGTCTTCCGTGGCGTCTTCGGCATTGTCATCAGTCGCGGCGGCCGCGTCTTTGGCCTTCTTAAGTTCATCTTCAAAGGCCACCGTCGTGTGCTTCATCAACTCCTTACAAGCCTTGATGGCACACGGCAGGTCTGTCTCCAGGTCGGCGAGGGAGGGCAAGACGAACCCGGCCGGTCGGTTGGCGACGATCTTCTCGCGGCTGACTGGCTCGAGATCGCAGGCGGTGCGCAGCCGCATGTCGCCATCGAACAATCGACGCAGGCGGTACATGGCCAGCAAGATCAGCAGTTTCGAGGCATTCTCGCCCAGGCCATAACCGCGGATCTGCGCCAGATCGAGATTAACCTGGCAATCAATGGATTCGGCCGTGAACTCATCACGGGAGAAGGGTATGTTGCCGAAGCGATTCTCGGTGTCGCCATCTACCTTGCCGGGATGCACATGATCGTTCTTCACACCACCTGATGCGGCAACACGTACGCCAGTGGCCTCAATAAAAGCTGACAAAGCGCGGGCAATACGCAAACGGCCTCCAGCGAGTTCCTTCTGGGCAAGGAACACTCCGTGGATCAGACTACCTGAGTCGTAGCGCAGGAGAATCTCCGCCAGCTTCTTTCGGTCGATGGGACCTTCCTCAAGGCCGCCCAAGTCTTCCTTGAACTGATTGAAGAATGATTGATCCTTGCCTTTAAGCAGGTATGGACTGTTGATCCTGTGGGCCTCCAGCATCGAGTCTGTGAGGAACTTGCCCTTGCGCGTAACGGTGACGTGGCTGATGCCAGCGAGGGGCACAACCGGCGTGTTGGCGTTGACGTCCCAGCAGGTCGTCTCCAGCCGGTTGGCCATGCTCTGTGCGCTCTCAACCAGGAGCTTGGCGCCATCCTTAGTCTGATAGGTGGCGGCCCCCAGGCTGGGAAACCCCGTAGGCTGGAAGCGATCGCCCTGTACAGGTTTCAGGGGAACGGTGAACAACAGTCGGCTGACATTTTCCAGTGGCTTCAGGTCAATCATGGTGGTCTCCGTAGGAGTTAGGGGCAAGCAATGCGGCGGCGCGACGGGCGCTGCCATGGTCAATAGGAAACGCGAGAGCGGCAGCCCACAGACGGGCAGTGGGCGGATCAGCGAAGGCGGATTGCAGTGGCGGACGCAGACCCGAGGCATGAAGGCGCGACAGTGCCAGTCCAACGGCGCCAGTGGCGTCACCGGCGGGTAAACGGCGAATCATGCCAGGTTCCGCGGGGATATCGCGGTTCTTGTCCAGTGGCCAGGGCAGACACGCCAGTCGCAATGCCAACCATGCCTCATCCGGTATGGGGCCCGCCCCGGCCAGGCGTGGCGCGGCATCGGTTGTCCATCGCTCCCAGCGGAGGGCCATGAATGCCCGCGCCAGATCCAGCACGCGTGGCACATCCACACTTCCAGCCAGAAGGTGAGCCAGATCGGTTAGATGCGCAGAGCAGCCAGCGGCAGCAATAAGAGGGAGCCGTCGCTGGCTTCGCGTACCAGGCATACGGGCTTCGATGAGGCGACGCTGAACCAGCGCGGCACAGTCGGCTAGGGCGTCGCGCCCGGTCATCACGACGCGAGGATCGTGAGCAAGTCGCTTGTCGTGGACCTGAAAGCGACGTGCGCCACGTTCGAGCGGCAGCCAGTGGTGGCGGATCGGATCGAAGGGCCGTCCCTGGCGCGAGTAGTCTGACGCAGCACTGCCCAACGCGAGGGCCAGCCGAAACTCTGGGCTGTTGTCGTTGGCCGCTTTAACCCAATCAGGATCAAGCGGGGGGATCGGCCCAGCCTCAATCGCGGTGCCCGCGGCCTGAATACACTCGACCGCAACCGCCGCAAGCAACACCGCCTGCCAGCGGTCAGGGCTATCGTCATGTGTGAGCACCGCAAATACCGCATCGGCCAAACGGCGTTCAGCATGAACCAGCCGGGCTGGGGGTGTGTATTTCGGACGTGGGGTAGCAGCGTAATGAAGGCGGTCCATCCATGTGCCCAGGTCGTCGATCAGGCGGCCCCGGGGACGGTGGCAGACATGGATGCGGCCGAGACAGACGGCAAGATTGGACTGGCCGTTACGTTCCAGATAGCCGTAGCGTGTGAATGCATCAATGCCCCTCGCGACCCCCAGTCGTGCAATTGCCCGCGCGGCATCGACCGGGCGATTGGCGGTCTGTCTGGCGAGCTGCAATCGTGCCTCCCCCAGCAAAGCCGTCAGGTCGCTGAGGATGGTGGGCCGAGCCCAGAGCGGCATCCATTGCTCACCTCGCTGGCTTTTCTCATCACCGGGTGAGGAATACCCCGCAGCATGCGCGTACAGGACAAACGGCGCGCTCGCACGGGCAGAACTTTGCGGATCAAGCCGCCGGGTCGCTCGGGCGCTGAAGAGAATCGCACCCTCCAGCATCAGGATGAAATCCCACGGATTGACCAAAGGTGAACCGTCCGCAGCAGTCGTACTGTTCGCACCACCGGCGCTGCCCGGTAGGAATTGCCCGATGGCGTTGTCCGTCAGTTCCTTCGATGGTTCCGACCATAGGGCATCGCGAAGCAACGCCGTAGTGTGTTCGCGCGGGTGGCCTTGCGGATCGTCCAGACGGAACATCTCGCCGAGGCGCTGCATGGCGTTGTTGGTGTAGTCCAGATTGCCGTCATTACCACCAGTGCCCAACAGGGAGGGCCACGTGGCATCCCCACTGGAATCAAGCACGACGGCCGCAGACAGCCAGTCAGCGTTCTTGCCGCGCCAAGCGCGACGACAATCGGGGATCAACGTCGCTTTGAGTGACTTGAAGTGCCGATCCGCACACGCCAGTACCCGTTTGTAACCGGGCATATTCTTTAATCGTTCAACTTCTGCCTTTGTCGGCGGGTTTTGCACTTCGCTGATGAGCAAATCCAGCGTTTTGATCTCGGCTTCCAGGTCTCGCTGCTGGTCCGGCGAGACGTACTTCTTCTCCCGTTGCTTCTGAAGTCCGTCCCTGCATTCGATGAAGGCATGACTTCTCTTCAAGAGTGTTCGTTGTTCTGCTGATTGGAAAGCCTTGTTCGTCTTTGTACGCGATTTGATGGCACGAATCGCTGCGTCAGCGTTGGCGACTTCCTTGAGCAGGGCTTTCGCCTGCTCGATGCCTTTTCTGAAGTCCCCGAAACGAGCGGCTTGGGACTTCTCCAGAGGTGCTAACCCGGGATCCTCGGCTCTGTAGAAGCCCGATCCCTTGTTCCAAGGCGAAACAAACGGCGTCGGCGAATACTGCTCCAGGAAGAACCGCTCCAGTTCTTGCCGGTCCAGCCGGGTGAGCAGGCAGAAATGCTCATCCTGCCACCAGCCGCGAGCGTGTGGGTCAGCCTGTTCGGCGACCAGGCGCAGGATGCCTAGCGCCTTGAGGTAATGTGCCAACGGTGCAGGGGCGCAGCCGGTGAGGTCATGCGGGTGTATGGTCATTTCGAGACCTCCAGAGGCAGGGCCGGATCACCGGTCTTCAGCCGCGAGGCTCGGACATCGGCAGCACGTAACAATGCCTCCATGTATGCCAATGCCGCAGGGCCATAGCGGTCGATCAGCCCCTGGCATCGCTCGCGCCAGCTTGCACCGGTCCGCGCGGATAGTCCGAGTATCGCCGGCTCCAGCGTCAGGGCCAGTTCCGGTAGTGGCGGCGAGTCCGGTGCGATTACCACGGGAGGCAGTCGATCACCTTCGCGCACGCCACGTATCGGCAAGCCGCGGCCGTCGTGGACACGATAGTCCTGATCCTTCGGCGAGGCATGCAGTGCGACACGGACTTTGCCGTGGTGGCTGGCGACGAGATAGACCAAGAGGTCGAAGTCTTCTGCTGAACAGCCGAGGACGTCTTGCACACAGGGCGTCGGATTGTTGGATGGGGCGGCAACGGCTGGCTGATTGCCCATGGCAGCCATAACCTTGGACCATGGACCCAGCAGGGCGGCGTGCTGCGGGGCGTAGTGTTCCAGCACCGCGAACAGCGCCATCGCGCTTGCCAGCTCGTGCCGGAAGCCTGGGCGGGTATCGCTGCCGTCGCGGAACCGATAGGTGCCCGGGGGGCGCAACCAGGCCAACTTGGGCGCTTTCGCCAAATCGGCCCGGTCGGGTCGTGCGGAGTCCAGAATAGCGCCTTGGAACGCCGGGTGCGCCTTGCCCAGATCATGCCAACGCCCGGTAAGCATCAATACTTTTCGCAGTTCCTGCGGCAGCCCAAGCGATTCTGTCATCTTGTCGAGGGCATCCGACAGTTCTGTGCTGTGGCAGGCAATCGTCTTCCAATCATGAACGCTCATGGCTTCGCCGTCCTGTTGGTCGTCGGCTTGGCCCAAGGCCTGGACATCGTCCGGGATGGATGCTGGCGGGACTGGCCGAACCGGATTGCGGGACATGGGGTCGAATCCGCGTTGCGGTTGATAACCGCCGCAGGCGGCGGCAACGCAGACGATGCGGCCGGGCAACAGACTGGCGCGGGTGGCCTCGATCCAGTCGCCATCGAGCCAGTCCCAGACCCAAACCCGCTTGCGCATACGGTCGATAAGCTTCGGCTTGCGGCCCGTCTTCGTCTCCTCTCCACAGAGCCAGTTGCGGGCCTCCTTGAGGAAGGGCACCGCGCACAGTTCGTTGCGTTGAGGCTGACGATCCGGTGATGGGCTCTGATTCTTCTCCACCTCCAGCCAGAAGACCTGCAGGTCGCGTTCATCGCCCGAGCGTATGAAGCGGCTGATGTCCAGGTCAGCGCCGGTCAAGTCCGGCGTGGTGTCGAAAAGCTCGTCGAACTCGCGGCGAAGTAGAAGGTGCGAGGGGTTATAGGGATAGAGTTTGGCGCTGGCAGCCGGTTCGAGGGACTCTTCATAGGCCTCCAGACTGCCGATGCCCACATCGCGTAGGACTTGCAGCGATTCCCAAGCACTTTCAAGTTCGTTGGGCGAATAGGGCAGAACTATCTTTTCCGCCCGCCCGCGGTCGATCACCACCGCCCGGCCATTTCCACCATAACGCGCACAGCGACCGAAACGCTGCACAAGGCTGGGCCATGGCGCCAGTTCAGTAATCAGGCAACCGGCCGAGATATCCACGCCGGCTTCCACCACTTGCGTGGCCACGATGATGCGGTCGGCGTCGGGGGTACAACTGATGCGGCTTAAAAATCGCTCCCGCCAATCCTCACGCTCGGCCGGTCGGAAACGGCTATGGACCAGTTCGATGCCTTTGCTTCGCCCGGCCGCCATCAGCGCGTCATGAGTTGCGCAGGCGCGAGCCACGGTGTTGCAAACGACCAAGGTAATGCGGCCATACTCGCCCGCAAGCGTGCTTCCGTGCTCCGTCAGGATCCGTTGAGCGAATCCTTTGGCATCCTTTTCATCAATGGCATCGGTGGCTAGTTCCTTGGTCACGGCCCACAAGCCGCCGCAGCGTTGCACCGAGGGAACGAAGCAAAGGTCGCGAATCCAGTCGGGGTAGCGATTGGCCGTGTCCACGCTCTTGAGCCAATCCGGCCGCAACGTGGCGCTCATCCACCAGGTATGGCATGGTCGCAGGCCTTTTGGGCCGTCCTGATCACGAAACGCCTGGAGTTGTGCGGATGTGGCCAGCCCCACGTCCATGAGCTGAACCTCGTCCATGACCCACAGCGAATCAGAATGGAGAAGGCCGAACTCCATTGGCCAGCGTGCTCGGCCGCAGCCATAGCCGCGGTTGAGGGCTCGGGAAAGCAGCATGTCCTGTGTGCCGATGAGAACGGCGGGGCATTCAGGATACAGGTGCCACTCACCTGAGTCGATTCCGCCCATCAAGACGTGAACGCCAACCTTGCCGTCATGTTCCGAGGTACCATCCCAGAGCAGCCCCAGCTTCTCCAGAACCTCCCGATAGGCGTCGGCTGTCTGCTCCACCAGAGTCCGCATGGGCAGGCACCAGACCAAGCGACAAGGCCAGTTGAGATCATGGAGTTGCACACGGTGCCGAAGCCAAGCCAGGAACACCCCCAGCGTCTTGCCCATTCCCGTGGGGATACGGATCAGGCGGTTGCGGCAGTCCGGATCATTAGCCAGATCGAGTTGCCAGGGATGCGTTTTCTGGCAGGTGACAGAATGAAACCAATCCGAATAGGTCTGCATTGGCATAGTTCGCCCCAGTTCCTTCGCTTGCTAGGGTTGCCCAATCCCATGGGCTCCGCGCTGCGCATCCGCCCTGCGAAGCCGACGCCCATTTGCGGCCGCTCTCGGAACCTTGAAACCCAGGCAATTCGTCTCGGACATGGACGAACCCTTTCCCAGTTGTTTACACCTACCCGCCACGTTCAGATACGTGGGCTTCAGTCTACACGTTTCTGGCGGTTCGGCAAGGTTCTTTCAAAATCTCTTTCAAATCTCTCTCGGCCACAAGCACGTGCCCGGCACCTCACGAAGGTGGCAGGCCTCAACACATCGCCAAGCATTATCCACAAGGGGTATGACAGGTCTGGTCGCACCACGGAGGGAAAAGAAGGTCTGGTCCGGGGGAAGACCAAGCCCAAAGGCCAGGCAGGGAAGAGAATTATCCGCCCGCCGGCCATCGCTGGATGACGCCCTTGTCAGTCGGGACGATCACGATGTTCACGCAGTGGCCGACCACGCCGACCATGCGGGACTTGTAGCCCAGGCGGCGGGCCTGGTCGTTGAAGACCCGGCACTCGCAGCGGGTCACTTCCGTGCGGTCCTCGTTGAAGCCGAAGTCGAAGCTGGCCGCCAGGTCGAGCTTCGCCGCAAGCTCCGCAGAAATCCGGCAGCACCCGCAGCCAAAGTCGCCATCGCCGTAATGGCCGTGCTTACCCGCCCGACCAGCGTATCCGCAGTAGACCAGATCGCCAGGCTCAACAAGAATGTGCTCCGTCGTCGGCACGGGCACCATGTCGTCGTCGAACTGGATCAGGTGCGTGTAGCCTGCCGGCACGTCGCTACAGATGAAGTTCGCCAGGCTCTGCCGGCGGGCTGTGCAGATGTCGTACCGCGAGATAACCTTACGCACGGGATGGTTTCGGGCGACGGTTTCCAGCCATGCCTCCAGTTCCGGATTTGTCTGCTGTCGATGGCAGTGCACGTCGATGACGGGTTTCATGACAGCTCCTCGCCTGTAAAGGCGTCAAACCACCAGGGCTGGCCCATATTGTGAAACCCCTTCTGAAACGCCACGCAGTGCCCGGCGTCGAAACGAAGGTTACTGACGCCGCAAGGGTCGCCGTATGCGGTGGTGACCAGCGTCTCGCCGGTGTGCTTGTGGCCGATCACGAGCTGCTGGTTGGCATCGGCCGCTCCCAGCACCTCACAGGCGATCCAGCCGCCGTCAGCGGGCGTTTCGTCAATCTGCTCCTCATCGTCACCGACGACCTTGTGGGGCTTGTCATCGGCCTCCTCGTCGGTGGACCGCAGGGCACCGGGCGTCGAATCCTCCGACGTAACCGCCACACACCTGTCGCTACCGCCGGTCAGCTCGCAGATGCACCACTCGACGCCGGTGTCGCCCGGATCGCCGGTACGCCAGAGGATCTTCGCGGAACCGGTCGCCATCGCTTTCAGATTGGCTGCCACGCCGTCGGAGATGTCCGCCCAGGTGTCTGGGTCGGTATCTGCGAAATCCACCTGAACGGGCACTGCGCCTTGAAACATGGCCCGGCCGAGGGCGCCAGAGGCGATTGGCTCCAGCAGCACGACGAACGCGCCCAGGTGGTCGGGATCGACGGGGTAGACGCACGACATGACAGGCCCGCGCGACATATCGGCGGTATTGTCCTCGGGCGGGAAGACCGGCTCATCCAGGCCCAAAACCTCGAAGCGGCCGCGGTCGGAGCCGCTGTCGTTGCGGATGGTCAGGATCACGCCCGGAGGCGGCTGGGCAAGCTGCGACCGGCCGCCGGCGTTCTGCCGG
>JAPLOD010000111.1 GCA_026692735.1 Planctomycetota bacterium | reverse complement strand
CTCCCCAGCCGATCTTCACGCCCGAAGAGGTCGCCGCGCAGCCATTGGCAGAATCCATTTGTGGAAAGGTTCGTGGGAACCCTACGCCGAGAGCTTCTGGATCATGTGATCGTCCTGGGCCAAGGCCACATGGAGCGGCTGTTGCGGGAGTTCATCGAGGAGTACTACCATGCTGCCCGGCCGCACCAAGGTCTCGATGGCGACACGCCGATTCCGCAGACAAAGGCTGATGCTCAGATCGTCGGGCCGACCAAGCTGATCTCCACGCCGATCCTGGGCGGACTGCACCATCGGTATCAGCGAGTGGCGGCGTAGCAGCAGGGGGGCTGGGCTATTCTGCTCGTGCTCCAAGCGACCAGTCTGCGCTCTCGTCGGCCAGTCCTTCACTACAAGGCCACATATGGCCGCAAACGATCAAGCTTCAGCCCCGGAACTTGCCGACTCTGCTCGCGAACGCCGGTCCGAAATGGGCTGTTCGTCTCATCCGAAGAGGCAGATGGGGTTTTTCGGGGGGACAGGTTGGTGCGATGGGCGACAGGCCGGCCATCCTGCCGTTACGCCACTTGCCTAAGCGTGACGACTGGCAGGTGCTTCCGGCCTTGGTGGAAGTCCACGACGAGTTGCAGGTTGACGCCTGGCTTGCCCCGGACCTTGGCCGGCGAGGCGCAACGTGAGCCATCCTGAGGGCACAGGGATGTGTGGCAAGCTCGGTCTGGCAATGGTAAGCCTCCTGAGCCTCGTTACTTTCGATGAGGCCATAGCTTACCACGTGATTCTGTGCGGTCAAGAGCCCCATATCTGTTCGGGAATTGTGCGGGCCGAAAAACGCTGGACTAATTCACCAGATGGGGTTTTTCGGCTGGACAGCAGGTCTGCACTACAGCCGTCTGACGCCCCCCTCTGACGGTACTACCGGGACTTACGCGCGAAAATCGCCCGAAAATTCCACGCCAGCGGGACAAACTGCGAAAGTTGGGTTAATCAAAGAAAAGTTGCTGGTTTGTTAATGCTGTGCCTTGCCTTCTGATGCCATCCCAATAGAATCTTCGCTTATGTCTCCACATTTCCGGGACCCCGGTTCATGAACATTCTGCTGATAAATGGCAATATCACGCGATGTGCCAAGTCAGGTTACGGATTGACCCCGGCACCGGCGGGATTGACCAGCCTGGCAGGAGTCCTGCGGAGGCGGGGACATGACGTGCGAATTCGGCAGGCCTTTAGCCACGTCCTGCCGCAAGAGGAGGATCTGCCACTGCTGCGGCGTGAGTTGGGCGAGTTGCTCGGGGAGTTCTACCCGGACGTGATCGGCATTTCGTGCCGCAACATATGGGCCGCCCGCAGGCCCAGCAACCCGCTGCGGCTGATCGAGTACTACTCGGCCTTTTACGACGCGCGCCTAGTCCGGATGTTTCGGACGCTTTGCAGCTCGCCGATCGTCATGGGCGGGACGGCGTTCTCAATCGAGCCGGCACTCTATCTCAAATCCGCAAAGCCGGACTTTGGAATCATTGGGGAGGCGGAGGAATCGCTCCCGGCCTTGGTCGATGCACTGCAGGCTGGGAAGGAACTGCCGGCAATCGATGGGCTGATTACCGAGTCCGCGGCTGACGCTTGGCACGCCATTCAGCCGGCCCGCGTGCAGGACCTGGCGGCCGTCGGCGTGGGGGCCTGCGATCTGGTCAACAACTTTCGCGACTGCTACTACGAGGGCGGCGGTTTCGTGCCCATTCAGACGAAGCGCGGCTGTCCCATGGACTGCATTTACTGCACGGCCGCAAGGCTGGAAGGCAAGTGCTACCGCTTCCGCCTGATCAACGACGTGATTGCGGAGATGCTGGCATACCGCGACACGCGGGGCGTAAGGCACTTTTTTTTCGTCGACAGCACTTTCAATCATCCCATCGATCATGCCCTTGAAGTATGCGACGCGATTCTTCAGGCGAGGTTGCAGATTGAATGGATCGCCGAGGTGACGCCCGTGGCCATCAGCGATGCCTTGGCCGCCGCCATGAAAAGGTCGGGTTGTATCGGCCTGACGCTGACTCCCGATTCCTGCAGCAACCGTGTGCTGAAGAGTTACGGCAAGAACATGGACACTAAGCAGGTGGCCGAGGCGATCGCGGTGCTTCGGCGGCACAAAATTCCCTTCGACACCTGCCTCATCGTCGGAGGCCCGGGTGAGACGCGGGAGACGCTGGTCGAGTCGATGGATTTCTGCGGCAAGCACCTGGCCAACGACGTGGTCCGTTTCTATGACGGGATGATCGTCACCAGTTGCTCCAAGTCCTACGACCTGGCCAGAAGCGAGGGCGTTATTAACGCCACAAAGCCTTACGCCGACTTGGTGCTGGATAACGATTTTCGGGCGGTCAAGAGCTATGATTACTTCTTTCCACACTTAAAGCAGCCGCGCAAGCAATTGATGGATTGGATTGGCGGCGTGTGCACGGGCCCGCGCTGGCTGCTCGCCGGCAGGGATTATGTTCCCGACCCGCAGAGCGGCGAACTGACTCTTCGCCCCGAGATTCAGATCGCCGAGGGATCGCGCCCCTGGTGGAAGGGTCTGAGGCGGACGAATGAAAGGCGGACCATTGGCGTCTGATTACCAAATAGGATTCGGCGCGAGTTCTCATCGCTTCCGCCTGCCCGTGGCGCAACCGTTGCGGCTCATCCAGCCGCCAGTTGTCGATTGTCGCCTCTCGCCAGAGCAAGTCATCCGCCGCGCGCTGGAGCAGCCCATTGGCTGCCCACCGCTGCACAAACTCGCCCGCGGTGCCCGCACCGCCGCCATCCTGGTGCCCGGCAAGGACCGAGTGGCGGGGGTGGCTTTCTGTCTGCCTCTGATCCTGCAAGAACTCAATTCCGCGGGGATACCCGATGAGCGAATCGAGGTAATCCTGGCAACCGGCACGCATGCGAAGCACACGCCGCAGGAGGTGGCGGGCGTCCTTGGTCAGCAAGCGACCAGTCGCCTGCGATGGCGCGAGCACGATTGCGGCCCAGCCGGCGAGTTCAACCTCTTGGGTGCGACCAGCCGTGGCACACAGGTCGCGCTGGCCAAGGCGGTCGTCGAAGCCGACTTGAGAATCCTGACGGGCAGGATCATCCCGCATTACTTCGCCGGGTTTGGCGGCGGCAGGAAGGCGCTACTTCCCGGGGTGGCCGCGTTCGAGACGATTCTGCAAAATCATCGGCTGACGCTTGCGCCGGAAGGCGGAATCCACCGGCGGATGAGGCCATGCAGCCTCGAGGGCAATCCGGTTCACCTGGACATGGTCGAGGCGGCGCGGATGGCAGGCACCACGTTCGTCCTCAACACGTTGCTGGATTGGGAAGACCGTCTCGTGCACGCCGTCGCCGGCGAGCTGGAGGTCGCTCATTTAGCCGGCTGTACCGAGGCTGAGCGACTGCTGAAGGTCGTGCTGCCGGAGCCGCTGGACGCGGTTATATGCAGCGCCGGCGGCGCGCCCTACGACTGCAATTTCACGCAGGCGCTAAAGGCGGTCCTGGACGTGCAGGAAGTCGTCCGGCCGGGCGGGGCGATCCTCTGGGTGGCAAGTTGTCCCGAAGGCATGAAGAAGCAGTTCCTGCACTGGGCGGCGATCGAATCGGACGAGCAGCTTAAGGTGGCAGTCCAGGCCAAATATGACCTGGCGGGCCACAATTCGATTCTTCTGCGAAGTGCGTTGCGAAAGGCGCGAATCGCGCTGTGGAGCGGCCTGCCGGAGGAGCAGGTCCGCTGTCTTGGCCTGGAGCCGATGCAGTCGCTGGAGCAAGGCCTAGAGTGGTTGCGGCGCAACTGCCCAGCCGGTGCATGCTGTGGATTTGCCTCCCGCGCCAACGTGATTTATGCAACTGCTGCCGGAGGATTGCCAGCATGAGCAGGCCATACAGAAAAACGGTCCATCGCCGTTGCGTGACCTGTGGGGCTGAACCTCCAAAAGGTTTCGCCACGCTCTGCCGATGCGGCTCAATGATCGACGTGGAGTACGACCTGGGCAGCGTCCGACTACACGAGTCGGACAATCCGTACATCCGTTACTTTGATCTGCTCCCGCTGGAGAGTTCCGAGCATCTTCTGCCGGCGCAGCACGGCGTGACGCCCACACGGCATGCCGAGCGGCTCGGCCGGAAGTTGGGCCTGCCGCGGCTTTATCTGAAGGACGAGACGGTCCTGCCGACACGAACAACAAAGGATCGGATGGCGGCTGTGGTCCTGTCGTGTTTCCGGGAGTATGGCGTCCGCGAGTTCTCCGCCGCCTCGACCGGCAACAGTTCGACCGCGCTGGGGCAGCTCGTTCGTTTCTATCCGCAATGCAGGCTGCACCTGTTCTGCGCTGAGGATTTCCTGGACCGCCTGCAGGTCGACGAGGATGAGCAGATCACGATCTGGGCGATGCGCGGAGCGAGCTTCGTCGAGGCCTCGCAGGCGGCGGCGACCTTCGCCCAGCGAACCGGCATCGTCTCGGAAGGGGGCTTCTTCAATCTTGCCCGGCGCGAGGGTCTGAAGTTGGCATTCCTCGAGGCGGCAGAGGCAGTACCAGGCGCCATCGACTGGTACGTCCAGGCGGTCAGTTCCGCCATGGGCGTCTACGGAGTGTATAAGGGCGCCAATGAACTGCTCTCCCTGGGCCGGATCGCCAAGATTCCTCGGTTGCTTTGCGTCCAGCAGGACACCTGCTGTCCGATGGCCAAGGCGTTCCAAGCCGGGTCGGACACGATCCGACCACAGGACATCTTTCCGCGGCCTACCGGCATCGCCCAGGCGATCCTGCGTGGTGATCCGTCGCGCGTTTACCCCTACGTCCGTCGCATCGTCAAGGAAAACGGTGGCACGATTGTTGCTGTCGACCAGGCACGGATCGTAGCGGCGCGGCAGATGGTCCGCCAGTTGGAGGGCATCGACATCTGCTATACGTCTGCGACGGCCGTTGCGGGCCTGATTGCCCAGGTCGAGCAGGAGCTGGTTCCCCGGCAGGATACGGTCCTGGTGACGCTGACGGGCGCCGATCGGCCGCCCAAGCCGCCGCGAACGGTTCACTGGCTGGAGCGAACATCGCGAGGCTGGCAGCCACCTGAAATGTCGCAGGAGAATCAGTGCCGCCAATGGGAGAGGGCGAAATGACAGATTCGACTTTTGATCGGGTCATCCAGGTGCTTGTCCGGGCCACGGGCCTCAGCGCGGACGTCGCGATGGCTGAGGATACGCCGCTGGTCGGCGGAGGGCTTGCCCTGGACTCCGTGGCCGTGGTGGAACTACTCGTCGGGCTGGAAAAGGAATTCCAGATCGAGCTGTCGGCCGACGACTTGCTGAAGGCCGACGCGTTGAGGTCAGTGGGGACAATTACCAGGTTGGTCAACTCAAAGCGGCAGGAGAAGAAATGACGCCGCATCGGCTACTGCACGACGCAGCATCGCACCTGCCAGAAAAGCCGGCCCTGGTCGAAGCCGGCCGTACGCTGAATTATCGCCAGCTCCTGGGGGCTGCCGAAGGTTTCGCCCGGCATCTGCGCCAGATAGGACTGGCCAACTGTGTCGTGGCAATTCAGATGAGGAATTGCATTGAGGTGCCAGTAGCGCTGCTGGCACTGGATCGCGTCGGCTCGACGGCCCTGATGCTGGACCCATCGCTGAAGGGTCCGGAGACGATCCGCTACTGCCAGATGGCAAAGGCGGCAGTACGCATCTGCAGCTCGGACTCCACCGAGACTGGTCCATCAGGCACACCTGTGCTGCCCATGCCTCCGCTTAAAGAGCTTTGCGCCTCTGCCGCAAGCGGCGGCCGAGACGTCGTCGCTGCGCCCGCCTCGGATGACGGAATCGCCGTCTTGCTGCTCTCTTCCGGGACGCAAGGCCCGCCGAAGATCGTCCCCAAGACGTCCTCTCAGGCCGGGGCCGCCGTGGGAATCTTTCTTCGCACGCTGCCGTACCTGGAGAATGACCACGTCCTGGCGGTCCTGCCATTCTTCCACAGCTTTGGACTCTTCAACGTTTTGCTGGCCGGACTGACCGCCGGGGCAACATTGCACATCCAGCCGTTTTCGCCGCGCGAGGTCGTTGCCCTCGTCGCCGCTGAGGGAATCAGCGCGCTGCCCGCCACGCCGTTCATGTTCCGGATGCTGGCCGAAACGGAGTTTCGCGATCCGCCCGATTTCAGTTCCATTCGACTAGCCATGTCGGCCGGATCGTCTCTACCCACGACCATCCTGGACCGCGTGCGTCAGAAGCTCGGCATCGGGATCGCGCAATCCTACGGCACGACGGAAACCGGCCCGATCTCGGTCACAGACCCGCGCGTGCAGGCCCCAGTCGCCGGTTGGGTGGGAAAGCTGTACGCGTCAGTCCGCGTCGAGATACGCAATTGCGATGGAAATCCTTCCGGGATGAAGCAGGAGGGGCAGATTGCCGTTTGCAGCCCAGCCGGCGCCACCGGCTACCTCGGCCATGGCGGTGAGGGCGATGGTCCATTTCGTGGGCAGTGGATCCTGACGGGAGACATAGGACGGTTGGATGAAACCGGACTGTACGTGCTAGGCAGGAGTCGCCGGATAATAAACATCGCCGGCAAAAAAGTTTCGCCGGCGGAGGTCGAGAACTGCCTCCTGAGCCACCCGGCGGTAGCGGACGTGCTGGTGGCTTCGCACCGCAGCCCCGAGGGCAACGACCGAGTCCACGCCACGGTCGTGCGGCGCGGGGACGTCGGGGCTGTCGAATTGCAGGAGTATTGCGCGCGGAACCTGGCAGACTTCAAGGTGCCGCGGCAGATCATCTTTGTGCAGAGCCTGTCACGCGGGGCGATGGACAAGGTTACTGAGCCCAACACCTCCGGCACAAAAGGGTGAGCGCTTGCCGAAGATAATTTTCCATGACCCTACCACTGCTGCCAAGATTGGCCTTCGGCGCTTTCTTCGCTCTTCGGCCAGGGTCTTGCTGTTTCGCACGCTTCCGCTGGCGTGGCTGCTGCGAATGGTATCGTTTCTTTGTCGGCTGAACGCGTGGCGGCATCGGCAGGTGTGGCGACAGACGCTTGAGGTGCTTCATCCGCTGCTGCCGACCTCGCAGTCCAAACGGGTGCGGCACGCTGCCGGCCTTTGCAGGGCTATTCGACGCGTCGGAGGGAACACGTATGCGCCCGTTTCCCGTCGTTCGAGGCGGTGGCTTCTGGAGACCCTCCGGCCGGATGGTCTGGAGATCCTCGATCGAATCGCCCAGTCGCCGCCGGGCGCGATTATCCTGGGCACCCATGCGGGCATGAACGCCTGGATCGGACCAATCCTGATCCAGTTCGGGTATCCTCTTCGGCTGATACAGCGCCGAGAAGTCTCGCCCGAGAAGCTGCTCTTGTTGAGGCGTGACGGCTGGACGCAGCGCGTGCTGGCATATCCTCAGCCCGATGAGGTGGGCATCCACCTGAAGCGGCTCCACGATCTGCTTTGCCAGGGCCATTGGATTCAGCACGTGGCCGATTACGCCGACCGTGGCACTGGCCTCAGGGGCCTGTACCTCGGCAGGCAGGTTCGCTGCGGTCGTGTCCCCTGGGTTCTGGGCCGATTGACGGGAGCGCCCCTGGTGCCGGTGCTGGTCCTTGTGGATGAGCGGATGCGGGCGCGCATGCATATCGGGACGCCGATAATTCTGGGCGAAACACCATCGGGCAATGGGGCACTGGAGGCTGCATTCCAGACGTATCTGCGCTTCCTGGAAAGCCACATACGCGAGGTGCCCTGGAATCTATCTCCGTCCCACCTGCGACAAATCTGCTTTGCAGACTGTGGTGGTCCAGGAAGTTTCGTCCGGAGTCCATAGGGTAGCTCCAGCGGTCGTTGAGGACCGTGGAGGTAAGCGATTGGCAACCGAATAGAGCAACGCGGAGGCCCCGGCTCGCCGTATCGAGTCACGGAGTACGTGTTCGGCGCCTTCGGCGCAGAGCGGTCCCGTGGTCGGCGGCGAGTTCCTGAAGGCAGTCTGCTACGCCACTTGCCTCAGCGTGACGACTGGCAGGTGCTTTCGGCCCTGGTGGAAGTCCACGACGAGTTGCAGATCGACGCCTGGCTTGCCCCGGACCTTCACTACAGGAGAGGCGCACGAGGAATCACTGGGCCAATGTGGCCTGGGCTCCCAACGCGGCCTTCGGCATGCGGAAGCGACGCGCCTGTAACGTTCGTCAGGCGTCCGGCCGCCCAGGGCTGTGTGCGGGCGACAGGTGTTGTACCAAGCGATGATTGCATTGGCCTCTGCACGCATCTTCCCGAGGGTCAGGGGAATGAGAATGCGTCGGAGGCCCTCGTCCTTCAAGGTCCGGATGAACCGTTCGATGACCGCGATGCTGCCGTACTGGCCGACGGCGCCGAAACGTGGCTTGATCTTGCGGCGCTTGCACCATCGCTTGAAACGTTTGCACCAGAACTGCGAGCCCTTGTCGCAGACGATGTACTTGGGCGGAGTTCCCGCTTGGCGAATGGTCTTGGCAAGGAAGGCAATGACCTGTTGGCAGTCGGGCTGCTTGCGGAAGATGGCGATGCCCATGACTCGCCGTGAGAAGTGATCGACGACCACGGCCATCCACCAGCAGAACGGCCAGCACTGGGGCAGGGAGAATGGCAGCCAGGGCACCCAGAAGCCGCCAAGAGGCACAGCCGTCAGGTCGACGTGCCATACGTGGTTGGGGCGCTTGGCGGTGACGACTCGTTCGGACAGTTTGGAGTCTTCTGCTGTTGCGGTGGAATCCGGCCCTGTGGGC